>DATHUD010000278.1:0-4796 GCA_035462575.1 Thermoanaerobaculia bacterium | reverse complement strand
TTCGGCGCCTATGAGCTGGTAGAACCCTTGGGCGCCGGGGGGATGGGCAGCGTCTGGCTGGCGCGGCGCAGCGACGGGCATTTCGAGGGGATGGTCGCGGTCAAGCTTCTCTCCGCCGCGCTCCTGGGCGCCGCGGGGGCCGCCCGCTTCCGCCGCGAGGGCACCATCCTCGCGCGTTTGAAACACCCCCACATCGCCCAGTTGATCGATGCCGGCGCCCTAGCGGGCGAAACGCCCGTCTTTGACCCCGGCGCGTCCATCCATTTGATCGACGACAGGACTGCGGCCTCCGCCGGTCTCGCAGCGAACGCGACGGCATCGTCCGAAACGAGCTGCTGCGCCACTTCCGCGTGACCTTGGACTACAAGCGCCGGGTCCTCGTCCTCGAGAAAGCAGGGCCCTCAAGCTGACTTTGCCGGGGGAGAGTTATCCCGGGCCTCCGGGAACCGGGGAAGGGGGGATCTCCCGGATCTTCTCCTCCAGAAAGGTTTCCCAGGCGTCGTCCTTCTTGCTCAACGCGCCTGCGAGCAGGGATGTCGAGGAGGCCGCGACACAGTCCCGGATCCATTGCAACACCTGCTCCCGGCCTTGCGCTCCGGTTTCATAATCCTTCGGCTCAAATCTGACATCCAAACGATCGAAGAACGGGGAGGCCTTGTCGAAGCATCGGATTCCCGCGGCCTGGTTCCAGAAATCCCAACGCCTCCATAGATCCGCGATGCCGAGACGCTGTTCTCTGCGGGTCAGATAGGCGCTGCAGACCATCAATTCCGTCCAGATCCTAAGCAGAGAGTTGAGGTGGGAGCTCCTGGGTGAGTCGCCCTCGTTCTTGCCGGTCAGCGGCGGAACGACGTCCAGGCCCTGACGGATGGCACGGAGAGCGACCCGCAGGCTCTGCGTGAATCGCTCGATGAATCGTCGACGTTCCCGTTCCTCTCTTTGCTTCCTCTGGGGCTCGGAGCTCTGGAGAAGCAGGTGCTCGATCTGGAGCCGTCCCTTGAGCTGGTACAACAAGGCCCACAGGGCCACGTTCTGCCGCGCACCGGCCAGCATCTCTGAAACCTTCCGGAGCGTGTCCTTGGCCCGGACGAGATGCCGTTGGGCACTGGTCACGGCCAGGCTCCAGGGCTCGCGTTCCGGGATGTCCCTCTGCGACAAGATGTGGTCGGAACGCAACATGAGAAGCTCGGCCAGCCGCAGGAGACCGAGTGCAAGTACTGCGCGGTTCGTTCCGGTATCCGGCGCGACCCCCACCTGGGCGAGGTCGATTTCGGGAAAGGCCGCCTCGAAGTTTCTCTGGAGGTAGAAGGCTTTTGCCTTGAGGCAATGCAGGTAGGACTTCCGCCAGGCGTGCTCCTCCGCGGTCAGCAGGTCGATCCTCTCCAAGGCTTCGGAACAGGCTTGGATCGTCCAGCGGCAACGTTCGTCAATGTCCTCTCCCGGCCCGGAGGTGACTCTCTCCGCCCAGGGGCTGATGCCGATCAGCCCGTAGTCCGCCTTGCAGCGGAGAAACTCGATCCAGAGGGCCTCGTCGCCGCCGTTCTCACGATAGCTCGAACAGAATCTCTCGAACGCTTTGAGGTCTGGATCGGAAGGTCCGGAGTAGCCGACTTCCCCGTTGCGATGCAGGCAGGTCCAGATGTCACAAACGCCTCTCACGACCCGCTTGCGTTGCTCCGTGCCCAGCCCCTGGAGGGAACCGGAGAGCTGAGCGAGATCCTCCCGGAACGAGCCTTCATTCAGGTTACAGATTTTTGCGATCTCGCTCCGCCGCAGAAATTCCCATCCTTCATAGTCCATCTTGTCGCACAGGGCGTAGGCCTTGAGGTCCACGAGCCGATCGTCGAGTGTGCGGCATTCCTCTCGGATCTCTTCCACCTGAGGGCCGGATTCCGCCACGGCTGGAGCTTCCTGGGCAGAGGCCAGGCAGGTGTCGACGACAAAGCGCCGCAGGTCGTCGTTTCGGACCCAGTCGATCCAGCCGATCAGGGCATCCGAGGTGACGTCGCTCAGCAATCTTTCCGCCTCTCTTTCCAAGACTGCTCGAAGCGAGCGCAGACGGTCGAGCCGCAGGCCGGAGAGAGACCGGCCCTTCAGTTGACCCCTGGATGGGGGCCAAGCCTGGAGCTTCGTCAGGTAACGCAGCAACGAGATGCTGTGATAGAGATGCTCCAGGAGCGCGGCGACCTCCTGAGAAGAGGCGAACAGCTCGGAGTAGTAGAATTTAGCGATGCGCTCGTGAATGCATGCGAGCCGCGAGAGATTCTTGAGAGGTGCCTCGGGCCACTTCCCGTTCAACTCGTGTTCCTTCATGGCCTCCACGAGTTCCTGGGATCGCGTGAACCGCTGGCCGATCTTGTAGATCGAGTTGCGCATCGTGGGGCACATCCAATAATGGCCGCTTTCAAGCCTTTTGGTGTAACCCTGCTCCTCGAGCTGCTGAATCCGTTCCTCTATCAGATGAGGAACGAGCCTCTGGAGCGCAACGAGACTTCGCCTGCGCCGGAAAGCGCTGAGCAGCAAAAGATCCTCGAAATCCTGGCGGCCGTCACCCTTCGGGAGCTCGATCCGGTCCTCCGGTCCGAGCGGCTTTGATGGGTAGAGCTGCAGAATTCGCGAGCCGCTTTTTCTCACTCTTTGGTAGAACGGGTGGTCGGGAGTTACCGAGAACGCGAGTAGAGAATCCCGAATCGGGCCCCAAGAGCGAGGGCTGCCCTCCTTGCCGTCTCGCGGCCGATGGGCGGCCTGAAAGAGCCGCCAGAAGAGGTCGTTGTCCAGTGGTTTGAAGACCCCATGGTGGTAGGTGGGAGGACGACCGAAAGACTCTACAGCATTGAACGCGAGAATGTAGCGCCCACGGCTCAAGGCGGTATAGATCCGGCGTACGGCCTTGCCGACAGCATCCTCGTCATCCGGGGAGGGCCCGGTCGGCAGGACCGTGAGGGAAAGCCAACGATCGTACTTCCGGACCTGTTGGAAGATTTCGGCGACCACGTCCTCCACGGTGTGCATGATCTCGAGGTCGATCCAGATCGGCACGTGCGTGGCCGCCTTGCTGGTGACAAATCTCCCCAGCCGAAGAGAGCCGCCGATGCTCAAGTCTTGGGGGTCGTTCAGGAATATGTGGATGGGCAGGTCCACCGCATCTTCGGCCTCGTACTCGGCAGAGTCGATCGGCTGCACGATGGCGGAGGTGTAGGGGTGGCGACTTGGAGGGTGTGAATTCGCCCGGCTGTAGTAGAGCTCCTGGAGGAAGGCCGAAGTGCTGTACGTCCGCACCGGATAGACCGCATCCGTGCGGTCTGCGATCTCGCGAATCGGCGAGGGACAATCGCGCTCGAAGTGCATCCAGTACACCCGCGAGCAGGGACGCTGGGCCACGACCTCGACGAAGTCCCGGATCCGTCGGTCCCAGCCTCCGACCCCCATGACCAGCAATGCCGAGCCCTCCGGCAGATACTTCTCCAGGCGCTTTTTGCTGTTCTCGTCGAGAGGCTGATCGAGCTCCTCGCCGACCCGCAGGCCGAACGTGCCGCCGTGGAGCTTCACGACGGAAAGCTCCTTTTGCACCAGAGTCGGGTGTGGGAGCGGAGAGTCCCGCGAGACCTCGTACACCACGGGCTTCAAACCTTCGAGACGCAACGCCTGCTCCAGGAGATTGTCGAAGTTGAGGGTCAGGAAGAGCTGGGTGTGGAGAATCGGCGTCAGAAAGGCGAGGAACCGGTGCGTCGTGCCCGGCTGGCGTCCCTGCAGAAGGCTCTGGAAGAGAGTATCCACGTAATCCGGGTTGAAATTGGTCAGATAGGCGAGAAGGGTCTTCCAGTTCCCCTGCAGCTTCAGCTTGGGAAAGGGGGGAGGATTGCGGCGAGCATTCTCGATCCTGGCGGCCAACTCGCTATTCGAAGGAACCTCTTTGAGAAAGCTGGCCAACAGCCGGTCTGTGAAGATCGGACCCGGCAACTCGAAGAACTGCTGGATCCGCCCGTCGAACCTCTCCGGATCCGACTTGCGGAGATCTGCGAGGAGCTTCGCGAACGAAGGACGGATCTTCACGGACTGGATCACGGCCCCCAGTCCCGCATCCTGGCGGCCGAGATCCTGGGCAAAATCGACCTGGACCTGGTGGCCGAGGAGGCTCCGGTAATCCCTGTGATCCGGACAGGAGCGGTCCACCCAGGTCCAGAGCTCCGCGTTCAAGCGGTGCGGGTCTGGCCAGCCGAAATCCCCGATGTAGGAGCTCGGGTCGGAAACATAGGCGCGCGGCCCGAACTCGCCCACCTGTTGGACCGCTCCGGAGCTGAAGACGCTATGGTAGATGTAGCACTGGACTTTGGCGAGATACTCGGTCAGCCCGGACAGCGTCGGGATTCCCGACTCCACGGAGAAACCCGCGCCGATCAGCGGGACGATCGGTCTTCCCGCCTCGACATCTCGGATCAGCTCCTCAATCAGCTTGAGTTGAGTCCGGCTCGACATATCGCTCCATGGCCATGATTCTGGATTACGTGAGTATCTGCTAATCATACAACGCGAGCTCCCGGACGAAAACGGTTCGGCCGCCGATGCGGTCTCCGGCTCTCGAGGTGAGGAGAATGCGACGGCAGGTTCGTTCCTCCCCCAGAGAGTACCGGGAACCGACTATGGAACGCCCCCTTTCGAATTTGATGCTTTCCGCCGATCGCAGCGGCGGCCAGCCTTCCGAGGCGCTCTTCGGGGCGCTCTACCGGGAGCTCCGCGGGGTCGCTCGCCGCGAGTTGGCACGCTCGGGTCCAGGCGGCTCGCTCGGCGCGACCAGC
>DATHUD010000277.1:0-3632 GCA_035462575.1 Thermoanaerobaculia bacterium | reverse complement strand
GACCTCACCCTCCGGCTCCCTCTCCGACAGGAGAGGGAGAGAAAAGCAAACCCGACAAACCAGAGCCCCTCTCCGTTAGGAGAGGGGTTGGGGTGAGGTCGAAGGCCACCGCCGTTCCGGATTTTCATCCCTCTTGCGGTGCCGTCTGGCGGCATGAACAACTCTCCCAGGGAGGGGGATGGCGTGGTGGGAGAGGAGGGCCGGGGAGGTGAGGGCCGGGGTGGGGGCCGCCCCTACAACGGAAAATCCAGGTTGTAGATGTACCGCCCTCGCTGCACCGCGAGGAGCAGCCCCCCGCGGTCCACACCCCTCAGCACTTCGCGGCCCAGCTCGTCGGCGGTCGAGATCCGCTGGCCGTTGGCGCCCAGGATGACGTCTCCGGGGCGGAGCCCCCGGCGCTCGGCGATCGAGCCGGCGGTGACCCGCTGGACGGCCAGGTTGCCGCGGCCGGGTGTCACGGTCAGGCCGACACTCCCTGCGAGGACTTCGAGCCCGAGCCCCTGCGGCGGGCGGACGGTGCGCAGGGCCGGCTTCAGGGTCTGATTGCCCCGGCGCACCTCGAGCTGGACGGGGCTGCCGAGCTCCGCGGTGTAGAGGGCCGTGGTCACGTCTTCCCGGGCGAGCACCGGATGGCCGCCCACGGAGACGATGACGTCCTGCTCCTTCAAGCCCGCCTGGGCGGCGGGCGAGTCGGGGTAGACCCGGAAGACCAGGGCCCCGCGGCGCACGGGGAGCTCGGAGCGCCGGGCGAGCTCGGGGTCCACGGTCACCAGCCGGACGCCGGTCCACAGGGGCTGGAGCTCGCCGAAGCGCAGCAGGTCGTCCACCACGCGGCGGGCGCGGTCGGCCGGGATGGCGAAGCCGATGCCGTTCGCCCCCTGGATGATGGCGGTGTTGACGCCGATCACCTCTCCGGCCAGGTTCACCAGCGGCCCGCCCGAGTTGCCCGGGTTGATCGAGGCGTCGGTCTGGAGGAAGTCGGTGAACAGCCGCTCGCCCCGCTCGGAGGGGACGGTGCGGCCGGTGGCGGAAAGGACGCCGGTCGTCACCGTGTGGGAGAGGCCGAAGGGGTTGCCGATAGTGATCACGGTCTCGCCGATCAGGAGGCCGGAGCTCTTCCCCAGGGGGATGGCCGGGAGGCCCGCGGCCTTGACCTTGAGGACGGCGAGATCGGCGTCGCGGTCCGCGCCCAGGAGGTCGGCGTCGAATTCGCGGCCGTCGAGGAGGGTGACGGTGATCCGGGAGGCGCCCTCGATGACGTGGGCGTTGGTCACCACGACGCCGTTTCGGTCGATGATCAGGCCGGAGCCCAGGGACTGGGCCTGGCGCTGGCCGCCGAAGAAGAGGCCGAAGAAGGGGTCGGCCTCGCGGACCGTGGACTCGGCGGAGATGTTGACCACTGCGGGGGAGACCCGCTCGATCGCCGCCACGAGGGGGGTGCGGCGGGGGTCCCGGGCGTCCTGGCCGGCGGCCGGCCGCGAAAGAAGGGCGAGGGAGAGAAGAAGGCTGGTCGAAAGCGCTCGTCGTCTCATGAAGGCGTAGGGTAGTATGGGAATCCCGCCGGGGGTACCCGGGTTCCCCCTTGAGGTGGCCCTGTCCAGCGGGCCGACCTGTTTGACGCATTGTAAGTGCGAAGAGCTCCCGAACCGAAAGGAGGTTCTCGATCGTGCCAGTCCGTTCAAGCCTCATGCTCTGCGGAATGCTCGCCCTCGCGGCCGTGGCCGGGGCAGAGGCCGCCGACAAGGCGGCGTCCGCAGACATTTTCCCCTACAAGGTCCATGAGACCACCCTGGACAACGGGCTCGAGGTCGTGGTGATCCCCTACGACAGCCCGGGCACGGTGGCCTATTACACCGTGGTGCGCACCGGCTCCCGCGACGAGGTCGAGCCGGGCCACAGCGGTTTCGCCCATTTCTTCGAGCACATGATGTTCCGCGGCACGGAGAAGTATCCGCAGGATCGGTACAACGACATCCTGAAGAAGATGGGCGCCGACGTGAACGCCAACACCACGGACGACCGCACCCTCTACTACGTGGTGGGACCGGTCGCGGAGCTCGAGACCATGATGGACATGGAATCGGACCGCTTCCAGAACTTGAAGTACGCGGAGGACGCGTTCCGCACCGAGGCGCTCGCGGTGCTCGGCGAGTACAACAAGAACGTCTCGAACCCGATCCAGCCGATGTACGAGAAGATCCGCGACCTGGCCTACACGAAGCACACCTACAAGCACACGACGATGGGCTTCCTGGAAGACATCAAGGCGATGCCGGGCTATTACGACTACAGCCTCCAGTTCTTCAACCGGTTCTACCGGCCGGAGAACTCGACGCTCCTGATCGTGGGCGACGTCAAGCCCGAGCCGGTCTTCGCGATGGTGAAGAAGTACTACGGCTCGTGGAAGAAGGGCTACCAGGCGCCGAAGATCGAGGCCGAGCCGCCGCAGACGGCGGCGAAGAAGGCCCACATCGACTGGCCGAATCCGGTCCGACCGCACCTCTTCGCCGGCTATCACGCCCCGGCGTTCTCCACCAACTCGGCGGACTGGGCGGCCCTCGATCTGATCGGGCAGCTCCTCTTCTCCGAGTCGGCTCCTCTCTACCAGGAGCTGGTGGTGGAGAAGCAGTGGGTCGACATCGTGGCCGGCGGCGCGGACGAATCCCGCGATTCCTCGCTGTTCACGGTCATCGCCCGGGTGAAGTCCGACGATCTGGTCCCGCAGGTCCAGCAGACGGTCGACCGTTACCTGCAGCAGCTCGCGACGCAGCCGGTCGATCCCAAGCGGCTCGACCGCATCAAGTCGCACCTTCGCTACGCCTTTGCCCTCGGGCTCGACACCCCCGGCAATGTGGCCGATCAGTTGGCCGAGGCCGTCGCGTCGACCGGCGATGTCAACGCCATCAACCAGCGCTTCGCGCTCTACCAGAAGGTGACGCCGGCCGACGTGCAGCGGGTGGCCCGGCAGGTCTTCCGGCCGGAGAACTCGACGACCGTGACCCTGTCGCACAAGGCCGGAACGCCGCCGGCCGCGGGTGCTCCAGGAGGTGCCGACCATGAGTGAGAAGATGAAGGTTGCCGCGGGGCTCTGCCTGTCTGCGGCCCTGGTGCTCGGGGCCGTTCCGGCTTCGGCCCAACCCCCGGGCCAGGCGGCCGCCGCGGCGCCCCCCATCGAGGTGGTGACGCTTCCGGGCGAGTCCCCGCTGGTGTCCATCCGCCTCCTGTTCAACGCGGGCTCGATCTATGACCCCGCGGGCAAGGAGGGGCTCGCCGCCCTGACCGGCCTGATGATCGGGCAGGCCGGCACCCAGGGCCGCTCCTACGCGGAGCTGCTCGAGGCTCTCTATCCCATGGCGGCCACGGTCGGCGTTCTGACCGACCGCGAGGTCACGCTGATCGCCGGCACGGTTCATCGAGACAAGCTCGCCGAGTACACCGGGCTCCTCGAAGAGGCGCTCTTCACGCCCGGCTTCACCCAGAGCGACTTCGAGCGCAACAAAGAGCAACTCGTCGCCAACCTCACGAACACCGTCAAGAGCAGCGACGAGCTCCTGGGCCTGGAGATGCTCCAGCAGGAGATCTGGAAGGGGCATCCCTACGGGCACGCCCCGGAGGGCACGGTCGCGGGCCTC
>DATHUD010000276.1:0-10777 GCA_035462575.1 Thermoanaerobaculia bacterium | reverse complement strand
CCTCGGGAACGAGGGCGGGTACCTCGGGATCGTTGCCGCGCACCGGCGCAGGGAGAGCGAGAAGGGTTCCCCGGATTGAAAGCCCGGGCTAATGCCGGCCGCCCCTGGCGGGGCTTGCTCCTCGTCGGTTTGAGGCCAGAGGCTTCGCTAGAACATGCCAAGCTCGTTGGGAGAGCTCTCCGGCACGGCTTGCCCGACGTCCCAGGCCTCTGCAATGCGATCCCCTTCAAACCGGAAGATGTGGACCACGGCGGCACCGCGATCGTCTGGGTGCTGTCGGATGTGAGAATGGACCGCCACCAGGTCGCCGTCCTCTAGGGCACGGTGGATCTCCAGAACTTTGTTCGGGCTCTGGGCTGCGTTCTCTTCCATGGCGGCCCTCAGCGATTCCGCGTCGCTTTTGAAGAACGCGTTGTGGTGACGGAACTCCGGACCGATGTATTTGCGATACGCCTCCCCCACTTTCCCGGACACCACCAGGCGCAAGAAGTCCATCGCCGCCTCTTTCTGTCCCTGGGTCGTTGCTTCTTCGGCTTCACTCATCGTCGTCTCCTCTCTCGGAAGCGCCCCTCTTCACCTGCCCTCTTCGGCCTCAACGGGTCTCCAGTGGCTGATCCGTCCTTGGACGACAAGGCGCAGCTTCCAGCTCTTCCCCTCCCGCACGAAGACCAGGTGCTCCTCGGATCCCCAGTAGGCGTAGCGTACCGATAGATTGACCAGAGCGCGCGTGCCCTCTGCATCGGTCGCTTTCACGTCACAGAACGCCGGAGGCGGGTTCGTGTCCGTCCGGCTTTTGCAGGACTCGGCGGCCCATGCGGTACAGGCGCCGAACAAATCTTCGCCGCTCAGCTCGGAAGCCGGGAGGACGACGGATCTTGCCCGCTTCCAGTCTCTCACCAGGGGCTCGTCTCTCGGGTCGGCCCAGAAAGCCAGGAGCTCGCGCGCCTGCTCGTCCGGGGAACCCGGCCGCGGCTCGTCGTCCGGCCGTGTGAACGCCCGGGACTCCAGGATCGCGAGCAGATCGGCCCGCAGGGCTCCCAGGAAGGGAAAGACCTCCGCGATGTCATAGCTGAACTGACGACTGCCGAGGATCTCCAACAGCCCCCAGATCCGGCTCTCCGGGTCGGGCTCGGCGACGAGAGCTTTCAGGAAGTGCCGCCCGATCTCCCGATCGAGGCGCACACGATAATCGACGAGCTCGTGGGGCTCGTAGACCGCGACCACGGCCCAGCGCGTGAACCCCGGCGCGGTCACCGTCAGCCCCATCTTCTCCTCGGGGTTGCTGTAGGGGATTTCAAACCGTCCGTCGGCTCCCGTCCTTCCCTCGCCGTGGATCTCGCCGGCCCCACATTCGACCACGACCCGGGCATAGTCCACAGGGCGGCCGCGGAGGTCCACGACGAGGCCCATCGCCGTGGGCTGTGCCGGGCGGTCGCTCTTCCCGTCCCGGGTCTTGGACAGCCCGGCGTAGTAGCGCTCCGCAACCGCCCGGGCCGCGAGAGCCTTGGGATTCTCGGGTTCCCCGCGAACGGGCGAGCCGAAGGCGAGCAGCAAAAAAACGGCACCTGCGGTCTGGTAGCGCATGGCGTCCCCCGAGGATTTCTCCCCTTGTCTGCCGCAGGATTATAACCCGGCAAAAGGCAAGACCCGCCGGCCCGAGCGGGCCGGCGGGCTCGCCGGTCGATGTCGATGTCAGGGTCAGGTTTGAATCCTCCTCCTAATTCCTGACGATCAACGTGTAGTTGACACCCGCTTCCGACTGGTCGGGATTGACCATGCGGAAACTCAGGGTGTGCCTGCCGATCTCCAGCGGCTTCAGGAACAGGAAGTATCCATCGGCCATCGCCGGAGAGCGGTCTCCCGCGGGGAACCCGAGATCGGTGAGGAAGGAGGGATTCGGAGCCCGCAGGGTGAACCCCCCCGGCTGGCTCTGGGCCCGGTAGGCGAAGAGGTCTTCGACAGGCTCTCCGTCGAGAGTGGCCTCGAAGGAGATGGCGGGGGCCACGGGAACGTCGTTGTTGACGTCGCACCGCACCCGCTCCAAGTCAGTTGCCATCTGGAAGCAGGGTCGTCATTCTCCTTCCACGAGGGCATCGTATATCCGCTTCGCGACGTCCTTGTCGTTGAGGTAGCCTTTGATGCCGTGCTGGTTGTCGGTCGGGTTATTCACATCCGTCTTGTTTTCGATGGCTGGATTAATGGGAAAGTGCCGTCGATCGAGCGGATAGAGCGAGACCACATCGTCCGGATCCATGGCGTTGTACCACTTGACCACGCAGGACGGGTGCTTGATCGGCTTCAGCGCCTGTTTGATTCTGGTCACGGCGAGCGGCGATCCGACCGTCACGTACAGCGGCACGCGCCACCCCGCCGCCTCCCCTTCGTCGCGCAACAAGGAATACGACACCACGCTGCCGAGCGAGTGGCCGACCACGACGCTCTCGACCCCCGGTGTCATCGCCGCGCGTACGCCGTCGTTGATCGCCTTACGAAGCAACTCGTTGGTGATATACAAATAGACGTCGCGCGTGAATAAGGCCAACGAGAAGCCGCTCCCCCCCGGAACGTGCCGGTCGATGGCGGAGAGAATCCCCTGGACCCACCCCCAGTTGAGCGGCCCACGCTCGACCACCGCCGCCGGCTCGCCACGCGCGATCGCGGCAGCCTGGGCCTCGGCCATCACCTGTGCGTCCGTGATCCCTTTCTTTTCGGCCACCTCGGTGACGACGTCCGCCACGAACTCCTGAACCCCCGGGGCGGGCTCCCCCTCCGGACCACGGACCACGATCCGCGCGGCTTCCTCCGGCGATCTCCCCGCCACGAGTTGCTCGAGCGTGTCCCCGTAATATGGAAAGCGCACCCGGTCTTCCGAGATGGGAAGCTCCAGCCTGCTCTTCCCCAACCCTTCCTTCAGCGTGTCAAGCCACTCCTTCTTGAGCGCAATGGAATCCTTCCGTTGTTGCGCCCGGCCATGGACCAGCACGAGCTCTCGCATCATTCGATCTCCCCAGAGGTAATCGCGGCGCGCAAGACCGCGACGCCGCGTTCGTCGAACAGGGTCCAGAGTGAGCTCTTCAGGTGTCGCAGGAGCGCTCGGCTGTCGAGCGGTCCGACGAGATCCATCCCATAGGCATCGAGCAGCGCCCATCCCTGCGAGAGGAGGGGCACGGCGGGCAAGACGCCCTCGATCTTCTGCCTCTTAGCGTCGCCGAGGTCGCTCGTGAGCATCGCGATATCGAACAGGGTGAGCTGGAGCTCTTGCCACAGATATCGCTGTATCTCCTCGATCTCGGACCGCTTTTGCAGAGCGTGCAGGGCGTATGCCGCGTAGACCGCCATCGTCGGGTCCAGTCCCTTGACTCGCCGGAACCGATCGATGAGCTCCCTCTGGTCTTCCAGCGTTTCCGGGCGGAATACGCCCAGCCGAGCCGCCGCCGCGATGACGCGGCGGAGCTCACGGAGCTCGGGGAGCACAGGCGCGACGTCGTGCCAGAGGTTGCTGTTGTCGGACGGCTCGTAGGTGACGTTCGCCAGCTCGCCCTCCTCATAGGTGAGCACCGCGATGAACTCCGGGATGGCGGGTAACAGCGCTCCGCACCCGTCGTCGAAAACGATCAGAGTGTTCGTCGCCGGAGGACGGACGTCCCACAGGCGCACAAGCCCCTCCGGTCCGCTCAACAGCTCCACGTGACCCGATGCCGCAAGCACGCTGTCTATGGCCGCCCCATGCACCTTGAAGCCGCACCTCGACTCGAAGTGCCTCGGCCCCAGTTCCATCCCCGTCCGCTCCAGCACCTCGGTGAAGAGCTGCGTTTCGGTGCTCGCCCCTCGGGAGCGCGTGACGCGACGCGTGCCCGTCGAACGTCCTCTCGTCGCGGGAGCGCTCTCGCCGCTCAACGCCACACGCAGAGCGCGCTGCGAGACGGTCGTGAGCGACTCCGCCGCGGTTTCGGCCTCGGGCTCCGGCGTCGGCTCCGTGGACCGGCGCCCCCCTCGCGTCACTCTCCGCCGTGAGCCGGGCCCGCGCTGTCCACGGACGCCATCCTCCGTGTCACCGGCGTCGGCCGCGAGGTCGAGCTGCGAGAGCCACATTTCGGGCTCCGACGTGATGATCGCGTCCGGCGTCTGCGTCACCGACAGGCCGACCCGTCGCGCCGCAAGCAGGCTAGAGATGGCGGGGGGGAGATATCGCTTGAGCGGCCACGGCTTGACGCGGCGCACCCGTTGCCCGCCGTCCTCTTCGATCTCGGTCTTCACGTCGCCGCCGAGCCCGTTCACAAGCCCGGTCGTGTACACTGCGTCGAACACGTCAGGCACGTTCGGGTCGCTCACCTCGAGCGCGGGCATCCCCACCAGCGTCGCGTAGAACTCGTCCACGCATCCGGGCTTCGCTCCGGGCTTGTTCGGGAATACGATGGAACCTTGGACGGCCTGCGATTGGATGCTCGCTGCTGCCGTACGACAGGCGTCGGAGATGAGCACCACGTGGGGGATCCCGCACTGCCGGGCGAGCGGGATCGACCCCTTGACGTTCACCGCCTCGTCAGGGTCGTCCGGCGCCCCGGAGAGCAGCCAGTACTCGCTGTGTCGCACGTTCGCGCCATGGCCGGCGAAGTAGACGAACAGTTGCTCGATCGTCCCGTCGTCCACGAAACGCCAGATCGCTTCCTTCACGTCCGCGGTCTTCACCTTCGTCCCGTCGTCATCGCTCAGCACCACGACGCGTGGAACGCCCTCGGGATCGAGCATTCCCGGCTGGCTGACGGCCCACTTCCTCATCTTCTCGACCCCGTCGCGGACGGCGCGCAGGACGGGGAGGCCGCCCGTCTTCTTCACTCCGATCAGAACCGCCGCGCGCTGCAGCATGCGTCCTTTCCTCCTGGGTGTTGGCGTCGGCCGGCAGCGCCGCTATATGGACAGCAGCAGCTCCGGATGCCCGTAGTACACATAGGCGAGATACGTCGATTCCGGAACATCGGTGGCCGACTTCGGCGCGAACTTGCAGCGGACGTCCTGGAAGAAGCTCGAGACGAAGGTCCGCTGGCGTGCGTCGAACGCCGTGCGATAAAAGTCCAGAGCCACCTCCCTGGCCGTCGCATCGTCGATCGACCAGAGCGGCGCGACGAAGGCGCGGAACCCGGCGTACAGGCACCCCGCCCCGAAACCGGCACTCTCCCCGAGCATCTCGCCCTGTGTCCCGACTTGGCAGGCGTTCAGGAAGAGGATCGGTTTGGCGCTCTCGCCGATGCGTGCACCGAGGAACACGAACTCGTTGAGCGGCGAGCCGTCGCTCAGGAAGATGGCGTTGAGCTCGGGGGAGCCCGGCTGGACCTCGCCGTGACACGCGAAGTGGATGGCGTGGATGTCCTCGGCATCCGCGATCGTCCCCTCGAAGAGCTGGCGGACGTTCTCCGGGGTCGCGTCGAGCCCCACAGCGCCATAGGCCTTCTGCAGGAGCCGGCTCTCTTCCTCGGCGCCCTTGAGGCGACTCAGGTTGCTCCCCGCCTTGTAGTACCCAGTGACGATGGCCATCTTCTCCACGTCCACGCTGCGCGCTGGCGGCACGCTCGGTCCGTTGGTACCGAGGATCCAGCGCCCTAGCGCGACCTGCGCGCCCAGGTACTCGGGCTTCTTCGGATCGAGCGGCTTCGGCATCACCGCAAGCTCCCAGGGCACCGACGTCTCAGCGCTGTAGAGCAGCACCGTAACCGGCCGGCGCCCACCGCTCGCCACGGCACCGACTTTCGCTGCGACGTCGCCGAGCACGCGCCACGCCTCCGCCGGAACCTTCTGTGCGATCTTCGTCCCAATTCCCCGCATCGTACCGGTAAGCAGGTGCCCGCCCGAGTTCTCGTCGATGAGCGTGATCAGCGCCTTGGCGAATGTTCTTGCGTCGGTCCCCAGATTCATCGGCAGCGGCTTCGCCGGCAGCTTCACACCCTGATGCGGCGTTTCGAACGTCCAGACAAACTTGCCGGTCGCCTCGTCGGCGTCAGGCTTTTCGATACGGATCGTCAGGTCCGGCGCGCGCTCGGCGAGGTCCATACTCATCGCTGCCGGCTTCGGCGTGGCTCGCACCCATGACGACGCTGTCCTGCCTTGGACACCGGAGGGCGCGACTTCGATGCGTCGTGTCGCGGTGCCGAGATGCACGCCACCATGCGAGAAGTGAACGCTAATGACTGAGAAGAGCGATTCACCGGAGACATCCGGAGCGGTGAGCGGGATTTCGGTACGTTCCTTGTATATGTTCGAGGTCTTCAGAGTGAGCGTGTGCCGCCACCCCTTCGGCGCCTTGAACCCCTCGGCCGCGGAGACCTGCACGCCGAGCGTGAACGATTCCTCCCCGACCGGCACGTCAATCGTCATCGCGCCGCCTGTCACTCCCTTCACCGGTACCTTCGCGAGGCCTACAGTCAGGATGAGCTCCTGACGCGACTCGACGACATCGGGAGCCTTGAGAAGCGGGAAGGCGGTCGTCTGCTCCGGCCCGTTCGCCGAGCTCCGGGCCGTTCGTCCGCGACTGCCACCACGGTGCGACACCGTTCGAGATGCGGAGCGGTCAATTCCAGCCCCAGGACTGCGACGGGGGACGGTGATGCCACGGTTGCCGCGAATAGTCACCATCGTCCTTGTTGAGCCCCCACTCACCCTCTCCAGCTTCGAGGGCTCGGCGTCCTCCGAACTGATCGCCAGGACACCGCCACCTCGCGAGGCTTCGTCGTCATGCCACGAGCCAACCGCCCTGGGGATAGGTGCCCTTGGCGGGGCGGGAGCCGCCTTTCGCACGACGCCAGCCACTCGGTCGCCATCGAGCACTACCCCCCTGAAGCCGCTCGCCCCGCGTTCGCGAAGCACGCGCAACTCGCGAGTCTTCGCCCGCTGGTTCTCCTGAAGGTCGAGCAGGTCGGTGAGCGTCCGGTTCGCTTCCGCGTCCTCGAGCGCCGCGCGCACCTCGGAGACCGTGCGCACGTACCAGAGAATGTTCCCCGCATGACGGCGCCGGATCACGATAGGCGCGTCGTCGTGGCGAGCGATCCGCTTGGCAGCTCGTTCGCCAGCGTTCACTCCCGCGATGATCAATGAGGGGATGAGGCGCGCTTTCACTTGCTTCGCGGTCATTTCGCCGTCGAGGACGAGCGTTGCCGGTACCATCATGAGAGCCTCCAGCGATTCAGCGTGTGCGGCGGCACGGCTTCTCCTCGCCTCCACCGTGCCACACTGATTCAGTACCGAAATGATACCTCAATCGAACCGCACGGGATCCCCCCAACTCACCAAGAGCAACTCATGTAGCCATAACGATTGGTCAATCCGAAACAACGAAGCGGTCAGGGAGGTGCCTTCCAACAGGAGAGAGGCAGAACCCGCCGCTCCGGAGCGAAGCGGCGGGTTCAGGTCGGTGTTGGTGCAGGGGTCAGGCTTTGATCATCCTACTTGTCCTCGATGATCAGCGTGTAGTTGACGCCCTCGACGGACTGGTCGGGATTGATCTTGCGCACGGTGAGCGTGTGCTGGCCCGGCGCCAGCGGCTTCAGGAACAGGAAGTATCCATCGGCCACCGCAGGGAAGCGGTCTCCCGGGGCGAGCCCGAGATCGGTGACGAACGACGGATTGGGAACCCGCAGGGTGAAGCCCCCGGGCAGGCTCTGGGCGCGGTAAGCGAAGAGGTCCCGCACGGGCACTCCGTCGAGAGTGGCCTCGAGCCCGATGCTCGGGGCCACGGGGACGTCGTTGTTGACGTCACAGCGGACCTTCGCCACGGTCGTCCCCAACTGGAGGCAGGGATCGTCCGCCGCCGGGAACTCGGGCGCGAAGCTCACAAACGCTCCTCCCACCGAGATGAAGATCGCCTTGCCGGCCGGCACCTCGCAGGTCCGATCCACGACGCCTCCGAAAGTGCTCGCCAGGAACCACACCCTCCCACTCTGGTTCCTGTCACAGAACTGGCCGTCGGGATCGAGCGCCGGGTTGGTCGCGAAAGGCTCCTTCACCAGCCAGTTGGTCCATTCGGTGGCCAGCTCGCTGTACGACTTGCCGAAGAGCTCCTGGTCCGGCGCAACGACTCTGTTGTCAGCGAACGCGGCTCCCGCCATCAGAAGACCGATCACCGCGAAAACACTCTGCCAAAGCTTCTTGTTCGATTTCATACCATTCTCCTTATGAGTTTCGTGTTGTCAGTGTCTACGAGTCGACGTCGTCGGTGCCGCGCCGCAAGTGGCAGCGGCGATCGACTTCTCTTTAGAAATCGAAATCCGCGGGAAAAAGACGACAGGGGGACCCTCACCACCCCGGCCCTCCTCTCCCATCGCCCTCCCATCCCCCGGGAGAGTTGTTCATGCCGCCTGCTGCCAGACGGCACCGCAAGAGGGATGAAAATCCGGAACGGCGGTGGCCTTCGACCTCACCCCAACCCCTCTCCTAAAGGAGAGGGGCTCAGGTTTGTTGGGTTTGCTTTTCTCTCCCTCTCCTTTAGGAGAGGGAGCCGGAGGGTGAGGTCGCAGGCCACGGCGGCCCCATTTTCATAGCAGGAGGGAGATTGCAGCGCGCGAGGGGTGGGGGCGCCCTCTCCCGGTCGGTGGGGAGGGCGATGGGAGAGGGTCGGGGTGAGGTTTCGGGCGGGGACGTAATCTGATAAATCGAACTACCGCGCCGAGCGGTAGGGCGCCGCCTTTTCGGGCCGGCCCCAGGCTTCGTAGAGCGCGACAAGCCGAGCGAGATTGTCGCGGGCCTCCCGGGCCTCGCGGGTCTCGCGGCCCACGGAGCCGGGGGTCACCGGGAGGAGCTCTGCCGCGCGGAGCAGGTAGGGCTCGGCTTCGGCAAAGCGGGAGAGCCTCGTGCAGGCGTCCCCGAGGAGGCTCTGGGTCTCCCCGAGCCGCCAATCCCCGGCGGCAAAGCTCCGCTGCTGGACCGCGAGCGCGTGACGGAGCAGAGGCTCCGCGGCGGCGGGGCGGCCCCGGTCGAGGTAGACGCGCGCGAGGCCCACCTCCTGGCGGGCGACGGCCGGGTGTTCCAGGCCCAAGCTGGCCCGGCCGAGGGCCAGCGCCTCGTGGAACATCGCTTCGGCGGCCGCGTGATCGCCGCGCTCGTTGATGGTCCGGGCCAGGTTCGCGAGCGACGTGGCGACGTCCGGATGCTTCGGACCGCTCGACTTTCGCGTCACCTCCAGGGTGTCCCGAAACAACGCCTCGGCGCCGGCCCGATCTCCTTTCTGTCGCAGGAGGTGACCCAGATCGCTCATGCTGGTCGCCGTTTCGTGATCGACCGGCCCGAGCACCTTCCGCCGGATCGCCAGGGCCGAACGGAAGTGCACCTCGGCTTCGTCAAGGCGCCCCTGGTCGAAGAGCGTCCGGCCGAGCTCGCTGTGGGTGATGGCGACGTCCGGATGCTCCTCGCCGAGAATCTTCCGCCGCATCGCGAGCGCCTCTTCGAGCGCGGCGTGGGCGGCGTCGAGCTCCGCCCTCTGTCCTCGGGCGACGCCCAGGTCGTTCAAGCTCTGGGCCAGCTCGCGGCTGGGCCCCAAGGTCCGGCGCCCGATGGCGACGGCCTGATCGAGCAGCGGCAGGGCCTGCTCATAGGCTCCGCGCCGCTCATAGATCCGGCCCAGGAGGGTGAGCATCTCGCGCTGCAGCTCGGGCTGGGTGGCCAGGTCTTTTCGCGCCCGGGCTGCGCCGGCGTCGAGCAGGCTTCGCACCGTGGGCTCTCCATGACTTGCTGCCACGTATGGGTCGGCCTGGCTCAGCAGGTCGGTCAGGAAGCCGCTCACCTGGGTCGCCCGGTCCCGTTCGCCGGCGAGCCGGGTGCCGTAAAACGCCACGACCGCGGCCAGGGCGAAGAGCGCCAGGGCCGCCGCCGCCAGGCTCCGCGCATGGCGGCGCACGAATTTCCGGGTGCTGTAGATCAAGGAATCGCAACGGGCGAGGATCGGCTCCTCGGCCAAGTAGCGGCGCAGGTCTTCGGCCAGGGCGGTAACCGACACGTAGCGCTCTTCGGGACGTTTCTTCAAGGCCTTGGCGACAATGATTTCAAGGTCGCCCCGGAGCTCGCGCCGCAGGCGCGGGTCGTGGACCGCGTCGGACAGGCGGTCGGGCTCGGTCTCCAGAATCGCCCTGAGCAGCCCGGCCGGCGAGGCCCCGGGTGGGCCGGCCGGATGGCGGCCCGCGAGGAGGAGATAGAGCAGGGCGCCCAGGGCATAGACGTCCGTGGCCGTGGTCACGCTCTCGCCCGTGACCTGTTCGGGCGCGGCGAAAGCCGGCGTGAAGGCGCGCCCCGCTTCCCGCGTCAACCAGGTCGGCGCGCCGTCCCCGGCGTCCCCTTCGAGGAGCTTGGCGATGCCGAAATCGAGCAGCTTGACACGGCCCTCCTTCGACACCATGACGTTCGACGGTTTCAGGTCGCGGTGGACGACGAGGTTCGAGTGAGCGTGTGCCACGGCCTCGAGCACGTCGAGGAAGAGCCGCACGCGGGACTTGACGTCGAGCGCCCGCTCGTCGCACCAGCGATCGATCGGCTCGCCCTCGACGTATTCGAGCACCAGGTACGGCTGGCCGGCCTCGGAAACGCCGGCATCGAGCAACTGGGCGATGTGGGGGTGTTTCAAACGCGCGAGGATCGTGCCCTCGCGGCGGAAGCGGGAGGCCCCCGCGGCGCCCAGGAGCGCGGCGGAGAGAAGCTTGACCGCGACCATCCCCTCGAAATGCCCGTCGCTGCGCCGCGCCAGCCAGACGCTGCCCATCCCCCCGGCGCCCAAGGGTTCTACCAGCTCATAGGCGCCGAA
>DATHUD010000275.1:0-4056 GCA_035462575.1 Thermoanaerobaculia bacterium | reverse complement strand
GGATGGGCAGCCAGTGCGTCTGTCCGGAATTCTGCTCGATCGACCCGAATGACGGGTAGCACCACACCGGGGAACGGCCGCCGTCGCTCCGGGCGGAACCGCTCTGCGCGGCTCGTCCGGAGCGTGGTGGCTTCGCCGGCCCCCTTGCGATAACCAGCAGTCTTCGAGGCGCAATGGGAGTTGCGATTCGGTCCCGACAATCGATTCCGGGTCTTCTACGAGATCGACCGGGAGGACCGGAAGGTCTACATCCTGGCGATCGGTGTCATCGGTCGCGGAAGTCAAGGCCCAGTTCAGCGCCTATCTGAAAGAGAGTGAAGAGGGGCTGGTGATCGTCACCCGGAACGGCCGGCCGGTCGCCGCCTTGCCGGCGGTGCGGGACGACGAGGAGCTCGAACGTCTGATTCTGGGCCACTCGGCTCGCTTGCGAACCCTCTTGGAAACCGCGCGCCAGCAGATTCGCGAGGGCGAGGGAATTCCTCACGAGGATTTCTGGGCCGGGATGGAAGAAGAAAAGCCTCAGAAGGCCCGGGGCAGCCGGGGAAAAAAGACCTGAGCTGACGCCGTTTCGGCGGCGGGCCGCGCCATCTTGGACCGAGGGAGCGTAGGGGCGGGCTTATCCCCCGGTCCGACGAGGCCCGTCCGCAATCCGCCTCAGCCGCCCACGCCCTCGCCCCGCCGCCTCACCCTCTCCGCCACCTGCCGGGCGATCTCGACCGTCATCCGCTCCTCCTCGCACGCACGCTGGAAGAGGAGAAGAGCGGCGAGCGCCTCGCGGTGAATGTCCCGCGCCTCGAACACCGGCACCAGTTCCTCCGCAAGCCGCTTCAGCTCCCCGGTGCGGCCAACTCGAACTCCAACCGCCTCCCCCTCGCCTCCCAACGGCCGGGCCTCGGCCACCCCGAGGGGCAGACACAGCCCCGCCACCAACGCAGCCGCGGGAAGGGCACGACGCAGATTTCGTGAAGACATCCGTTCTCCTCCTGGAGCCGGGGACTCGGGCCGGCGGGACTGCCGGGCGAGCTCGGCTCTCAAGGAGAAGGTTGCCTCAGATGGGGGGAAGGGGGCACTCCAGGGCGGTCGCCCATCCTCTTATCCACAAATCACCCTGAGGCGGAGCGCCTCCCAATGTAGAGACGACCCGTGGGGCGTCTCCGAGGCGGTGAGATCCTCGCGCAAACAAAGACGTGCCGCGGGCTTCTCTAACCGTCCGGGCCGTCTTCCCGATCCGGAGACGCCCCACGGGGCGTCTCTACAATGGGGGAGAGCCTGTGGAGGAAACTTGGGCCGGATTTCCCCTGCACCTCACCGATCACGGGCTGTTTCACCGCAAGACGCTCCTTGACCTGGAAGACGTCTGTCCATTCCGGTTCCCCCTCCCTCCCCGGGTTCGGTAGATTCCCCACCCGCCCTTGTCGATTTCCAGGATCGTCGTTCGACCATCCACAGAGGCGCAGGCTGGGCCGAAGCCAGAGCCCCAAGCTGCCACCGAATCGCCAAATCGAAAGGAGAGTCCATCATGCCCACAGGAACCATCCGACTCCACCGAGTTCTCCGCGCCAACCCGGAGCGCGTCTATCGGGCGTTTCTAGACGCTGACGCCATGGCCAAGTGGCTCCCGCCTTACGGATTCACCTGCAAGGTCCACCACATGGACGTCAAGGTGGGCGGCACCTACAGAATGTCGTTTACGAACTTCACGACGGGAAACGGGCACTCGTTCGGTGGCGAGTATCAAGAGCTCGTGCCGTTCGAGAGAATTCGCTACACCGATCGCTTCGACGACCCCAACCTGTCTGGAGAGATGCAGACGACGATCACCCTGAAGCAGGTATCCTGTGGAACGGAGCTCGACATCGTCCAGGAAGGACTACCCGAGGCCATCCCGACCGAGATGTGTTATCTCGGCTGGCAGGATTCGCTGGCACAGCTTGCGAAGCTTGTAGAGCCCGAGATTCCGGACTAGCCGCCCAGACGAGCCCCAGGTGAAAGGCAGAAGGAGAAGGAGCGCCGCGAGCGGCAAGGCGCGAGGGAGGGGTGGAATCATACCGCGACTCCTCGAGCTCCAAACCGGGGCCTCCGGCAGCGGAGGGTGCGCACGGGAGCTGGCCAGAGAAGAGGGCAAGAAGCGTGCCCTGGCGGTCGCTCGCGCCACCTGCTGAAACCTGGCGCCTTCCGCTCCGTTCTATACTGGGATGACGACCTGGACCGCCATGACGACGCCCGAGCCCCCCGCCGAGCCTGCCGAGCTGCCGGATCTCCTGGAGACCGCCGCTCCCGCGCCTTCGATCGCGGACGGCACCGTACGCTCGCTCGATCCGCGGCATGTCACGCTCGGCCGGATCTCCGGCTGGATCTTCGCCGGCGTGATCGCGTTCGGAGTGTTCGGGGTCATCTCCATCCTCTGGGCGGCTTCCGCTCCCCCTTGGGTGGCAACTCTGGTCACGCTGCTCGGGGCCGCCGTGGTTCTGGCTCTCGGGGTCTTGGCGCACCGCTGGCCCGCGGTCGAGCACCGCCACGCCTCCTACAGAGTCGACGCGGACGGCATCGAGATTCGCCGGGGCGTCTTCTGGCGCGCGGTGATCAACGTGCCGCGCTCGCGCGTGCAGCATACCGATGTCGCGCAGGGGCCGCTCGAGCGCAGCTTCGGGCTGGGCACGCTGGTGATCTATACGGCGGGCACCGATCACGCGAAAGTCGATCTGGCCGGGCTGGACCATGCCACGGCGCTCGCGATCCGGGACCATCTCCTGCCGCGGGAGGGCGGCGATGCCGTCTGACCGCCGGCTTCACCCGGTCTCGATTCTGTTCGCCCTGGCCGAGCAGGTGCGCATTTTTCTGATTCCGGGGCTCCTCCTCCTCTTCACGGCCAGCAGGAAAGGCTGGAGCTGGAACTGGTGGGATTGGGAAACCTGGCCGCTCTGGGCGATGCCGCTCCTGATCCCCTACGCGATCTTCTCGGTCGGCCGGTATTTTTTCTTCCGCTACCGCTATGAGGCGAACGAGATGGTGATCCGGACCGGATTTCTCTTTCGCAACGAGCGGCACGTCCCCTACGCGCGCATCCAGAACCTGGACGCCGTGCAGAACGTCTTCCATCGCCTGCTGGGCGTGGTGGAGGTGCGCGTGGAGACCGGCGGCGGGCAGAAGCCCGAGGCGACGATGAAAGTGCTGCCGGTGGCCGCGTTCGAAGAGATGCAGCGGCGCGTCTTCGCCGGCCGGGCCGGGGAGAGCGCAACGGCCGAGCCCACCGCCGCGCCGGAAGCGAAGGGGCGGACCCTGCTGCACCTGCCGTTTCGCGAGCTGGTGCTCTGCGGCCTCATCCAGAACCGCGGCGTCGTCGTCATCTCCGCGGGCTTCGGTCTGCTCTGGGAGATGGGGCTGCTGGACGGCTATTTCGATCGGATGTTCGGTGAAGAGGCTTCGGGGCGCGGCGTGGTGCGCGACCTTGTGAGGTCGTTTTTCGGGCAGGGCGGCTTCCCGCTGAGCCGGATCGGGCTCGCTCTGGCGGCGCTCGCCGGCCTTCTCCTGTTCGTTCGGATCTTCTCCATGGTGCTCGCGCTCGTCCGGCTCTACGGCTTCCGGCTCACCCGAGACGGCGAGGATCTCCGCACCGAATACGGCCTCCTCACGCGAGTGGTCGCGGCGATCCCCCTGGGGCGGATCCAGTCGGTGACGATCCTCGAAGGGCCGCTGCACCAGCTCTTCCGGCGCGTTTCGGTGCGGGTGGAGACCGCGGGCGGGACCGGGGGAGAGGGAGAAGAGAGCGGCAAGACGCAACGCGAATGGCTCGCGCCGATCCTTCGTCCCGCCGCGCTGCCGGGCCTTCTCGATGAGCTGCTGCCGGAGCTGGATTTTGCAAAGGTGGAATGGAACCCCGCCCATCCGCGCGCCTTCCGCCGGGAATTCAAGGGTTGGATCGTCCTCGCGATCCTGGTCTCTCTGCCCTTCGTCCGGATGTTGAAAGTCTGGGATCTCGCCCTGCTCGCGGCCATCCTGGCCTGGGGCTTCGTCGCCGCGCGGATCTACGTGGCGCACGTCGGCTGGGCCGTGACG
>DATHUD010000274.1:0-12986 GCA_035462575.1 Thermoanaerobaculia bacterium | reverse complement strand
GGTCCGGAAGAGGGCTCCGGCCGGGATTTTCAAGACGTTCTTTTCTTCCCAGAGCACGATGCGGGCTTCGACCCGGTAGCGGTCGCCCAGGCGGCCGGGGGGATCGACGAGGTCGGCGATGACGTTGACCCTCTGCTCTTCGACGCCGAGCGGCGAGACTTTGGTGAAGCCGGAGGGCTCGATGGTCCGCACCCGCGCCTGCAGCTCTTCCCCGCTCTCGGCTCCCGCATCGAGCCACATGGGCGCGCCGGGGCGGATCTTCACGGCGTCGGTCGACAGCACGTCGACCACCACCTCGAGGTCTCCGGGATCGCCGAGCTCGATCAGCTCGGCTCCGGCTTCCACAACCTTTTCGCACTCCTGGCAGACGCGCAGGACGCTTCCCGCAACCGGCGAGCGGAGCTCGATGGCCTGGCCTCCCGCGGGGCCGCCGGGCCGGGATTCGAGCAGGGCGGCGCGGGCGCTTTCGACATCGTAGGCCGCGGCCCGGGCGCGGAAGGAGGCCGCTTCGAGGTCGCTCTCCGCGGTTCGGACGGTGGTGCGGGCCGCGTCCAGCTCTTCGGCGGGGATGATCTTTTCGGCGCCCAGGCGCTCGGCCCGGGCGAGGCGGCGCCGCGCTTCGGCGACCGCGGCCCTCTCGTGAGCCACCCGCGCTTCGGCTTCCCGCTCTGCGGCCCGGGCCGAGGCCAGGCGGGCTTCGGCCTGCTCGCGCCCGCGCGAGTCGAGCGGCGCGGGATCAAGGCGCACCACGACCTGCCCGACCGTCACGGCGTCCCCCTCGTCGAGCGCGATCCGCTCGAGCCGGCCGGCGACCGGCGCGGCGAGGATGTAGCGATGGCGCACCCGCGTCTCTCCCTCTTCGTCTACGGTGACGCGGAGCGGGCCGCGGGCCGCCCGCGCGGTTTCGATCGTCACCGGCCGCGGGCGCAGGGCCATGCCCGCGAAGGCCACGACGCCGAGCAGGGAGAGGATCAGGATGAGCCGCTTCGGTGAGAGTTTCATGAGAGTCACTCCCGGGTTTTCAGAACCTCGACGAGATCGAGCCGGTCGAGGCGGCGGCGCACGGCGTAGCCCGAAGCCAGGGCCGAAGCCGCCACGGTGAGGAATGCATAGAAATAGGTCCGGGCGCTCACGACCAGGGGCATGCGGAAGAGGTCGCTTTCGAATCGCAGCGCGAGAAGGGCGCAGACGCCGAAGCCGATCGCGGCGCCGAGCGGCAGGGCCACGAGCGTCAGCAGGGCCTGCTCGCCCAGGAGCATCGACGTCACCTCGGCGCGCGAGAAGCCCAGGATGCGCAGGCTGGCGAGCTCCCGGCCGCGCTCGGAGAGCGCGATGCGCGCCCCGTTGTAGATCACGCCGAAGGAGATGATGCAGGCGAAGGTGATCAGCGTCGTGATCGAAATCCGGAAGCTCTCGGAGAGGGTCGATTCGAAACCTTTCAAGGCCGTCTCCCGCACGCCCACGCCGGTGACCGCCGGGAGCCGCTTCAGGCGGGCGTAGAGCTCTTCGCGGGCGGGCTCGTCGACCATCAGATAGGCGCCGGAGATCGTCTCGCCCTCGCGCATCAACCGGTTCAGGTCCGGCAGCTCCAGGTAGGCGGACATCCCAATCATCTCGTCGACCACGCCGGCCACCACGACCTCGCGGACCGGCCGCGCGCCTTCGAGGACCTCGACGGTCAGGCGGTCGCCCGGCCGGACGGCGAGCCGCTCGGCGAGGCGGGTGGTCAGCAGGACCCCCTCGGCCGGCAGGTCGTGGCGTCGCGCGTCGCGGTCCACGATCTGCCGCAGCTCGCCTCCGGGGTCGAGCCCCTGGAGGGCCGAGCGGTAGGTGTGATGGCCGTTCCGGAAACGGGCCGCGACCGTGCGGAAGGGCTCGACGCGCAACACCCCGGGCAGCCCGCCGAGCGCGTGGCGGACCGCGGCCGACGACGGCTCGCGCAGGACCACGGTCACGTCTTCCCGCTGCACGGTGCGGAACTGCACATTTTTCATCAGATCGATGGCATCCCACGCGTACCAGCCGAGCACCACGATGGCCGCGGCCAGGGCGACGCCCAGAATGGAGAGCAGCGACTTCCACGGCCGTCTTTCGAGGTTGCGCAGGAGGATGCGCGTTTCGGGCGAGGCGAGGCTCCCTCCCGCGAGCCGTTCGAGCCAGCCCTGCCGGAAGCGGGCGGGCGCCTCGGGCCGCATGGCCTCGGCCGGCGGCAGCGCCATGGCCCGGCGCGCCGCGTCCCAGGCGCCGAAGAGGGCGGAGCCGCCGCCGATCAGGATGGCGATGGCAACGATTTCCGGCTCGGGCTCGTAGCGCAGCACCGGAAATTGATAGAACCGGGCATAGACCTGCGCCAGCTCGACGGCGAACCAGAGGCCCATCGCCGATCCGGCCGCCGAGCCCGCCACGACCGGCGCCAGGGCGAGCTTCAGATAGTGCCCGCCGATCGCGGCGTCGCCGTAGCCGAAGGCCTTGAGCACGGCGATCTGGTCGTGTTGCGTGGCAACCAGCCGCGACATCACGATATGGAGCAGGAAGGCGGTCACGCCGAGGAAGATGGCGGGGATGGTGACGCTCGTCACCTGGGTCTCGGTGATCTCGTCGGTCACGAAGCGGTGGGAGATGTGGTCTTCCCGGCCGTAGGCGCCGAGGCCGCCGTAGCGCGCGAGCCGGCGGTCGAGCCCGGCGATCACGCCCGCCTCCGAAGCTCCCGGGGCGAGGGTGAGGGCGAGGTCGTTGAACGCTCCTTCGAGGTCGAAGGCCGCGGCCAGGTCGTCATACGCCATCCAGATCACGCCGAAACGGCGGTTGTCCGGGAAGATGTCGCCCGCGCCGCGGATCTCGTAGATGTATTCGGGCGACAGCGCGAGCCCCACGATGTGCAGCCGCTGCCAGCGGCCGTGGATCACCGCGCCCACGGAGTCGCCGATCTTCAAGCGGTTGGCCTTCGCGAACGCTTCGCTGACCAGCACCTCGTCGCGGCCGGCGATCGAACGTCCCCGCCTCAGGTGAAGGGCATTCAAGGCCGGGGGGCGGTTTCGCGGGATAGAGACCAGCCGGCCGGTCGCGGGCTCGGGCAGGCCGGGGACGTCGAGCAGGACGTCGACCACGATGCGCGGCTCGGCCGCGGCGATCTCCGGTAGCGCGGCGATCTCGGCGGCGACGGATAAGGGCGCGCGCTTCATCTGGGCGAAGACCTCGGCGAAGCGGTATTGCTCGTAATAGCCCGCCTGGGTTTCGAGCAGATAGCTGTGCATGCTGCGCAGCGTTACGAACAGGCCGATGCCGCAGGTCACGACGAGCGTCACGGCGGCCATCTGCCCCCAGAGGTGGGTGAGATCGCGGAGGAGCTTGCGGTCGAGGGGGCTCATGGCGGCTCACCAGTCGAGATCGGCGGGAGCGGCGCGCGTGGCGTTCCGGTGCTCTTCGACGATGCGCCCGCTGCGCAGCTTGAGCACGCGGTCGGCCATGCCGGCGATCGCGGAGTTGTGGGTGATGATGGCGACCGTAGTCCCGAGCTCGCGGTTCACCTTGTCCAGGACTTCGAGGACGAGCTTGCCGGTCTCGAAATCGAGCGCACCGGTCGGCTCGTCGCACAGCAGCACGTCCGGGCGCTTGGCCACGGCACGGGCGATCGCCACGCGCTGCTGCTCGCCGCCGGAAAGCTGAGCGGGGAAATGGTCGAGCCGTTCGCTCAAACCCACCAGGCGGAGGGCCTCGGCCGGGTCCATGGGGTTTTCCGCGATCTCGGTGACGAGCGCGACGTTTTCGCGCGCTGTCAGGCTGGGGATCAGGTTGTAGAACTGGAACACGAAGCCGACGTGCTCGCGCCGGTAGCGGGTCAGCTCCTCGGAGGAGGCGCCGGTCAGGTCGTGATCCAGGAAACGGACGTTGCCGGACGTGGGGGCGTCGAGGCCGCCCAGGATGTTCAGGAGCGTCGACTTGCCGCTGCCCGAGGGTCCCAGGAGGACGACGAATTCGCCCGCGTAGAGGTCCAGGTCGACCGACCGCAGCGCCGGGACTTCGACCTCGCCCATCTTGTACGTCTTGGTGAGCCCGCGCGCACGAAACACCGGCTCACCGGCCGGCGCGACGGTGGCCGGGCCGGTGTCTCTCTCTTTTCGCGCGAGGGCTTCGATGGGCATGGCTCCTCCGCCCCCTTCGGGCAATTCCAGCCTATCGAGGCGGGATCGGCAGGACGACGACCTCAGGGGTAGCCGGAACCGCGCGTCCGGGGAGGTGCCGGCCCGTGCGGAGGGGCGGGGCCGGCGGCGGCACCTCACAGAGATGCGGGGGAGCAACGGACTGTCCGTCGGGAGCGAAAGCCAGAACCAGTCCCACCAGACCTGCCACGAGAAGGCCGAGATCCTGGGGCACTCCCAACCGGAAAGCTCCCGCGCGGCTCTCTCCTCCCCCGCGGCGCGGCGCCTCCTACCCGGCAGGGCGTTCCGGTACGGTGCGCCCAATGAGACAAAAGGGATACGAAAGGAGAAGGCCATGTCCGTAGCCAAGACCATCGAAATCAGCGCCGAGTCCCCCAACAGCTTCGAGGCGGCGATCCGGGAAGGCATCCGGCACGCCGGCAAGACCGTGAAGAACATCAAGAGCGCCTGGGTCGAGGACCAGTTGGTGGAGGTCGAGGACGACAAGGTCGTCACCTTCCGGGTCCGCATGAAAGTCACCTTCGTGCTCGAATGAGAGGAGGTAGGCCATGCTCTTCAAAAATCGGGAAGAGGCAGCCCGTCGTCTGGCGGTGAAGCTGGCGAAATACCGCGGCTTAAATCCGCTCATCCTCGCCATTCCACGCGGCGCCGTGCCCATGGGCCGGATCCTCGCCGAAGAGTTGGACGGCGAGCTCGACGTGGTGCTGGTGCGCAAGATCGGCGCTCCGGGCAACCCGGAGCTCGCCATCGGCTCGGTGGCGGAGAGCGGCGAGACCGTGGCCTCCCCTTGGGCCGAGGAGGCTGGCATCCCGCAGTCCTGGGTCGAGCAGGAGGCGCGGCGGCAGCTCGCGATCCTCAAGCAGCGCCGGAGGCTCTATACGCCGGACCGCCTCGCCGCCGACCCGGCGGAACGGGTGGTCATCGTGCTCGACGACGGCGTCGCGACCGGCGCCACTCTGCTCGCCGCTCTCGAGCAGGTGCGGGCGCGAGGACCGCGCAAGCTCATCGCCGCCATGGCGGTGGCTCCCGAGGAAGCCGTGGCGAAGCTCGCCCGCGTCGCCGACGAGGTGGTCTGCCTGTCGTCGCCGGAGCCTTTCTTTGCGGTGAGCCTGTTCTTTGACGACTTTTCGCAGGTCACCGACGACGAGGTCGTCGCCCTCCTGGCGGCGGACCACGACCGGGTCGCGAAACCCGTCTGATACGGCCTTTCAGGGAGCCCCACCAGGAGACCGGCCGCCGCCGGGCCACCCTTCGGGGTAGGCGGGCCGCCGCCACCCCGGCAGACATCGAAGCCCCCTCCCGGAGGGTGGTCCATTTCGCCGCGGAACCTGCCATCGTGCAGGTCGAAGGAGAAGGCCATGAACAATCCCCGTGTCCTCTGGTTCGAAAACCTGGGCGTCGGCGACGTTCCCCGCGTCGGCGGCAAGAACGCCTCGCTGGGCGAGATGATCCGTGCCCTTTCGGAGGAGGGAATCCGCGTGCCGGCGGGCTTCGCCACCACGGCGGACGCCTACCGCGAGCTCGTGGCGGCCAACGATCTCGCCGGCCCCATCGAAGCGGAGATCGCGGCCTGGAGGAGCCGGGGCAAGCCCCTGGATCGGGCCGGCCGGGCCCTCCGGCGGCTCTTCCAGAAGGCCCGGTTCCCGGAGCCGCTCAAAGAGGAGATCCTCGCGGCCTACCACGAGTTGAGTCGCCGCCACGGGATGGACGAGGCGGACGTGGCCGTGCGCAGCAGCGCCACGGCCGAAGACCTCCCGACTGCGAGCTTCGCCGGCCAGCAGGAAACCTTTTTGAACGTCCGCGGGGACGAGGAGCTGCTCGCCGCCTGCCAGCGCTGCTTCGCCTCGCTCTTCACCGACCGGGCGATCAGCTACCGCGAAGAAAAGGGTTTCTCGCACCTCGAGATCGCCCTCTCGATCGGCATCCAGAAGATGGTGCACTCCGACCGCGGAGGAGCGGGGGTGATGTTCACCCTGGACACGGAGACGGGCTTCCCCGGCGTCGTCCTGATCAACGCCGCCTGGGGGCTGGGCGAGACGGTCGTCCAGGGCACCGTGACGCCGGACCAGTACACGGTCTTCAAACCGCTGCTCGACCGGCCCGGCGCGCGGCCGATCCTGGAAAAGAAGCTGGGGACCAAGGACCACAAGCTCGTCTACGCGAGCGGCGGCAGCCGGGCGACCGTCAACGTCAAGACTTCGGAGCGGGAACGCTGCTCCTTCGTCCTCAATGAGGAAGAGATCCTTACGCTCGCCCGCTGGGCGCAAACGATCGAGCGCCACTACGGGATGCCCATGGATCTCGAATGGGCGAAAGACGGCGACACGGGAGAGCTCTTCATCGTCCAGGCGCGGCCGGAGACGGTGCAGTCCCAGAAGCGGCCGGCGATCCTGCAGACCTATCGTCTTCAGGGGAAGGGCAAGAGGCTCGCCACCGGCCTCGCGGTGGGCGAGGGAATCGCCGCCGGCCGGGTCTGCCGGGTGCTCCACGCCGCCGACATCGGCGAGGTCGAGGAAGGCTCGATCCTGGTGACGGAGATGACCGACCCGGACTGGGTTCCGATCATGAAAAAGGCGGCCGGCATCGTCACCGACCTGGGGGGCCGCACCTGCCACGCCGCCATCGTCGCCCGCGAGCTGGGCATCCCCGCCATCGTGGGCACGGGCAACGGCACGCGCGCGCTCGCAGACACCCACGAAATCACGATCTCGTGCGCCGAGGGCGACCAGGGGAACGTCTACGAAGGGATCCTGCCTTTCGAGGCGACCGAGGTGGACCTGGCGGCCCTGCCGGCCACGCGCACCGAAATCCTTCTCAATCTGGCCGATCCCGCTTCGGCGTTCCGCTGGTGGCGCGTCCCCTACGACGGCATCGGGCTCGCGCGCATGGAGTTCATCATCAGCAACCTGATCCGGATCCACCCGATGGCGCTGGTGCACTTCGACCACCTGGCCGACGCCGAGGCCCGGCGCCAGATCGGCGAGCTGACCCGCGGTTACGTCCTGCGCACGGCCTACTTCGTCGACCGTCTCGCCCAGGGCATCGCCAAGATCGCCGCGTCGTGCTGGCCCAACCCGGTGATCGTGCGGATGAGCGACTTCAAGACCAACGAGTACGCCGAGCTGATCGGCGGCCGGGCCTTCGAGCCGCACGAGGAGAATCCCATGATCGGCTGGCGCGGCGCCTCGCGCTATTACGATCCGCGCTACCGCGAAGGGTTCGCCCTGGAGTGCCAGGCCCTGCGCAAGGTGCGCGAGGAGATCGGGCTGCAGAACGTCGTGGTCATGATCCCCTTCTGCCGCACCCTGGAAGAGGCCGACCGGGTGCTCGCCGAAATGGCCGCCAACGGCCTGGAACGCGGCAAGAACGGGCTCGAGGTCGACGTGATGTGCGAGATCCCCTCGAACGTCCTGCTCGCCCCCGAATTCGCCGCCCGCTTCGACGGCTTCTCGATCGGCAGCAACGACCTGACCCAGCTCACCCTGGGCGTCGACCGCGATTCGAGCGACCTCGCCCACCTGTTCGACGAGAGGAATCCGGCCGTCAAGGCGCTGATCCGCCAGGTCATCACCGCCGCCCACGCGGCCGGCCGCAAGGTCGGGATCTGCGGCCAGGCGCCGAGCGACTACCCCGAGTTCGCCGAGTTCCTGGTCGAGGCCGGCATCGACTCGATCTCGCTCAACCCCGACAGCGTCGCCGAAGTCCGCCGGCGCGTCGCCGCCGTCGAGGCCGCCCGTACCGGGCCCGGCAAGGAGGAGGAGGTTCTCAGCGGCACCCGCCGCTGAGAGGGCTTGCGGGGAACGCCCCTAGCAGGGGCCGGCAGCAGGAGGAGAATCACCAGCGGATCGCCATCCTCGGAACCAGGATCGTTTCAGTCGTAGCGCATGGTAATCATCGGATCGACGGTGGTCGCCCGCCGCGCCGGCAGATAGGTCGCGATGAAAGCCGCGCTGGCCAGGAGCAGGATCACGCTCAGGAAGCTGACCGGATCGGCGGAGCTGATGCCGTACAGGAAGCTGCCGACGAAGGTCATGATGGGGAAGGCGACCAGCAGCCCCAGACCGATCCCGACGGCGACCAGGCTCATCGATTCCCAGAGGATCAGTCGCAGGATGTCCCGAGCCTGAGCGCCGAGAGACATCCGGATCGCCATCTCGCGCAGCCGCTGGCGGACCGAGTAGGAGATCACACCGTAGATCCCCATGCAGGCCAGCCCGAGAGCGAGAAGCCCCGACACGATGAAGATCACCCCACCCACCCGCCGGGGCAGCAGAGCGAAAGCGAGTTGATCCTCCAGCGTAGTCACGTCGAGGCCCTGGAAGCTCGGGTCCGCGGACTCGATCGCCCGGCGCACGGGGCCCGCGAGTTGCAGTGGCTCCGTTGCCGTCTTGACATGGAGGTTCACGACTTTCGAATAGTCCTGGAACAGAGGGGTATAGAAATAAGGTAAGGGGGTTTCCCCCAGGAAACGGTACTTCGTGGTCCTGACCAGGCCTACGATTTCATACTCGGCGCCACTCGCGATGACGCGTTTCCCAACCACTTCCTCTCCGGGCCAGTAGCGCTGGGCCAGAGCCTCGTTGACAATGGCGACTCTCGGTTTGTCCCGGCTGTCCTGGGGAGTGAAGTCACGGCCGCGCAGGAGCGGGATGCTCATCACCCGGAAATAGTCCGGGGTGACCATGTTGAAGCTGAGCTGCTCTTCCACTCCGGGCTGGTTGGGCACCTGGAGCATCGATTCCTTGCGCTCGAAGCCGAGGGGCACCGTCGCCGCCACGCTCGCGCCGCGCACGCCGGGCAGGCTTCGGACGCGCTCGAGGACGCTCTCGACAAAGGGATTGGCTCGCTCCTCGTCGTAATCGTGCTCCCTCAGATCGAGGCTCACCAAGAGGACGTTGCGTGTTTCGAAGCCGGGATCGATCCCTTCGACCTGGCCCAGGCTGCGCAGAAAGAGCGCCGCCCCGACGAGGAGCACGATCGAGGCCGCGACCTGCGCCACCACCAGGAAGTTGCGGAGCGTCAGCCGGCGGCGCCGCCTCCGCTTGGGAACGCTCTGGCCGCCCTTGATCGTCGGGTTGAGATCGGGCCGGGTCGCCGTCAGTGCCGGAGCCAAGCCGAACAGGAAACCGGTCAGAAGCGACAGGAAAAGAGTGAACGCAATGGCCCGCAGGTCGACGCCGACGTCGAGCGAGATCGGGATTTGCTCAGGCGGCCGGAACTGGCGGATCAACGCGGTGGCCCAGAAAGTCAGAAGCAGCCCCGCGGCACCACCCAGCAAGGAGAGAAGGAAACTCTCGACGAGGAGCTGGCGGATGAGACGTTTGCGCGTGGCCCCGATGGCCAGCCGGATCCCGACCTCGCGCTGGCGCCCCCAAGCCTTGGCGAGAAGGAGGTTGGCGAGGTTGAGGCAGGCGATGATCAGCACGATTCCCGCCACGGCGGTCAGAAAGATCCCCAGAACGGAAAGGAGATTTCGAATCCGCGGGTGGACTCCAGCTTCCTCGGCGGAGAGCGCTTGGAAACCCCGGTCTTCGTTGGTCTCCGGATAGTTTTGCTTGAGGCGGGCCGCGAGCGCCTGCATCTGCGCTTCGGCGTCGGCAATCTTCGATCCCGGGCGGAGGCGCCCGAGGAGCAGGAGGTCCCGGTGGCCGCGTTGCTCGAGGTCTGACAAGAGCGGCCCCGCGCTCGTCACGATCGGCACCCACACGTTGACCGACAGGCCCGCGAGAGTGTCGCGGAAACCTTCGGGCGCAACGCCGATGATGGTGAAGCTCTGCCCATTGAGCCGCAGCGTCTTTCCGAGGACCCCGGGGTCGGCCCCGAACTTCCGGCGCCACATCCTCTCGCTGATGACTGCAACCCAGGGTCCTCCGGGGACGTCGTCCTCCGCCGTGAACATGCGTCCCAGGCGCGGCTTCGCTCCAAGGCCGGTGAAGTAATTTCCCGAGACCCGCTCGCCCAGGACGAGCTCCGCCTCACCATTGGTTTCGAGACGGAGCCGTGCAATGGTGTATGCGATGAGCTCCCGGAAGGCCCCGACGCCGCTCCGCAAGTCCACGTAGTCGGGATAGGAGGTCGCGCCCCAGGGGTCCGAGGGATCGGAGGTAAACACCGAAACCAGCTCCTCCGGCTTCTCGGCCGGCAAGGGCTGGAAGAGGAGCGCGTTGAAGACGCTGAAGATGACGGAGTTGGCACCGATCCCCAATGCGAGCGAGAGGATGGCTACTGCAGTAAAGACCGGGCTCTTCGCGAGCAACCGGCCTGCATAGCGGATATCACGACCGAGATTCCCAAACATCAAGAGCCTTCCCTTTCACGAGCGATGTGCGCCTGGAGGTCTTCCCGAAGCCCCGCGGCGCGCACCACGGAAGCCAAGCGCTCGGCGAGCGATCTCACCTGGGGCTTACGTAGTACGGAATGATGATCTCCTGGAGCCGTCCACAACTCCAGGCCGCCCTCCGCCAGGGATTCCCATCCCAGGGAGGGATCGATGTCCGGATGCCGTCCTTCTTCCACCGCAATTACCGTCAGGCGGCCAGGGTAAGGCTCTGCCCGGTACTCCTCCATCCCCCGAGCGTTGGTCCGGAAGACCTCGAACAGCCGTTCGAGCTCGTCGAGCTCGAACTGAGGCGGCACTACGCCGGCGCTCCTCGCCGCTTCCAGAATTTCCCGGACCCGATTTCCCCTCCTGGACTCGTGTCGCATTTTATCGACAAATGCCGCCAAAGTCTCCTTTCCAAGGCCCAGATCGGTGGCGAAAGCGGCTAGAAGCTCGAGCTCGGTCAGGGGAGCCGCCTCGCCTCTCCCGGGAGCGTAGGTGTCCAGAAGGGCCAGGAGGCGAACCTCACGCCCTTCAGCCAGGAGCCGCTGCGCCATCTCGTAGGCGACGAGACCTCCCATGGACCATCCTCCCAGCAGATACGGCCCTTCCGGCTGGAACCGGGTGAGCTCGGCACAGTACTCGGCCGCCATGGAAGCCACGTCGGGGAATCCTGTCTCCCCCGGCTCCAACCCCCGAGCCCGGAAGGCGTGGAACGGCTGATCCTGACCCAGGTGCCGTGACAGCTCAAGGTAACATACGACGTTGCCGCCCGAAGGATGCACCCAGAAGAGAGGAATTTTCGAGCCGGCCGGCTGGAGATCGACGAGGCAGGGCCGGTCCGCGGGCTCCTCGTGCCGCAGCAGCGCAGCCAAGCGCTCGACGGTCGGCTCCCGCAGGAGCTGCGCCAAGGATAGCCGCCGCCCTGTCTGCCGCTGGATGCGCGACACGGCCTGCACGGCGAGCAGCGAATGGCCACCCAACTCGAAGAAATCGGCCGTGACGCCGACGGGCCGGACTCCCAGAAGCTCCTCGAAGAGGCGCACCAGCTCCAATTCCAGGAGGTTGCGCGGCGGCACGCTCGCCCCTTCTCCAGGGCTCGATGCGAGATCCGGAGCCGGGAGCGAGCGGCGGTCGATCTTGCCATTCGCCGTGCGCGGCAGTGACGAAAGCGTCACGAAGGCCGACGGGACCATGTAGTCCGGCAGCCGCCCCCGCAGGAGAGCTCGCAGCTCGCCCGCCGGCGCCGCCTCTCCGGACGGCACCACATAGGCCACCAGGCGACGGTCTCCCCGCGCATCCTCCCTGGCTACCACCGCCGACTGCCGCACGCTCGGGTGCGACGCCAACACCGATTCGATCTCGCCCGGCTCGATGCGGAAACCCCGCACCTTGACCTGCTGGTCGATCCGGCCCAGGAACTCGAGCTCGCCGTCCGCGCGGAAGCGCGCCAGGTCTCCCGTGCGATACAGCCGCGCTCCCGCCGACCCGGAGAACGGATCGGGCACGAACCGCTGGGCTGTCAGGTCCGGACGGCCGAAGTAGCCGCGGGCCAGACCCACGCCTCCCAGGTACAGCTCTCCCGGTGCTCCCAGCGGCACGGCCCGGTGCTCCGGCCCCAGAAGATAGACCTGCGTTCCCGCGATCGGACGGCCGATCGGCGGCGCCGCCACCCCGGGCTCGACCGGCGTACAGGTTGCCACCACGGTGCCCTCGGTGGGCCCGTAGTGGTTGTGGAGCGTGCAGGGCAGACTGGGACGCGGGCCTCGGTGCAGGCGATCGCCGCCCGTCAGCAGTGCCCGGAGGGACATCTTCTCGGGCCACTCTTCGGCAAGGACAGCCTCGGCCAGCGGCGTCGGAAGAAAGGCGAGAGAGATCTTCGTCGCCGACAGCCATTCCACCACCCGGGCTGGCGAGGAGCGAACCTCCTCCTCCATCACATACAAGCTTGCCCCCGCCGTGAGATAAGGCCAGATCTCCCAAACCGAAGCATCAAAGCCGGGGCTCGCCACCTGCGAAGCCCGGTCCGCCGGCGTCACTCCATAGGTCCGCCGGTGCCACTGGACCAGGTTGGCCAGCGAGCCCTGGGAGATCACCACCCCCTTCGGCAAGCCGGTGGAACCGGAGGTGTAGATGATGTAGGCCGAGTTGTCCGGTCCGGCCGGAGGCGCCGCGCTCCGGCGCGCCTGCGGCGCGGGCTCGTTCTCCCAGCCGGGATCCAGGAACACGGGGGAGACGCCCTCCGGCACCGGTTCCAGAGAAGCCCAGAGAGAGCTCCGGGTCAGCAGCACCGCCGCTCCCGAGTCGCCCAGCATGAAGGCCAGGCGCGCCTGCGGGTAGGCCGGATCGAGCGGCACGTAGGCGCCGCCGGTCTTGAGCACGGCCAGAAGCGCCACCACCAGCTCCGCCGTCCGCTCCAGGAGCACGCCCACCCGGTGCTCCGGACCGATTCCCAGAGCCGCCAGTCGGCGGCTCAGAAGCTCCGCGCGCCGGTCGAGCTCGGCGTA
>DATHUD010000273.1:0-9837 GCA_035462575.1 Thermoanaerobaculia bacterium | reverse complement strand
CTGGCCGCCGAGCTTCCCCTCGGTGCCCACCTCGCGCGCCACGCGGCTCACCTCGGAGGCGAACGCGTTCAACTGGTCGACCATCGTATTGATCGTATTTTTGAGTTCCAGGATCTCGCCCTCGACGTCGACCGTGATCTTGCGCGACAGGTCGCCGCGGGCCACGGCCGTCGTCACCTCGGCGATGTTTCGCACCTGGGCCGTCAGGTTCGTGCCCATGGCGTTGACCGAGTCGGTCAGATCCTTCCACGTGCCCGCGACGCCCGGCACCACCGCCTGGCCGCCGAGCTTCCCCTCGGTGCCCACCTCGCGCGCCACGCGGCTCACCTCGGACGCGAACGCGTTCAACTGGTCGACCATCGTATTGATCGTATTTTTCAGCTCCAGGATCTCGCCCTTCACGTCCACCGTGATCTTGCGCGACAGGTCGCCTTTGGCGATCGCCGTGGCCACGTCCGCGATGTTTCTCACCTGACCGGTCAGGTTCGAGGCCATCGAGTTCACCGAGTCGGTCAGGTCCTTCCACGTGCCGGCCACGCCGGAGACCGCGGCCTGGCCGCCGAGGCGCCCTTCGGTACCCACCTCGCGCGCCACGCGCGTCACCTCCGACGCGAACGCGTTCAACTGGTCGACCATCGTATTGATCGTGTTTTTCAGCTCCAGGATCTCGCCCTTCACGTCCACCGTGATCTTGCGCGACAGGTCGCCGCGCGCGATCGCCGTGGCCACGTCCGCGATGTTCCTCACCTGGCCCGTCAGGTTCGAGGCCATCGAGTTCACCGAGTCCGTCAGGTCCTTCCACGTGCCGGCGACCCCCGGCACCGCGGCCTGGCCGCCGAGCTTGCCTTCCGTGCCGACCTCGCGCGCCACGCGCGTCACCTCGGCCGCGAAGGTGTTCAACTGGTCGACCATCGTGTTGATGGCTTCCTTGAGCTGAAGGATCTCGCCGCGCACGTCGACCGTGATCTTCTTCGACAGGTCGCCGTTGGCCACCGCGATCGTCACCTCGGCGATGTGTCTCACCTGGCCGGTCAGGTTCGACGCCATCGAGTTGACGTTGTCGGTCAGGTCCTTCCACGTGCCGGCGACGCCCGGCACCGCGGCCTGGCCGCCCAGCTTCCCCTCGGTCCCCACCTCGCGCGCCACGCGGCTCACCTCGGAGGCGAACGCGTTCAACTGGTCGACCATCGTATTGATCGTGTCCTTGAGCTCCAGGATCTCGCCTTTGACGTCCACCGTGATCTTGCGCGACAGGTCGCCCTTGGCCACGGCCGTCGTCACCTCGGCGATGTTTCGCACCTGGGCCGTCAGGTTCGTGCCCATGGCGTTGACCGAGTCGGTCAGGTCCTTCCACGTGCCCGCGACGCCCGGCACCACCGCCTGGCCTCCGAGCTTCCCTTCGGTGCCCACCTCGCGCGCCACGCGGCTCACCTCGGAGGCGACCGCGTTCAACTGGTCGACCATCGTATTGATCGTATTTTTGAGCTCCAGGATCTCGCCCTCGACGTCGACCGTGATCTTGCGCGACAGGTCGCCGCGGGCCACGGCCGTCGTCACCTCGGCGATGTTTCTCACCTGGCCGGTCAGGTTCGAGGCCATGGCGTTGACCGAGTCGGTCAGGTCCTTCCACGTGCCCGCGACGCCCGGCACCACGGCCTGGCCGCCGAGCTTGCCCTCGGTGCCCACCTCGCGGGCCACGCGCGTCACCTCGGAGGCGAAGGAGCGGAGCTGGTCGACCATCGTGTTGATGGCCTCTTTCAATTGCAGGATCTCGCCGCGGACGTCGACCGTGATCTTCTTCGACAGGTCGCCGCTCGCGACCGCGATCGTCACCTCGACGATGTTCCTCACCTGGGCGGTCAGGTTGCCGGCCATCTGGTTCACGGAGTCGGTCAGGTCCTTCCACACGCCCGACACGCCCTTCACCTGGGCCTGGCCGCCGAGCTTGCCCTCGGTGCCCACCTCGCGCGCCACGCGCGTCACCTCGGAGGTGAAGACCGAGAGCTGGTCGATCATCTTGTTGACCAGCTTCGCGGAGCGGAGGAACTCGCCTTCCAGGGGCCGCCCGTCCACCTCCAGGGCCATCGCCTGGCCGAGGTCGCCTTTTGCCACGGCGCCTACGGCCCGGGTCACCTCGGTCGTCGGCCAGACGAGGTCGTCGATCAGGGTATTGATCGAGGCCACCTCGTCGGCCCAGCCCCCGGAGACGCCGGGCACCGTCATCCGCTGCTTGAGCTTCCCCTCCTTGCCCACCACCCGGCAGACCCTTGTCGTCTCCTGGGCCCGGCGCTCGCTTACCGTAAGGATTTCATTGAATGCGTCGGCAATCTTGCCGTGGATGCCGGTCAGGTCGACCGGCATGCGGACGCTGAAGTTGCCGCTCCGGAACGCCAGCATCGCGGCGAGAAGCTGGCGGGAGAAGGGGTCCTCACCATTCGGCGGAGTGGCCGGAGGCGGCGGTACGGAGTCCGGCGGTCCTGCATCCCAGGAGGAAGAGAGGTTCTGCGGAGGAGTCATACGGCACCATCCCTAGGAGTCCAAGAGTTAAAGCCCGACAAAGGGGAGTCGGGCGGATATGCTGACACATCCCCTCCCCAGGCTCAACCAGCCGGGCCGCGGGCCCGCCCGCCAAGCTTGCTGCGGGAAATTCAAGCCTGCTCCGCCCGGACGAGCTTCGACCGGGCGAGCTCAAGCCGGATACGACCCGGAGCAAGCCTGGATGGCGTCGAGCCCGGCTTGAACGGCTCCGCGCAAGCTTGACCCGGCCGGTCCCAGCTTGCGCGTCGCGGTTCGAGCTTGAGCCGCCACACCGAAGCTTGTGACGGTAGACACAAGCTTCCTCCCCTTCGCCGCGAGCTTGCGCACGGGCGGCCAGGCTTGGAACGGGCCGCCGCAAGCTTCGCCGCCATCGAGCAAGCTCGTCTCGCGACGTCCAGGCTTGAACGCGGCGGAGCAAGCTTGTTTAAGAACGATCACCCGATTCGGGCGGCTCCTCTTCCTGAGTTTTCAGTCAGTCGCCGGCAGGATGCCGGCGCTCCCGGCAAACGATTCATCGAACGAGCTCCAGGCGCATTTCCAACTGGTTGATCTCCCAGCCTCCCCAGCCGAGGCTCGGAAAGAAGCCGGGGGCCAGCTCTTCGGGCACGATGGGAGGAATGGACCACGGGCGGCCAGGGAAGGCCGCGTCCAGAGCGCGCAGGAGGCGCGTCCCCCAGCCCTGCCGGCGGATCTCTCTGGGGACGACGAGCGCGGTCAGGACGATTTTTTCGGCCGCGGGATCGGCGATCAGGCCGTAGGCGTGCTCCTCCAGGCGATAAGCCCGCGCCGGCCAGGAGATCGAGGAGAGGGTTTCGGACGTGAGCATCCACGGCAGGCCCGGCTCCCCGTCCCGCGCCACGGCGCGGGCGAAATCCAGCGGATCGATCTCCACGAGGCGGTCTGTGCCCTCCACCGTCTCCCCCGCCTCCCGGCGGTAGCCCACGAGGCGGCGCATCGGCTGGAAGCCGAGGCCGGTGTAGAGGCGCACGGCGGGGGCGTTCTGCTCGAAGACTTCAAGGAAGAGCGTCCGCTCCCTCCGCTCCTTCGCCTCCCGGATCGTTTCGAGGAGCGCCTGGCGGCCGAGCCCCTGGTTGCGGACCTCGGGGGCGAAGCCCATTCCCGCGACACGGCTCCTCCAGCCCCGCCGCGTGAGGAGCAGCACGCCCACGGGCTCGCCGTCCCGCAGCCAGACGCGGCTCGCGTACGGGTCCAGATCCTCGGAGCGGAACCGGCGCTCGTAGGCCTGCGGTGTGAAACGGAGGGGGACGATGTAGCCCTCGAAAGCGCGGGTGAGGGCGGCCGCGACGTCTCCCGCGGTGCAGTCGGCGACGGGGCGGGCGGTGAGGGTCCGGAGGTCGAGAGACATGGGGAGGGTTTACCACAGAAAGGGCGCCCCCGCCCGAGGCCCTCACCCCGACCCTCTCCCAGCCTCCCGTCCACCCCCGGGAGAGGGCGCCCCCACCCAGCACGAATTCAAGCTGTCTCCCTCCTGCTATGAAAATGGGGGCTGCTGTGGCCTGCGACCTCACCCTCCGGCTCCCTCTCCTAAAGGAGAGGGAGAGAAAAGCAGCAAACCGGAGCCCCTCTCCTTTAGGAGAGGGGTTGGGGTGAGGTCGAAGGCCACCGCCGTTCCGGATTTTCATCCCTCTTGCGGTGCCGTCTGGCGGCATGAACAACTCTCCCGGGGGTGGACGGGAGGCTGGGAGAGGAGGGCCGGGGTGGTGAGGGCTCTAACTCAGGCTGCTATGCTCCCCCCGGAGAGGGGACGACGCATGGCCGAGCTGATCTTGATCGTGGACGACGAGCCGGGGATCCTGACCACCCTGGGGGGGATCCTCTCGGACGAGGGGTACGCCATCCTGACCACCCCGAGCGGCGAGGAGGCTCTCGCGCTCTACGAGGCGAAACGGCCGGCGGTGGTGTTCCTGGACGTGTGGCTCGCCGACCGGGACGGGCTCGAAACGCTTCAGGCGATGCGCGAGGCGGACCCCACGGCGGCGGTCGTGATGATGTCGGGCCACGGGACCACGTCGACGGCGGTCAAGGCGATCAAGATGGGGGCGTTCGACTATCTGGAGAAGCCCCTCTCCTACAAGCGGGTGGCCGAGGCCGCGGCCGGGGCGCTCGCCCACAAGAAGTCGGTCGAGAAGAGCACGAAGAAGGCTTCGGGCCGCTCGCGGGACCGGACGGACCGCGCCGACAGACCTGAGCCCGAGCGCCGGTTCGAGGCGCCGCCGGCCCTGCCGATGCTCGCGGACACGGGGAGGAAGCAGCGGACGATCCGCCATTCGACGGTGGTCTACGGCCTGGGCCTCCACTCGGGGCAGCGCACGGGGATGGTGCTCCAGCCCCTCCCCGAAGGGAGCGGCCTCCATTTCGTGACGCTGCCCACGGGGATCGAGATCCCGGCCTACGTGGGGTCGGTCGCGGAGACGGACTATGCCACGACGCTCTCCCGCGAGGGGGAGAACATCCGCACGGTCGAGCACCTCCTCTCGGCGCTCCACGCCTACGGGGTCGCGAACCTCCTGATCAAGGTGCACGGCGAGATCCCGGTGCTCGACGGCTCGGCTCTGGAGTTCTGCAAGATCCTGGAGGAGGTGGGCGTCGCCGAGCAGGACGAGCCGCAGAAGGAGATCGTGATCGATCGCCGCTACGAGGTGGGGGGATCGGGCGAGAAGATCCTCTCGATCGAGCCGGCGGACGAGTTTTCGGTCTCCTATCTCCTGAGCTATCCGGCGCCGGTGGGCGAGCAGTCCTACGAGTTCACGCTCTCCTCGGCCGAGGACTACAAGCGCGAGATCGCCCCGGCGCGCACGTTCGGTTTCATGAAGGATTTGAAGATGCTGAACGAGCTCGGCCTGGGCTCGGGCGGGCGGCTCGACAACTTCATCCTCGTGGGCGAGGACGAAGTGATCAACACCGAGTTGCGCTTCCCGGACGAGTTCGTGCGCCACAAGATCCTGGACATCATCGGCGACCTCTACCTCGTGGGCTACCCCATCCGCGGCAAGGTCACGGCGCGGTTCACGGGGCACCGGGACAACATCGCGCTTTTGAGACAGATCGTGGCGGGGTGACCAATTCCTCGGCTCCTGGGACGTTCTGCGCTCCGAAACCTCACCCTCTGTCTCCCTCTCCCATCTCCCACCCAGCCCCCGCCGGGAGAGGGAGACAGAGGGTGAGGTTTCTTGTCTCTACCCGGCCGCCCAGAGACGGATCACGTCCTGGGCGTTGGCGTAGATCATGAGCACCGCGAGAACGACGATGCCCAGCACGGTCAGGGGCACGCGCAGCCTGCCGAAGCGGGGGAACACCTCTTCGAGACCGCTGATCAGGATCTGGCCGCCGTCGAGCACGGGGATGGGGAGGAGGTTCAAGACCGCGAGCGAAATCGAAAGGGAGAGCGCGAGCTCCAGAATCATGCCGGATTGAGCGGCCTGGCCCCCCTCGGCCACGATTCCGATCACGCCCAGCATCGAATCGGGCTTCTGGAACAGGCCGGGCAGGAGGGCGAGGACGTGCCCGCACGCCCGCGCGACCTGGAAGAAGGGGTCGAGGAGAATCCCCTGGAGCGACGGCCCGCTCTTGATCCAATTGAGGGCCGCGAAGAGCGGCAGGGCCGCCACGAGGTTCGCCAGGGGGCCGCCCAGGAAGAAGACGATGCGGCGCCACAGGTCGAACATCCGGAATTCGGATTCGTCGGAGACCGCCGGCTGCACGAAGCCTCCGAGGGGGAATACCCGAAGCGCGTATTCCGTCCGGCCCCAGCGCCGGGCGAGGATCCTGGGACCGAACCCCACGGAAAAGCCCGCGACCGGAATCCCCGTGAGCTTGGCCGCCAGCAGATGGCCGGCCTCGTGGATCACGATCAGAAGGCTCAGCAGGACGAAGATTCCCAGATAGATCATGCCGCGATCCCCCGGGGGCGTTTCTTCAGAGACATCTATCAATTCTACGCCTGTCCCCAAGGAGGGTCAACGCGCACGAATTGTATTGACGCCCTGCCGGCCGGCGACTAGTCTCCGCCCGCAATGGAGCTCTTCCAACTCACCCGCACCCTGATCGACATCGACTCCACGACCGGCCTCGAACGGGCGGTCGGCGACTTCCTCTTCGAGTACCTCCGCGTGCTCGCCCAGCGGACGGGCGGGGCGGTCGAGCGGATGCCCGTGGAACGGAGCCGCTTCAACGTGCTCGCGACGTGGGGGGAGCCCGTGGTGACCCTCTCGACCCACATGGACACGGTGCCGCCGTTCCTCCCCTCGGGAGAGGACGCCGAGCACATCCGCGGCCGGGGGGCGTGCGACACCAAGGGCATCCTCGCGGCCATGATCCGCGCGATCGAGGAGCTGCTCGCGGAGCGCGTGTACAACTTCGGGCTCCTGGTGGTCGTCGGCGAGGAGACGGACAGCGTGGGCGCCCAGGTGGCGAACCGGAGCCCGCGGGGGTCGCGCTTCCTGATCAACGGCGAGCCCACGGAAAACCGGCTGGCGCTGGGCTCCAAAGGGGCGCTCTACCTGGCGCTGGAGGCGGAAGGCCGGGCGGCCCACTCGGCGTACCCGGAGCTGGGGGTCTCGGCGATCGACCGGCTGCTCGAAGCGCTCGCGCGGATCCGCGCCCTCCCCCTCCCCACCGATCCGGTTCTGGGAGAGACCACGGTGAACGTGGGCACGATCGAAGGCGGACGGGCACCCAATGTAGTAGCGGACCGGGCGCGGGCCGAGGTGATGGTGCGCACGGTGGGCGAGACGGAAGAGCTAAGGCGGAGCCTTCTCGCGGCGGTCGAGGCCGTGCCGGGCGTGCGTGCCGCGGAGATCCGGGAGACGCCGGCCGTGCACCTCGGGGCCCTGCCGGGCTTCGAGACGACCGTCGTCAAGTACACGACGGACGTTCCGCGCCTCCCCGCCTGGGGCCGGCCGTTTCTCCTCGGGCCGGGGAGCATCCACGTGGCGCACACGCCGGAGGAGAGGATCGCGAAACGGGATCTGGTGGAGGCCGTGGAGCACTACAAGCGGATGGTGCGCATCTTGCTCGATCCCGCGGCCTGAGTCGGCGCGAAGCGGGTATGCTGCGCCTGGAGACGATTGATGGACAAGAAGATCGAAGTCGGCATTCTGGGCGCCACGGGCACGGTGGGCCAGCGTTTCGTGCAGCTCCTCGAAAACCATCCCTGGTTTGAAGCCAGATGGCTCGCGGCGAGCGACCGGAGCGCGGGCAAGCCCTACCGCGAGGCGGCATCCTGGCAGCTCGAAGGCGCGCCGCCCGCCGAAGCGGCAGAGCGCGCTGTCGAGGAGTGCGTGCCGGGCCGGGGGCCGCGGCTCGTCTTCTCCTCCATGTCCGGGAGCCTGGCCGGCGAGATCGAGCAGGAGTTCGCCAAGGCCGGCCACATCGTGGTCTCGAACTCCAGCCACTACCGCATGGCCGAGGACGTCCCCCTCCTCGTCCCCGAGATCAACGCGGACCACCTGGGGCTCCTCGAGGCCCAGAGGACGAAGCGGGGCTGGAGCGGCGCCATCGTCACCAATCCCAACTGCGCGGCCGTGGTGCTGGTGATGCCGCTCGCGGCGTGGAAGCGCTTCGGGTTGAAGCGCGTGATGGTCACGACCTTCCAGGCGGTCTCCGGCGCCGGCTACCCCGGGGTGCCGTCGCTCGACATCCTCGGCAACGTCATCCCCTACATCGGCGGCGACGAAGAGAGGAAGGTCGAAACGGAGACGCAGAAGATCCTGGGCACCCTGGACGGCCCGCGGGTGGAGCCGCTCCCTCTCCGGATCAGCGCCTCCTGCAACCGGGTGCCTTCGATCGACGGGCACCTGGTGACGGCGAGCGTGGAATTCGCGGAGAAGCCGGCCCGCGAGGCTCTGATCGAAGCCCTCGCCGGGTTCCGCGGGCTGCCCCAGGAGCTCGCGCTCCCCTCGGCCCCGAAGCAGCCGATCCACTTCCTGGAGGCCCAGGACCGGCCGCAGCCGCGCAAGGACGCGAACCTGGAGCGCGGCATGGCGACCGCCGTGGGCCGCGTGCGCGACTGCAACGTGCTCCACACGAAGCTCGTCGCGCTCTCCCACAACGTGCTGCGCGGCGCGGCCGGCGCCGCCGTGCTGAATGCCGAGCTGATGAAGAGCCAGGGGCTCCTCGACTCATGATCGTGATGAAATTCGGCGGCAGCTCGGTCGACACCGCGGCGTCGATCGAGCGGGTGGTGGGGATCGTGCGCGGATGCGTGGAACGCCGGCCGGTGGTGGTCGTCTCGGCCATGGCCAAGACCACGCAGAGGCTCCTCGACAGCGCCGCGGCGGCCGCGGCGGGCAACCTTCAGGCGGCGCAGGAGATCTTCCAGGAGCTCGCGGGCTTCCACCGCCGCGAGGGGCAGGGCGCCGTCTCCGCCGCGCTCCGGCCGGCCCTCGCCGCGCAGCTCGACCCCTGGTTCGCGGAGCTCGACGCGCTGCTCGGCGAGATCGCGGTGACCCGGGCGCTCACGCCCCGCACCGCGGACGCCGTGGCCGGGTTCGGCGAGCTCCTGGCGAGCGCCATCCTCTCGTTCGCGCTCCGGAGCGGCGGGGTGGAATCCGAGTGGATCGACTGCCGCCGGGTGGTGGTGACGGACCACGACTTCACCCGCGCGAAGCCGCTCTACGGGCCCACGGACGCCCGCCTGCGCGAGGCGCTCCCGCCGCTCGCCGCGCGCGGCGTCGTCCCCGTGGTGGGCGGCTACGTGGGCTCGACGCTCCAGGGGGTGACGACCACGCTCGGCAAGGAGGGGTCGGACTTTTCAGCCGCCATCGTGGGCGCCGCGATCGGCGCGGACGAGGTGCTGATCTGGACCGACGTGGACGGCATCCTGACCGCCGATCCCCGCCTCTTCCCGGATGCGCGCCGCGTGCGGACGCTCTCCTTCGCCGAGGCGCTGGAGCTCGCCTGCTCCGGGGCGAAGAAGCCCCACTACGGCACCCTGGGGCCGGCCTCCCGGGCGGGCGTCCCCATCCGCATCCTGAACTCGCGGCACGCGGGCGCCGAGGGGACGTTGATCGGCCGGCGCAATCCGGACGCGCCGCCCACGATCAAGTCGATCGCCTGCCGCGTGAACGATCACCTGATCTCCGCCCGGACCGCCGGGCCGGGTGCGGCGAACGGTTTCCTGCCCCAGGTGTTTGCGGTCTGCGAGGCCTTCCGGCCGGCCCTCCTCGTGCTCGGCGTGGACGGAGGCACGGTCGAGCTCGCGCTCCAGCGCGCCGACCGGCTGGCCGAAATCCACCCCGCGGTGCGCAAGGCCGCCGGCCCCGCGACGGACCTCGAGGT
>DATHUD010000272.1:0-3840 GCA_035462575.1 Thermoanaerobaculia bacterium | reverse complement strand
TCTCGAACGTCTTCGACGCCCGCGCCCGCTCGGCCATCGCCGCCACCGGCGCGGACATCTTCGAGGTGGGCCACGACTACGTCCTCGTCGAAGCCACGGGCCGTGAAGCCAGGGCCTTGAAGCGCAAGGGCCTGAAGCTCGAGCGGTTCAGGACGCAGGAGGAATTCCTCAAGGTCTTTCCGGCGGCCGACTCGGCCTACCACGATTACGCCGAGATGGTGGCCGAGCTCGAGCAGGCCGCGTTCGACCACCCGGCGATTTTCTCACTCTTTCCGATGGGGCTTTCGTATGAAGGCCGCACGATCTGGGCCGGCAAGATCTCCGACAACGTGGGCACCGACGAGGATGAGCCCGAGGTGCTCTTCACGCATCACCAGCACGCCCGCGAGCATCTGACCGTCGAGATGGCTCTCTACAACCTGAAGATGCTGACCGACGAATACGGAACCGATCCCCAGATCACCAGCCTGGTGGACGGCCGTGAAATCTGGATCGTCTTCGATGTGAATCCGGATGGCGGCGAGTACGACATCGCGACCGGCACCTACCGTTCCTGGCGCAAGAACCGCCAGCCCAACGCCGGCACGACCGCCATCGGCACCGACTTGAACCGCAACTGGGGCTACAAGTGGGGCTGCTGCGGCGGCAGCAGCGGCACGCCGAGCAGCGAGACCTACCGCGGCGCTTCGGCCTTCTCGGCCCCCGAGACCGCGGTGGTGCGCGACTTCGTCGAGAGCCGCGTCGTGGGCGGCGTGCAGCAGATCAAGGCCCACATCGACTTTCACAGCTACGCCGAGCTGGTGATGTGGCCCTACGGTTACACCACCGCCGACGTGCCGTCCGACATGACCCAGGACGACCACGACACGTTCGTGACCATGGGCCAGGCCATGGCGGGGACGAACGGCTACACCCCGCAGCAGGCCAGCGAGCTCTACATCTCCGATGGTGGCATCAGAGATTGGCTCTATGGCGCCCACCGCGTCTTCAGCTTTACATTCGAGATGTACCCGGTCACGTCCGCCCAGGGCGGCTTCTATCCTCCGGACGAGGTGATCCCGGCCGAGACCGCCCGCAACCGTGCAGCCGTTCTCTATCTGCTCGAGCAGGCCGCCTGCCCGTATGCCGTGATCGGCAAGCAGGCCCAATATTGCAACGGACTGCCACCTCCGACCCAGGTGACCTTCACCTCCGCCGCGGCCCAGGACGGCTGGGTGCTGGAGTCGACCGAGGCCTCGAACGCCGGCGGTTCGCTCAACAGCACGGCCACGACCACCAGCGCCCTGCGGGTTGGAGACGCCACCAGCGACCGGCAGTACAAATCCGTGGTCTCCTTCGACACCTCGTCGATCCCCGACGGCGCCACGATCCTCTCTGCGACCCTGCGCCTGCGCCGCGGTACGTCGAGCGGCACCAACCCCTTCACCACCCACGGCACCTGCCGGGCCGACGTCCAGACGGGCGGCCTTTCAGGGTCGACGGCGCTCCAGGCGGGAGATTTCGAAGCCACGGCGACCGCCGTCCAGGCGGCGAGCCTGAGCAACGCCGCGTCCAACGGGAGCTGGTCGGAAGGCAGCCTGAACGCCGCGGGCCTCGCCGCCCTCGATAAGACGGGCACGACACAGCTCCGCGTCTACTTCAGTCTCGACGACAACGACGACGGGGGCAACGATTACATCGGCTACTACTCGGGCAACAACACGACCTCGGCCAACCGGCCGCAGCTCGTGGTGACGTATCAGTAGCTCTACGACGGCGGAGGAAGAAACGTATGAAGCGTGCACACCTGCTTTTGATCCAGGCACCGATCCTGGCACTGCAGCGCGAGTCGTGCACTCCGTAACACTGCACCGGCGGGGCGGCACGCTGTAAAGACGGAAAGGACAGCAAGAGAGGCACCTCGACGAAGCAAAACGCTTCAGCTCTCGAAGGAGAGCTCCCAATCTCCTCTCTAGAGAGGATACCGCCTCCTCCCTAGAGAGGATAGACGTGCTCCATCCCAGATGTTAACCTCGGTAAGCATGCTCAAAAGTACTTTGGGATGGGGTAATGCCGAAAGGAGGTATCGATGGAGTATCCACAAAGAATCTCGAGCCTGTCCACCGAAGCGGTGGGCGATGGGCTGGCCGTGCTCGACGCCGAGCGCAAGCAGTCCTACGTCCTGAACGCCACCTCGGCGCTGGTCTTCCAGCACTGCGACGGGCAAACCTCGCCGGAGCAGTTGGCGGAGATCCTGCGCCAGAAATTCAACCTGCTGCCGACCGAGGCGGAGCGTCTCACGCAGCTCGCCCTGGAGGAGCTCGAGACCGCCCGGTTGCTGGTGCCCGCCGCCATCCATCCGGCCACGCTCTCCCGCCGTCAGGCGCTGACCGCCTTCGGAGCTCTGGGCCTCTCGGTGGCCCTCCTGCCGGTCGTCGCGAAGCCGGCGTCGGCGCAGGGCGGACATACGCTGGTCCCGTTGCTGGACTGCGTGGTCGACAACGGGGACGGCACCTACACCGCTTACTTCGGCTACCTGAATTCGGGCAGCGAAGTCATCGATCTGCCCGTCGGTTCCAAGAACATGTTCGTGGGCGGCGACCCGGACCGCGGACAGCCGACAGCGTTCTTCCCGGGTGAGCACACCTCCGAGTTCTCGGTCGTGTTCGGCGCTCTGGAAACGCTCAAGTGGATGCTCAAGGCGGACGGAGACCGCCGCCACCAGGTCGAAGCGAGCGCCACTTCGGAAGCTTGCGGGACGGAGCCGCCGACGCCGACGCCCACTCCGGAGCCGCCGACGCCTACTCCGGAGCCGCCGACGCCCACTCCGGAGCCGCCGACTCCGGCGGTGACTCCAGAGCCGCCATAACGAGAGCCGGGCAGGACGAAGGGGACGGCATGAAGATCACCGCCTATCCACTGTACGAGGGTGCGGCCACCCTTCGTCCTGCCCCGCAGGAGCGGGGAGCGAGTCTGGGTTTCGAGCTGCTCTGTCCGCACGCTTTCACAGCCACCTGGAACGGAGGCTCCCGCGCCGAAGACATCGAGATCCAGGGGGCCGCGCAGTCCCGGGATTTCGTGCAGAGCCGCGAAGGGGAGGGCCGGATCACGTTTCATTCCGGGTATCAATTCAAGACCGGGAGCGGGCAGGCCCTCTGGGCGCGCGGTCCCGTCAATGTACCCAAGGACGGGATTGCGCCCCTGGAGACGATGATCGATTCTTCCGTCCTGCCCTGTACATTGACGCTGTCCTGGAAATTCACCCGCCCGGGCCAGACGGTCCGGTTCGAGGCCGGCGAGCCCTTCTGCATGGTCCTGCCCTGTCCGATGGCCGGCCCGGAGCTCGAGGTGGTCTCTCCTGGCGATGCGATCGCCTTCGAGTACGACTTCGAGCAGATGATCGATGCTCCGGCGATGGAGGAAGTTCTCCGGCGCCTGAGACCGCCCGCGGCGGAATCGGTTCCGGAACCGACCCAGGCGGGTTCTGAAGAGGCTCCGTTTCCGCCGCCGTTTCATGTCATTCCGCCGCCGCGGCCGCTGCCGGCGGAGCGGCTGGATCTTCTGTTCCGCGGCGACCAGCCGGTCCGGATCAGCGTGATCCTGCCGGCTACGAACGAATCCGTCATGTTGCGGCGCACCGTCGAGCAGTTTCAGGCGACCCTGCCGGCGAACAGCGAGATCCTCGTGATCGACAACGGCTCGACGGATGGCTGCGCGGATTTCCTGCTGGAGGGAGCCCACGAGGGCGTTCACCTCATCCGCACGGACCGCCCCCTGGGCGTTGCCGCGGCGCGCAACCTCGGACTGACCCAGGCCCGCGGCGAGGTCGTCGTCTTCGCCGACGCGCACATCGATCTCCCG
>DATHUD010000271.1:0-11322 GCA_035462575.1 Thermoanaerobaculia bacterium | reverse complement strand
CCCTGGGCGTTCTTCGAGTTCAAGACCCCGATGCGTTCCTTGGAGAAAAACACCAGATCCGGTTCAACGACATCCACGTTCGAGAGGACCACGTCGAACGGAGCCGCGAAAACCCGGCCGAGCCGGTTCCGCCGGAGGAAGCCGACGAAAAAGTAGGTCAGGTTGGCAGAGGCAATCTGATGCTTCTGCGAAGGCGCCGGGGTCACGAAGTGCTCTCCGTCGATGAGCTCGTGACGCAGGCCGTCGTCTTCCGGAAAAAGGAGGAAGTCCTCGTAGGTGAGCTTTCGGGGGATGGGGTCTCGGAGGGCCATGGCGGCTCACGGTCAATCCTTCGCGGATAGCGTAGCACAGGTATCTTTCTCCTTCCCGGGTCGCGGAAGGTTATCACTTCCGGAGACAAGGAGCGGAGAAGTACGACGGGGAGGAGAGATGCCAGGAAAGGTGAATCCCCGGATGGAGCAGGGACGTAGAGACGCTCCCAACCCGCAACGACGGACCGTTCAAAGGCCCCCACCGGTCCGCCATCGCTCCGTCCTTCGAAGGGCAATTCCGGCGGGACGTCTCTCTTCGCAGGGCACGACGCCCCAGCCAGCAGTCCGCAGAGGATTCAGAGGGTTGGCGTTCCTTGGGCGCCATGCCCTTCGAAGAGACGTCCCGCCGGTGGTGGCCTTCGGGCGTTTGTGCGATGTACCGCCGATTGAGGCCTGTGTGCGGCGGTGCGTTGCGGGCTGGGAGCGTCTCTACATCAAAGGGTCGAAGCAGATCGGTTTCAGACCGCTTCGGCCGTTTCGCCGCCGGGCTCGGCGCGGTCGGGGATCTCCCAGTCGGTGTGGGCTTCCTTGTTCTGCACAAACCAGCCCCAGAGCATCTCGAGGTAGGTGCGGTTGCGCAGGCCGGTGCGCTGGTAGAAGGGCTGGAGGTCGCGGTTCAACCGGCGCAGGTTGTAGAAGGGCACCCGCTGGTAGTAGTGGTGCTCCACGTGGAAGTTGGACCACAGGAAGAGGAAGTGCCACAGGGGATTCCCGTTCACCAGGGTCGTCCACTTGGCCGGGTCGGTGGGGTCGATGTCGTAGTGCTGGCCCAGGCGGTTGAGCACGAAGACGGGCGGGAAGCAGAAGAAGAGCGGGAGGACCCAGACCCGGAAGAGCACCCAGCCGCCGCCGGCGAAGTAGAGCGTCAGGGCGAGCGTCAGGTGGAAGGTCAGGTTGAGCAGCCGCTCGCGCTTGATGATCCGCCGCTTCTCGGGCGGATAGGTGGCGACCTCCTGCCCCGCACCGCGCAGGTAGGTGAGGAAGAGCGCGGGGGTCATGTAAAGGAGCTTGACCCAGCGGGAGTTCTTTTTCGGAGAGAGGTGGGCCCGCTTGGGGTCGTCCTCGGCGTGGCCGAGCTCGTTGTGGTGGTCCAGGTGCCAGACGGAGAACTGGGTCGCCGAAATGTTGCTCGGCATGGCATAGAGGAGGCCCAGCAGGCGCTCGAGACGCGGCCGGCTCCTCTCGAAGATGACTTTGTGGACCTGCTCGTGGAGCAGGATGATGAAGCCCAGGACGTTGAAGCCCTGGACGATCGCCGCGGGCACCCACAGCCATCTGTATTCGTCCTGCCAGAGGGCCCAGCCGCAGAGGAGAACCATGAGGACGAGGCGCCCCACGGTGAGGAAGTGCCGGACGGCGCTCACCCGGTGGAGGTCCCGGAGCTCTTCGCGCGGAAGCGCCGCGGCCAGGCGGCCTTTCAGGTCGCCCATGTTCTTGTAGTAGTAAAGGTTCTTTTCGCGGCCCTTGGGGTCCGCGGGGATCGTGATCTCGGACATGGCAGTCAGTATATGACGTCAGACCGGCGCGGCTGTCAGCTACTCTTCTTGCGCGAGCCTCTCGGAGGGGTACGGGGCCGGGGGTGCTCCGGATCGGCGTCATGCTATCTTTCCGGCATGGAACGACGCGGCCAAGCCGTCGATCGCCACAACCGGGTCTGGACGGCCACGGTCGTCTCCGAGGCCGAGGTCGAAGAGGCGGATTTTCAGTTCTGGTACGAAGGCCTTTCTCCGGAAGAGCGGGTCAACGCGGTTCAGGACTGCCTGCTCTCCGCGCTCAAAGCCAGGGGCATCTGTGAAATCCCGCGACTACGAAGAGTTTCTCGAGTTTTTAAACCAAAATGGCGCTAGATACCTGATCGCGGGAGCCCACGCGGTCGCCTTCCATGCGCGTCCCCGCGCAACCAAGGACCTGGACCTCTTCATCGAGCCGAGCCGGGACAACGCGGAGCGGGTCCTCACGGCCATCCGGCAATTTCTTGGAACCGATCTGGGGATCCGCGTCGAGGATCTCTCGACCCCCGGTCAAATCGTCCAACTCGGCGTCGCTCCTTCCCGGATCGACCTTCTCTCACGACTCGCGGGAATTCCGGGCTTCGATTCGGCCTGGGAACGAAGGGTCGAGGCCGTATTCGGGGATATCCCCGCCCACTATCTCTCTCTGGACGACCTGATCGAGGCCAAGGAAGGCGCCGGGCGGGACCAGGACAAGGCCGATCTCAGGGCCTTGCGCCGTGCAGGCGCGGTGCGGCGGAGCCCCACCGGGAACAAGTCGACGTAGACTCCTCCACCGGAGGCACCATGCCGTTCACCATCGACCAGATCCGCGAGGCCCTCTCCCGTCATCAGCCTCAGCTTTCGGAACGCGAGCCGGAATGCTCGGAGGCGGCGGTGGCGCTCGTGCTCGCGGGGCGCGGGGAGGAGCTTTCGCTCTGCGCCATCCGCCGGGCGGAGCACCCGCTCGATCCGTGGTCCGGCCACATGGCGCTGCCGGGCGGCCGGGCGTGTCCGGAGGACGGCGGGCCGCGGGCGGTCGCCGAGCGGGAGACCTTCGAGGAGGTGGGGCTCGCCCTCGGGGAGCCGCACTGGATCGGCCCGCTCTCGGACGTGCTGGTGCGCCTGGGGGGCGGCGACGATCGCCGGATGGTGCTCTCGCCGTTCGTCTACTACCTCGGGGAGGAGCATCCGCCGTTCACCCCGAACTACGATGAGGTGGCGGAGGCGTACTGGATCCCCCTGGCTCATCTCTGGGACCCGAAAAACGCGAGCCGGCTCGAATGGGAGCGCAGCGGCGCACGGCTGCTCTACCCGGCGATCCGCTGGGGCGAGCACGCGATCTGGGGTTTGACCTTCCGCGTGCTCACCCTGTTTTCGGACGTGCTTGATGCTCCGCTGCCGCATCTCGAAGAGATTCCGGGGCTGGGGCGGTGAGTTGCGGGGACGAACACGGACAGGCAAGGACGAACAGGGACGAACAGCAAGGACGGGGGCTTCTTTTGCTTTGCAGTCCTTGCTGTCCTTTGGGTCCTTTTTCTACGCCCGCTGCGGCCCCCGGAGGACGCGGGCGGGCAGGAAGAGGATGGCCTTCAGGAACGTGAACACCGAGTCGACGGCGATTCCCAGAAGCCGGAACGGCAGCAGGATCAGCCAGACGAGCGGATAAAGCACCAGCGCCAGCAGCGCCAAGGGCCAGCAGACGAGAAACAGGAGCAGCCAGGCGAGAAAGGTCAGCATCGTCGACCCCCTCCTTTCGGGTCACCCCCTCTTACGCCGCGGCGCGGCGGCAGGTTTCACGCGGATTCAGGAATGATTTTCGCATGAGCTGCTGCATCGGATGTTCTGTGGAGGAATCCACGAGAGGAGGTCCCATGAGGAGATTGCAGAAGTTGGCGATCGTAATGGGTCTGCTGGTGCTTTGCGCGTGCGCCACGGGCGGAACCGGCGACCAGGGCACGACCGGAACGGCGACAGGAACGGGCACGACCGAAACGTCCACCGGAAGCATGGGGGGAACGACGGGCGGCACGATGGAGAGCGGCAGCCCGAGCGGCACCGGCAGCACGGCCGGGCAGGGCGCCATGGGGGCGGGGCCCTGCTCGAACGTCCGTTGCGCCGCGTGCCCCACGGGGCAGACGCCCTCGCTCAAGCCGCCAAACTGCTGCGAGTGCGTGCCGGTCGACACGACCATCCGGGACTGCTCGACGGTCCGTTGCGCGTCCTGTCCGACCGGGCAGCACCCGGCGTTGACGCCTCCGGATTGTTGCCGCTGCGTGCCCGATTGAGGCAGCGGCCCGGTCGCGCGGCGGAGAGGGATCTGACATAATTATTGCTATGGGTCAGGACCGCTTCACCCGCCGCGCGATCGAGCTCGTGGCGGAAAACCGTATCCGTCAAGCCATCGAAGAAGGACACTTCGACAATCTTCCGGGCCATGGCCAGCCCATCCCGGACATCGACGAGCCCTACGACCCCGACTGGTGGGTCAAGCAGTGGATTCGCCGCGCGAAGATGGGAAACCTGATCGCCGGCAGGTTCGGCAAGGATTTCTTCCGCTAGCGGACCTTTCCGAGCTGGGACGCCGCGATCCACGCGTTCTCGCGGCTGAGCGCGGCGAGTCTCTCATCCCCTATCCGCGCGGCCTGTTCCGTGCACCAGAGGTGCATGACGTAGCACGCCCAGATCGCCTGCTCGCCGTATCGCCTCTCGAGGTACACGGGCCAGTTGCAGGCGGCGATCCCGAGGCCGTTGTGCCAGGCGGTCACCAGGGCGTCGAAGCCGGCCTCGGCCTCCAGCCGCTCGGCGGCGCCGCGCAGCAGAAGCCATTTCTCGAGCTCTGAGAGAGGCGGCCCGAAGTCGCGGGACATTCCGCCCTCCTCGGGAAAACCTTCCATGGCCAGATCCAGCTCGTCGTAGAGGTGGTCGATGCGGCGGCGGTGGAGGTCGGCCAGGAGCCCGTCGTCGTCCTCGACGTCCCAGGACCCCTGGGCGATCTCGGCCAGGGACTGAATTTCGGCCAGGACCGTCTCGCGGAGCGTTCCCACCACCCCGGCGGGCTCGCGGACCCCCAGCTCGAGCCCCCGGGCGGCGAGCCGAGCCTGCGCAGCCGCGTCCAGCGGCTCCTCCCAGGCGGCCGCGAGCCGCTCGACCGCGTGCGCCGGCACCGCCTTCCCTTGGGCGGCGCTCGCAAGCAGGTGGAGATGGAAGAGCCAGGGCCCGCGCTCCAGGCTCGGGAGAAGAACGGGGCTCTCCCCGGAGACGGGCTCCTTCACCCCGGCGGCGCGGACGAAAGGCAGGGTCTTCTTCCGCTCCGGAGCGAGAAGCCAGAAAAGCCACAGAAGCGGGGCGAAAACGCTCTCGCCGGTATGTGTTCCGGCGAGCCGCCGGAGCAGGCGGACGCCCCGTCCGCGGCCGAATTCCGTCCGCCGCAGAGCCCCTTCCCAGTCCCCGCGCCGGGCCGCGGCCCAGGCGATCATCTCGACCCCCTGGGAGCGGACGCGGCGCGGCAGACGCAACGGCGACTCCCCGGCCAGGACCGCGAGGACGGTGTCGGCGCGGGCCGGATCGTTTTCGGACTCGGCCTTGACGGCCAGGGCGAAGGCGGTCCACGGGATCGCCCAGGGCGACCCCCGGAGATCCTCGGGAAGGCCGTAGGCCGCGGCGAAGAGCCCCAGCGCCCCTTCCCGGGACGCCTTGGAGGGATGGAGGGCGATCCGCAGGAGGTTACTGCCCGCGCGCGTCCGCCCGGCCGGCCCCAGCACGCGCCAGGCGAGCCAGTGGGGCAGTGCGATCAGCGACCAGTACGGGACGAAAAAGAGCGCCACGAACGGGCTGCAGCCCAGGTCCGGATTCACGGACGCCGAACCGACGACCACCACCGTCCCGGCGATCGAGCCGGCCACCAGATAGGCGTAGTGCGCCCCCGTGAGGCGTTTCTCGAACCACGGGACACCGCGCGAGCGCGACGGAGCCGAAGTCGCCCGGACCTTCTCCCGGCGGGACCGGACGACTTTGCCGATGAGCCAGGCGAGGAGCCAGACGATCGGGAGGACGGGATACGCCATGCCGCTCTCTGCCTAGAAGGAAGCTCCCCCGGAGGCGAGCCCCTGCACCCACCATTCGTGGAGGAGGCGTCTGGCCGGATCCCGCAGCTCGGCCAACGCGCCGCGCACCAGCTCGGGGGTGCGCTCGCGGGGACCGAGCGGCGTGGGGTAGGTGGCCGCCTCCCCCACCGAGGCCGCGAGCAGGGCGAGGAGCTTCGCGCCCTGGCGCTCCAGCTCCTCCCGGGTCACCCCGGGCGGCAGCTCCAGCACCAGGAACGGGTTGGCCAGGTGCCGCCGCAGGTGGTTTTCGCAGCCGGGGCTCGCCGCGGCCATCAGCTCACTCCCGAGCCGAAGCTCCGGCGGCGCTCCTCGGCCGTGCCCGGGAAGAGGTCGGAGAGCTGCCGGTTGATGCGGCGCAGCTCCTGATCGTCCCTGTTCCTCAAGGCGATCCGCCCCTTTTCGAGGAGCGGCTGGGCGAGGCGCGGATCGGTCGCGTCCGCCACGTTCTCCTCGTACCACTCGAAGTTGTAGGTCGCGGACTGCGGATCCCGGGAGTAGGCCGCGCCGCCCAGCGTTCGCAGCACGCCGACCTGGCGGTCGAGCTCGGCGGCGTTCTTCGTGCGGCGCGCCTCGGCCGCGGCGGCCAACGCCCGCTCTCCCATCTCCTGCTCGGACGGGGTCCCCAGGGAGGCGATCCAGGAGAGGGCGTTGCCGATCTTCTCGTCCGCCTCGGCCTCGAGCTCCGGCCACCGGAGGTCCTTCTCGGCGTCTTCGAGCGAGCCGTTCAGGTCCAGAAGCAGCCGATGGACCCGGCTGGCCGCATCCGGGTCTCCGCCCCGGGCGGCTTCGAGCCCGGCGCGCGCTTCGGCGAGCACGGCCCCGGCGCCGTTCAGCGCCCGCAGCAGGGCCGGATCGCCGCCCAGGAACCCGCGGCGCCGCGCCTCGGCGACCCGCTCCTCGGCCGCTCCAAGCTCGCTCGCCAGCACCTCGGGCGAGGCCGAGGGCACGAGCACGTGGACCACGTCCTCGAACGTCTCCCCCAGCTCCGGAATGTCGGCCCGGGCGTGGAGCTGGCCCGAGCGGTCGAGGTGGAGGGTCACTTCGACGCGAGAGCCCGCGGGAAGATTCTTCTTCAAACCGTCGCCCCGGATCTGCAGCCGGCCGATCAGCCGGTTCAGATGGGCGGAAGAGAACTCGCCCTGGACGACGGGGATCGACAACGCGTCCTCGGCGCTCCGGGCCTCCACCCGCTGGATGGTCTTGTGGATCATCGTCCGCCGCGCGGGGAGCGGCGTCCCCTTCTCGAAGTAGACGTGGACCCTGTTGTCCGACCGGGCCACGCCGACGCTCCGGGCGAGCGGCGGATCGGCGATCGACACGCCGTGGACGATCGCGAGGTCCGGCGTCTTGACCGGCATCTCGGCCCCGGTCGCGGCGAGCGCGGTGAGGCGGAAGCGGTTCTGCTGGTGGCGGACGAGCTCGACCTGGAGGACGAAGCTCCCCTCCGCGCTCACCGGGGTCTCGGGAGATGTAAAGCCGCCATCCGCCCGCGAGATCCGCGCCTGGGCCGGGAGCGCTTCGCCGTCCACCGGCAGGAACCGGCCGACGACGAACGGCTGCGTGTCGGCCGTCACCGCCGGGTGCTCCATCTTGACCGCGATTCCCACGGCCACCGGGGCCGGGGCCGTCGCCACGGGCCGGGCGTCGAGCCCGGCCGTGGCCGCGTAGAGCGCCGCCCCGCGGGCCACGATGGTCATCGGGTCGATCCCCTCGGCCACCCGGCCGCCGAAGAACCCGCCGATCCGCTCGCGCAGAGCCGGCATGAGCGTGGGGCCGCCCACGAAGACGATCCGCCCGACCGCATCGGGGGAGAGGCGATGCTTTTCGATCACCGACTGGCACACCCCGAGGCTCCGGTCGATCAGGGGCGCCACGAGCAGCTCCAGGTCCGAGCGGCGGACATCGATGTCCGCGTCCACCGGGTTGCCGTCCACGTCCGCGCACACCTCGGCGCAGACGATCGCCGTGCGCTCCACCCGCGAAAGCTCGATCTTCGCCTGCTCGCACGCGGCCTTGAGCTTGGAAAGCGGCCGGCGGCTCGCCGGATCGGACCGGGAGAAGGGCGGGAGGCCCGCTTCCGAGGCGAGCCGCACCGCGACCCAGTCCACCAGGGCATTGTCGAAGTCCTTGCCGCCCAGGAAGTTGTCGCCCCCGTGGTCCACCACGCGGAGCCATCCGTCCCGCGTCTCGAGGAGCGACACGTCGAGAGTCCCGCCTCCGAGGTCGAAGACGAGCCAGAAGCCTTCCGAGTCCGCCTTCCACCCGGCCGCGATGGCGCTCGCGATGGGCTCCTGGATGAGCTCGACCTCCTGGAGCCCCGCGAGCTTGCCCGCGCGCATGGTGGCGTGGTTCTGCGGGAGCTCGAAGAGGGCGGGGGTCGAGATCACGGCCTTCGCGGGCGTGTAGCCCAGGGAGTCCTTCGCGTCGGCCAGGAGCGAGGAGACGACCTGGGCCGACAGCTCCTCGGGGAGGAACGACCGCCCCGACGCCTCGAAGCGGAGGCTCTCCGAGGTGCCCATCAGCCGCTTGAACTCGCCCCGGGTGTTCCCCGGGTCGGTCTCCAGGAAGCGGAACGCGCGGCGCCCCACGGTGATCAGGCCGCGGGCGTCCACCCGCACCACGGACGGAGTCAGGCTCTCGCCGTGGCCGTTGGGCACCACGGCGAGCGCGGTGCCGTCGAACGTCGCCAGGACGGAATTGGTGGTACCGAGATCGATTCCGACGTGCATCTCGATCGAAGCTCCCAAAGGTTGAATGTCTGGGCCGGGGGCCGAGATTTCATCATAACGCTGCGCCCCCCCACCCCGAAACCCTCACCCCGACCCTCTCCCAGCCTCCCGGCCACCCCCGGGAGAGGGCGCCCCCGCCCTCGCTTTTCAAGTCGTCTCCCTCCTCTCCCGGCGGTGGACGGGAGGCTGGGAGAGGAGGGCCGGGGAGGTGAGGGCCCGGGCGGGGGGACCGGACCGCCCCACCTGCGATACGCTCTCCCCCCATGACCCTTTACGACACCCTGATCGTCGGCGGCGGTCCCGCCGGCCTGACCGCCGCCATCCACCTCGCGTGGCACGACCGCAAGGTCCTGGTGATCGACCGCGTCACCGGGCCGCTCTTCTTCACCCTGGAGAAGCTGTGGAACGTCCCGGGGATGCCGGGGGAGAGCGGCGCCGGGATCCAGAAGTCCTTGAAGGCCCAGGCTCTGGAGCGGGGAGCCGAGGTGGTGCGCGGCAACGTGGTCAAGGCCGAGGGGGAGGAAGGGAACTTCCTCCTGACCGGCGAAAAGGGCGAAGAGTGGCGGGGCAAGACCCTCCTCCTCGCGACCGGCGTGGCCCGCTATCATCCGCTCGTGGACGGCGACTACACCCCGTGTTTCCGCTACGCCGGCAAGGGGAACCTCTACTACTGCTCGGACTGCGAGGCGCCGGAGATCTTCGAAAAGGACACGATCGTCATCGGCACCGGCCCGGCCGGCCGCGCGAGCGGCATGGCCCTGGGGCTCTCCCGCTATACGAAACGGTTGCGCGTCCTCTTGACCGGCGAGAAGGATCTCCCCGAAAAATATGCCGAGCGCCTGAAAGAGAAGGGGATCGCCATCATCCCCGGCGAGATCAAGCGGCTGATCGGCGACAAGGGGCACCTCTCCGGCCTGGAGATGGCCGACGGCACCGTGCTCGAAGCCGAGGCCTTCTTCGTGTCGAGCCCCGCCCTGGGGAGGACGGACCTCCCCCAGCAGCTCGGAGTCGAGATCGCTCCGACCGGCCATCACGCGCAGCCCAAGTCCCAGCGGGGGGACACCAACGTCCCGGGCGTGTGGATCGCCGGAGACCTCCGCCCCATGACCCAGCAGGTCGCGGTCGCCATGGGCACGGGAAACATCGCGGCGGTGATGATCGACCAGCATCTGAGGAAGCAGGACATCGACTGACGCGGGTACCGACTGACATGGACATCATCTGCCTGGACAACGCGGGCTGCCTCTATCTCTCGCCCAAGATCACCGACTGGAAGCACCTGGACGACTACGAGATCACCGTCGTGATCGACCTCGAAGGCGAGCTCGACCACGGCGTGCCCACGATCCCCAACCATATTCTCTACATTTATTTCCCGATCTACGACGAGGATCTGCCGGACATGGCGAAGCTCCTCGCCGTGGCCCGGCTCGGGGCGTCCCTCGTCCGGAGCGGCCACCGGGTCCTCTCCCACTGCGGCATGGGATTCAACCGCTCGGCCCTGGTGGCGGGGCTCATCCTCATGGACATGGGGATGAGCGGGCCCGAGGTGGTGAGCCATCTGCGGTCAAAGCGGCCGGGCGCTCTCTTCAACGAGGTCTTCGCCCGCTATCTCGAAGAGCTCGACAGCCTGCCGTGAGCGCCTTCTGGTTCGCCTTCCGGGGGAGCGACCTCCTCGTTCGCATCGAGGGGGAGAGCGCCCATGTGCTCACCGGCTCCGAGTGGGAGGCGCTGGGGCTCGAAACCGGCCGCGTCCACGAAATCGGCGTCGTCGAAGGCTTGCCCGCCCGGGCTGTCGAGATCGCGGAGAGCACCGAGCCGCCCGCGGGCCTCGCCTTCCAGGGGCTGCGGAAGCTCTGGAGCCTGCTGCCCGAGGAAGCCTGGCGCCTCGCCGGCCGGGCCGTGCAGATCGTGGAATGGGACCGGAACCACCGCTACTGCGGCCGTTGCGGCGAAGAGACCGTACCCCAGGAGAACGAATTCGCCCGCAGGTGCCCCCGCTGCGGCCTCCAGCACTTCCCCCGCGTCTCCCCCGCCGTCATCGTGCGCATCGAGCGGGGATACGAGATCCTCCTCGCCCGCTCCCCCCACTTCGCCCCCGGGGTGTACAGCACCCTCGCCGGCTTCGTGGAGCCCGGCGAGTCGATGGAGCAATGCGTGGCCCGCGAGGTCTTCGAAGAGGTCGGCCTACGGGTGACGAACGTCCGCTACTTCGGAAGCCAGCCGTGGCCTTTCCCCCACTCCCTCATGGTCGGCTTCGTGGCCGACTGGGAGTCCGGAGACATCACCCCCCAGCCCGGCGAGATCGAGGACGCGGCGTGGTTCACCGTGGACACCCTGCCGGGGCTGCCTTCGCGGTTCAGCATCGCTCGGGCGCTGATCGACGAGTGGGTGGAGATGAGGAACGAGCAAAGGACCTAAAGGACTGCAAGGACAACAACGTTTTCCACTTCGCGATAATCTCTCCCCATGAACCCGATCCGAGACCTCTGTCACGAAATCCGCTGCTCCGTCCACGGGAACGCATGGCACGGCCCCTCGCTCCTCGAATCCCTGGAAGATGTCGACGCGGCCGAGGCGGCCCAGCATCCCGTGCGCGGGGCGCATTCCATCCTGGAGATCGGCCTTCACGCCCTCGGGTGGATCGAGGAGGTGGGGCGCCGGTTGAAGGAAGGCCAACCGGCCA
>DATHUD010000270.1:0-5590 GCA_035462575.1 Thermoanaerobaculia bacterium | reverse complement strand
ACCACGGCGGCCCCATTTTCATAGCAGGAGGGAGAAGGCAAGAACGCCCGGCTTGGTTCCCCCTCTCCCGGGGAGGGTGGGCGGCGTGGCGGGAGAGGGGGCCAGGGGGTGAGGGCTCGGGCGGGGGCCTCGGCCGCAGTCTGCCAAAGTCGAATTAGCTCGACGTCCTCCGCAACGTTCCCTCAATCAACCCATATGGCTCCGAGGGCGCCACGAAAATCTCGTTGCGATTCTCCAGCCCGAACGGAGCAAGGTCCACCGGAATGTGGTGCTTGTTGGGCATTGAGAGGTGGATCTCCTCGACCTCGGCGATCTCCAAGGCGGCCTCGCCCATCGCGTAGAGGGTGTGCTGCACCGACAGGCTGTCGTGATGGGCGAAGGCTTCGAGGAGCCGGCGCCGCACCTCGCTCCAGAGGCGGCCGAAGGCGACATCAGTCCTCGCATAGGTCCAGGTCGCCCGGACGGCCGTGGCGAGGAGGCGGTCCGAGGTCTCCTTGAGGGTCGTATAGCGGTCGCGCGGAAATCCCTCGAACGCGGACTTCGCCGTTTTCATCACCACTAGATCCTCGATCCCCGCCACCACCCCCGCTCCGCTCTCCCGGTCGCGCGTCACCACCGCCGTGCGCTGCTCGGAGCCCGCCCTCCGGAAGGAATGGGGATGGGTAGATCCCCCGGCTTCAATCGGCTCCCAGAGATGTTCGGTCAAATCCACGCGGACAGCCGAAGCCCGCGGGCTCGCCTCCAGAAAGTGATCGGTCAGCGCGAGCCCGAAGTCCTCGATGTCGTCGAACGGGTGCTGGGCGGCCAGCGCGTAGACCGTGTTCTTCATCGTGTCGGTGGGGAAGACGCCCTGGTTGTCTCCGGCCGCGTACGCCGCCGCAAAATCCCCCTCGAAACGGATGGCGACCGTAACGTCCTTGAGCTCGTGGCGCTCCTCTCCGCGGCGGACGGTCACCAGGCGCACCGCCTGCTTGCCATAGTTGTTGTCGGTCAGCGTCACCGGCATCGCTTCAGCTCCCCCGGTAGGTCGAGTAGCCATAAGGGCTCAGCAGGAGCGGGACGTGATGGTGCTGATTGGCATCCCGCACGTTAAAGACGATCGAGGCTTCGGGATAGAAACCCTCGATCTCCTGCGCCCGGAAATAGGTCTCGATTCCAAACGTAAGACGGTAGACCCCCTCGGTCAGCGCCGAGCCGGCCGGCAACAGTTGCCGGACGCGGCCGTCCGCATCGGTCTCGGCACGGCCCAGCTCGCGCCAGCCCTTCTCCGCCTGGATTTCGAGCACGACGGGCACGCCGCTCGCCGGCCGGCCCCGGGAGGTATCGAGGACGTGGGTGGTGATTCCGCTCATGAAGCCAGGAGTTTCTCCAGCCGCAGGTTCGTGATCTTTCGTTGCTCTTCGGCGGCGATGCGAAGCTCGGTCTCCGGATCGTTGTCCAGCCGCGCCCGCAACAGATCCAGCATTTCCGCCGCGCTCTTGCCCGTGGCGCAGACGATGAAAATGTGATCGAAACGGGATTCGTACCGCCGGTTCGCCTCGACCAGAGCGGCCAGGGTCTCTCGGTCCGCGCCCCGCGCACCAGCCTGCTCGGCCTCGGACCAGCGGCTCCCCTTGTCTCCGATCCGGGGGTGCGCGGCGAAGGCCTCCAGCCACTCCTCGCGGCCGAGGCTCCCCCAGATGCGGTCTGCAGCGTCTCTCAGAGCGGAAAGGTCGCGGAAGGGCCGGCTCTCCGCCATCTGCCGGGCCCACGCCCGCGAGCCGCAGCACCGAAGAAGCTCCGCGACAGCTTCTCCGGACGGCAGCCCGTTCAGCCGGTCCAGGGCATCGACCGTTCCAAAGAGCCGCAGCCGCGCCACGCCGCCGTCGGGATGGATGCTCAACCGCACGTGGGTGAACGGCCCCGCCGCCGCCAACTCGTCGAACTGATGCCGGGTGTGCGGGCGCAGAGGGGTTCGCGGCAGGATTTCCCGCCAGCCTGAGAAGCCTTCCGACGCGAGCTCTCCGGCCGAGGCCGCGGGCGCATCGCAGCCCTCGATCCAGCAGCTTCCGGGAGCGTTGCCCTTGAAGTGGGAAGTGTCCACCTCGGCGCGATGGAGGGCCCCGCGCATCCCCAGCTTCACGAGGGCCCAGTCATGGCCGGGGCCCCTGCGCCGCTTCGTCTCCCATCCGTCGTGCATGCCGAGCGAAGGACCGGGGAGGATCAGGTTGTGCCGGTTGCCGAAGAACATGTCGCTGCAGGAGAGGACGACACCGCCGTTCTCCATCCCCGCCAGGTCGATCTCGCCCTGCCGCTTGAGGAGCCGCGTCCAGTCCGGAACCACCTCGCCGTAGACCCGCAGCCGCGCCACGCCGCCGTCCGGGAAGATGTTGAAGCGGAGGTGCGTGACCCGGCCGATCTCCTGGTCCAGCAGGAAGCGGTTCTTCGAGTGCCCTTCGAGCGGCGACCGGGGAAGGATCTCGGTCCACGCGGCGGTCTCGAGCTCCTCGGGCGCCGGATGCCCAGAGACGGCGCAGGCTTCGAGCGAGCACGACTCGGGATAGTTGCCCCGGAAATAGCTGGTGTCGACCACGATCCCCCGCAGCACACCCGGAAGACCCAGGCGGACGATGCACCAGTCGTGGCCCGGCTCGCGCCGGCGCCGGGTCTCCCACCCATCCATCCACTTGCCGACGTCGGTGTACTTCCCCTCGATCCAGACCGCCTCGCCGGCCTTGAGAAGGTTCTCCTTGGGCGCGAAGAATTCGTCGTTCGCCGCGAGCACGGCTCCGCCCAGGCGCTCGGCGGCCAGGTCCACCCAATCGGTGAAATCGTTCATCTCGACTCTCTCAACAGCAGTCTCCCGGAAGGTGCGACGGGGAAATCGCCCTCATCATAAATCGTTTCCCCCGAGAGCAGGGTCCGGCGGACCACCCCGAAGAGCGTGCGTCCGGCGTACGGAGTGATCTTGTGGCGATGGTGAAGGCGCTCGGGCTCGACCGTGAAGCGCGCTTCCGGATCCCAGACGACCAGATCCGCGTCACGGCCCGGCGCGATCGCGCCCTTGCGACCTTCGAGGCCGGCCAGCCGGGCCGGTGCGGCGCACAACCACCCCGCCAGGTCGGCCGGCGTAAAGCCTCGCTTCCTCGCTTCGGTCCACACCGCGGGCAGAGCGATCTGAAGCGAAGCGATCCCTCCCCAGGCGCCGCGAAAATCCCCCGTCTCGACCTTCTTTCTCTCCGGCGGGCTCGGGGAGTGGTCCGTCGCGACCAGATCGATCAGACCCTCGCGCAGCGCTTCCCACAGGCGTTCCCGGTTCTCCCTCGAACGGATCGGAGGCGCGCACTTGAAAGCCACGCCGCCGTCCGGGATCTCCTCGGCCGTGAACGTCAGATAATGCGGGCAGGTCTCGGCCGTGAGAGGCAGCCCTTCCGCCCGCGCCTGCCGGAGGATCGGCAGGACTTCCGCCGAAGAGACGTGGACGATGTGAACCCGGGCCCCGGTCTCCCGGCAGAGCCGCACCAGGAGCTCAACCGCCTCGACCTCGGCCGCGTCCGGCCGGGACCGCAAGTACCGGCCATACTCACGAAGGCCGGCCGGCCCTGCGCCGTCCCAGACACCGGCCGCCGCCTCGATCGGCCCCGGAAGCTCGGCATGGGCCAGGAGCGGCGCGCCGAGCCGGGCCAGCACCGGCAGCGCTTCCCGCAGGTCCTTCTCCTCGACGTGCTGGAACTCGTCCACTCCGGAGGGAACCAGGAACGCCTTGAATCCCAGGGCTCCGTCCTGCCAGAGCCCCGCGAGCTCCCCCGCGTTGCCCCCCGCATTGCCTGGTACTACGCCGCCCCAGAAACCGGCGTCGACGCGGCACCGCCCCCGCGCCGCCTCCACCTTGGCCCGCAGCCCCTCCCGCGTGGTCGTGGCGGGAACGCTGTTGAGCGGCATGTCCACCAGGGTCGTGATGCCGCCCGCCGCCGCGGCCCGGGTGGCGGTCTCGAATCCTTCCCACTCCGTCCGCCCCGGCTCGTTGACGTGGACGTGAGTGTCGACGATCCCCGGCATCACAACCAACTCGCCGAAGTCCTCGACCGGGGCTCCGGAAGGGACCTCGTCCGGCGCGGCCACGCGCTCGATCCGTCCCCCGCGAATCCACACCGAGGCCGGGCGCAACCCTTCCGGGGTTGCAACTCGCTGGCTCTGGAGGACAAAGCCGGATTTCATGCGTGGATTCTAATTCCACTTTGTCAGACTGCGGCCGAGCCCCCGCCCGGAGCCCTCACCACCCCGGCCCTCCTCTCCCCGCCTCCCGTCCACCCCCGGGAGAGGAGGGAGACAGCTTGAATTCGTGCTGGGGGGTGGGGGCGCCCTCTCCCGGGGGTGGACGGGAGGCTGGGAGAGGGTCGGGGTGAGGGTTTCGGGGTGGGGGGGCCGCAGTCTGACAAAGTAAAACCAACGGTGTAGGATCGAAACCTCGTCATGACTTTTCCAGCAGCCCCCCCGGCCTCGTCCGCTCCACCCCTGCTCCTTCGGGGCGGCACGATCCTGACCCTGGACGCCGAAGCCACCGTGCTCCAGGGGGATGTCCTCGTGGAAGACGGCCGGATCCGCGCGGTCGGACGGGTTCCGGAGCCTCCGCCAACCGCTCGCGTGCTCGACGTCTCCGGCGGCTTCGTCCTGCCCGGGCTCGTGCAGGGGCACCTGCACCTGGGGCAGACCTTCTTCCGCGGCCTTGCCGAAAACCGCCGCCTGCTCGCCTGGCTGCGGGAGCGGATCTGGCCCCTGGAGGCGGCGCACGACGACGAGAGCGCCTACTGGTGCGCTCTGCTGGGCGCCGCCGAGTGCCTTCTGGGCGGCACCACCACGATCCAGGACATCGGCATCGGCCCGGGCGCGCGGGGCCTGCTGGACGGCATTGCAGCCTCAGGGCTCCGCGCCTTCGCCGGCCTGTGCCTGATGGATTCCGGCGAGGGCCTCCCGGAAGCGATGCGCCAGGGTACGGACGCGGCCCTCGCCGAAACCGAGGCTCTGGGGAATCTCTACGACGGCGCGGCGGCGGGGCGCCTGCGCTACGTCTTGAACCCGCGCTTCATCCTCACCTGCTCCGATCCGCTCTGGACCGGCCTCCGCGACCTGGCGCTCCGCCGGGGCTGGCCGGTCCACACCCACGCCCTGGAGCAGCAGGAAGAGACCGCCGTCGTCCGGAGCCTCAAGGGAGGACGGGACGAAATCCACTACTTTGACGACCAGGGCCTGCTCGCGACCGACCTCCGCCTCGCTCACGGCGTCTGGCTCGCCGACCGGCATCTCGGCCGGCTGCGGGACCATGGCACGAGCGTCGTCCACTGCCCCAGCTCCAATCTGAAGCTCGGCTCCGGCATCGCCGACCTCCTGGCCCTCCGCCGCCATGGCATCCCCGTGGGCGTGGGCGCCGACGGCGCGGCCTGCAGCAACCATCTGGACTGCCTCCAGGAAGTCCGCCTAGCCGCCCTCCTCCAGAAGATCAAGCACGGCCCGGACGCCTTCTCCGGCCTGGACGCCCTGCGCCTCGCCACCAGCGAAGGGGCCCGCGCCTTAGGCCTCGAGGACGAGATCGGCACGATCGAAGCGGGCAAGC
>DATHUD010000269.1:0-21473 GCA_035462575.1 Thermoanaerobaculia bacterium | reverse complement strand
CCCTCGAGGTGATGCGGTTGAGAGACAACGCCCCCCAGCGCAAGCGCAGCGAGCTCATCCGCTACCAGATCACCGACACCGAGGGCCGGGTTCCCAACCGTCTGGAGAAGGGCTCGTTCATCATCAACGTGGGCCCGGAGTCGTCGAACCAGGACGCGGCCAGCCGGCGGGCCGAGGAGCTGACCCGCGCCCTCTACCGAGCGATCCTGATGCGTAAGCCCGATCAGGGTGCCCGCAACACGATCAGCAACATCCAGCGGGGCGGCTACAACGCGCTGGTGCAGGCGGCGGTGGGGATCGCCGACAGCGACGAGAGCCGCATCCGCATCTACGAGAAGGAAGGCGTCTGCAACGAGAAGCGGCTGCTCTCGCTCTATAAGAACCTCCTCGGGGTCGAGAGCACGCGGATCGACCGCCGGCAGTGGGACGCCGACCTGCGCCGGTTGAACAACGGCGAGCTTGCCCGGGTGGTCGAAGACATGGTGCGCTCGGAGCGCTTCCGCTCGCGGTACAGCCTGAACGTCGCTTCTTACTAGTAGGGTCGTCTCCCCCAGAGGACGATCAAGGCCCTCTTCCTCTCCGAGGGGGAGGGCCTTTCGCTGTTGACCCTACTTTTTCGTCAGCATCTCGATCCCCTTCGCCTCCGGGGTGAGGGCGATCGATTGCGGCAGGTGGCGCCCTTCGAGCCAGACGATGCGCTGGGAGGCGAGCTCGGTCCGGAGGTCCGCGATGGCCCTGGAGATCCGGGGGATCGAGGAGATGACCTCGACGTCGCCCCAGACGGCGAGGCCGGGGTTCTTCTTCGGGCTTTCAAGGCTCCAGACGAAAAGGGGCACGTGGATCGCGTCCAGGTAGCGCCGTACGGCCGCGGCTTCGTAGCGGCTGTTGTCTTTCGCGTCGGCGCTCAGGACGAGGACGACGGCGCGGCGGTAGTTGCCGGTCGCGGCATGAAGCCCGGCGACGGCGACGGCGTCCGCGATCCGCCCGCGGTCGGCATCCGGCGCCGAGTGGAGCGTGTGCCGGGTCAGGAGCCAGAACAGGCCGCCGTCCGCGGCGGTCAGCTCCCGGGAGCCTTCGAAGAGCTCTGTGGGGATTCCGGAGCCGCGGTGGACGTTGGCATCGGCGGAAAAGATCCGGACGGTGTCCTCCTCGCCCAGGCGCATCTCGTTGCGCCAGTTCTCGAGGCTTCTGAAATCTTTGCGTTGCGCGGGCGGGACCAGCTCGTGGAGGATCTCCGTCGCGGCCGCAACGCGGACGACGACGACCCGGCCCGGCCCGTCATCGACCGCGCCCACGGGGAGGAGACGGCCGCCGCCGGTGAACCACCCCTCCAGCCGCTCGGCCGCGGGCAGCTCTCTTCCGCGAGCCACCCGCACGGGCACGGCGGTCAGCTCCGTCGAGACCTGGCTTCCCCATTCGCCGCCGAAGACCACGTCCTTGCGGGCCACGACGCCGGGGGAGAACCGGAGCTCGGCCGTGAGGATGTGGGCCACCTTGAGGTCGTGGGGGGGCAGGATCGCGCGCCGGTCCTGGACGACGAGGGGCCGGTCGTCCAGGGTGAGAGAGAGGGTGGCGGGATGGGTGGCGATCAGGCTCTGCCAGGAGAGGCGGGCCGCGGCGGGGTTCCCTTCGGGGCCCGGCTCAAGGAGGATCTCCACCTCGGCGGGCGGGCGGGGAACGTTCAGCCATTGGGATGCCCGGGCGATCTCCTTCCCGTCCCTGTCCAAGGCGCGGGCCACGAATTCGTGAGGCTCGAGCTTCCCGAAGTCGATCGTGGCGCTCCAGGGAGGCGCCTCGACCCGCGCCACGGCCGCGCCGTCCAGCACGTATTCGACCGCGGCGACCGGCCCGTCGACGGTGACCTGGATGGGGATGGCGCCGGTGGTCAGGCCGAGGAGAAGGGTGAGGAACGCGATCATGGCGGCGGCTCCGGTCGGCGAGCGGGGATCTCCGGAAATCTTAGCAGAGGGCCCCGTTCCCCTGAGGGAAACGGCGTCCAGCGGACGTTCTTCTCCCTGACTTCGACGAACGAGGTCACTGACAACGAGGAGAATCCTGCAATGAGCAGTCAGACATCCCGTCCCGAGATCGGCATCAGCGTGAACCATAACCAGACCGTCGTGCGCCCGGTTCCGGGGATTCCGGGGCTGGCCTTCAACCACAACCAGACCCTGGTGCGCCGGTAGGTAGATGCGATGAGCACCGTCGGGGAGATTCGCGTTTCTCAAGACCCGCGACCGTTCTCCGGCGGCGCTGACGGGCTCCGGTTGCGGGTCCGGGCGCTCTCTCTGCTCGCGAGCGTCCGCCAGGAGCGGGGCCGCTACGACGCGGCGGAGCAACTCTACCGGGAGGCCCTGACTCTCGCCGACGCGGGCTTTGCGCCGGACGACCTGGAGATCGCGGCCCTCTTGAACGGCCTCGGGGTGCTTCACAAATACCAGGGCCGCTACGACGACGCCGAGCCGGTCTACCGGCGGGCCCTGGCGATCGCGGAGGCGGCGTTGGAACCCGGCCATCCGGATCTGGCGTCGCTCTACCACAACCTGGGAGGCCTCGAGCACGCCCGCGGCCGGGCGGCGGCCGGCGAGCCCTGGGCGCGGCGGTCGGTCGAGGTGCGCGAGCGGGCCCTGGGGCCCGATCACCCGGACGTGGCCGCGGACAAGGCCGCGCTCGCGGCGATCCTGGACGCCCAGGGGCGCTTCGAGGAGGCGGAGGCGCTCTACGCCGACGCGCTCACCGTGTTCTACAGGGTCTACGGGCCGGAGCACTACGAGATTGCGGTCAATCTCAACAACCTGGCCGCGATTCGCCAGGCCCGGGGCCAGGCCGTGGAGGCCGAGGAGCTCTACCGCCGCGCCCTGGCGATCAAGAAGAAGGTCCTGGGGCGGAACCATCCGGACACGGGCCTCACCCTCTACAACCTGGCCACCCTGCTCGCGGACGGCGGCCGGACGGGCGAGGCGGCGGCGCTCTACGGCCGGGCGCTCGCCGTCTTCTCAAGCGCGCTCGGGGACGGCCACCCGTACACGGTGGTCTGCCGGGAAGGGCTTCAGGCGCTCGGCTTGCGTGCTGGGCTGCGGTAGACTACCCCGTGCCATGGCGCACGAGTATGAAGCGGTCATCGGGCTGGAGGTCCACGTCCAGCTCCTGACCGAGACCAAGATGTTCTGCCGCTGCCCCAACCGGTTCGGGGCGCCGCCGAACACGCTCGTCTGCCCGGTCTGCCTGGGCTACCCCGGCACGCTCCCGGTGCCCAACCGCCACGCGGTGGACCTGGCCGTGAAGCTCTCCCGGGCCCTGGGCGCCGAGATCCGCGAGCGGTCGGTCTTCGCCCGCAAGAACTACTTCTACCCGGATCTCCCCAAGGGCTACCAGATCAGCCAGTTCGACAAGCCGCTGGCCGAAAACGGCGCCCTGCCTCTGATGCTCCACGACAAGAGCGTACAGATCGAGCGGCTGCACCTCGAAGAGGACGCGGGCAAGCTCCTCCACGAGATGCCGGGGGGCGCGGCGCTCCCGGGGCAGAGCCTGGTCGACTACAACCGCTGCGGCGTGCCGCTGGTCGAGATCGTGTCGCGGCCGGACATGACGAGCGCCGCCGAGGCGCAGGACTATCTCCAGACCCTCCACCAGGTGCTGCTCTACACGGAGACGAGCTCCGGCAGCCTGGAGGAGGGGAGCCTCCGGTGCGACGCGAACGTCTCCGTGCGCCGGAAAGGCGAGACCCGCCTGGGCACCAAGGCCGAGGTCAAGAACGTCAACTCCTTCAGGAACATCGGCCGCGCGATCGAGTACGAGATCAAGCGGCAGGTCGAGGTGATCGAAGGCGGCGGGCGCGTGGTGCAGGAGACCCGGAGCTTCGACGCCACGGCCGGGGTGACCCGGACCATGCGGAGCAAGGAGGAGGCGCACGACTACCGCTACTTCCCCGAGCCGGACCTGCCGCCCCTGGTGGTGACGGCGGAGCGGATCGCGGCGGTCGAGCTGCCCGAGCTGCCCTGGCAGAAGCGGGCCCGCTTCGCGGAGCGTTACGGCCTGTCGGCCGCGGACGCCCAGTTGCTCGCCGGCTCGCGCGAGCTCGCGGACTACTACGAGACCGCGGCGGCGGCGCTGCCGGGCAACCCCAAGGCGATCGCCAACTGGGTGATGGGCGAGGTGCTGCGCGACATGAAGGAACGGAAGGTCGAGATCTCCGGCTCGATCCCGCCCGCGCACCTCGCGGCCCTGGTGGGGCTCGTGGACTCCGGGAAAATCTCGAACAGCGCCGCCAAGGAGGTGTTCGCGGCGATCGGCCAGACGGGCGAAGAGCCGGCGGCGGCCGTGGAGCGGCTGGGTCTCGGGCAGGTCTCCGATACGTCGCAGATCGAGCGCTGGATCGACGAGGTGATCGAGGAGAGCGCGGGTCCGGTCGCGCAGTACCGCGCCGGCAAGATGCAGACGATCGGCTTCCTCGTGGGCCAGGTGATGAAGCGTTCCGGCGGCAGGGCCGAGCCCAAGACGGTCCAGCGCCTCATGAAAGAGGCCCTGGAGCGCGCGGCGGTGACGGGGCCGACGACGGACTGACGGGCTCTTGATCCAGTTCTTCCACGTCTCCAAGCGGTACCCGGGCGGCCAGTCCGCCCTGGACGACCTCACGTTCGAAATCCCCCGGGGGCAGTTCGTCTTCCTGACCGGCGCCTCGGGCGCGGGCAAGACCACGCTCCTGCGGCTGATCTTCCGCGAGGAGGTCCCCTCCTCCGGGCAGATCCTGGTCAACGGCCGGAACGTCTCCTCGATCCCCCGCAGCAAGATCCCGTACCTGCGGCGGACGATCGGCGTCGTGTTCCAGGACTTCCGCCTGATCCACCGGAAGACCGTCTTCGAGAACGTCACCTATCTCCCCCGCATCCTGGGGTACGACCTCAACACCCGGAAGAAGCAGGCCTACCAGGCCCTGCGCCGGGTGGGGCTCGCCCATCGCCTGAATGCCTTCCCGCTGGAGCTGTCGGGCGGCGAGCAGCAGCGCGTGGCGATCGCCCGTTCCCTGATCAACGAGCCCGAGATCCTGATCGCCGACGAGCCCACGGGGAACCTCGACCCCGACCTCTCCCGCGAGATCGTGCGCCTGTTCCTGGAGGTGAACCTCCGGGGGACGACGGTGATCCTCGCGACCCACGACCGCGACATGATCCACCGCGTGGGCCGGCGGGTGCTCACGCTCGACCGCGGCCAGCTCGCGGCCGACCAGGAGCTCTTGGGGACCGATCCCCCCGAGCTCGCGCCGGTCGAGGAGGATTCTGAGGACGCAGGGGCGGGGCTTGCCCCCGCCCCGAAGCAGGAATTGGAGGAGGAGATCGAGGAGGAGACCGGAGAGGAGCCGCCGCCGTGACGCTCTTCCAGGCCCTCCGCGATTTCTTCCGCGAGGCGCTGGTCAACCTCGTGCGGGGGTGGAAGGTGAGCCTCCTCGCGGTCCTGACCATCGCCGTGAGCCTCTTTCTGGGCGGCGTGTTCCTCCTGATCTCCGGCAACCTCGCGCGGTCGGTCGAAACCTGGCGGGGGCAGATGCGGGTGGTGATCTACCTCCGGCCGGATACGGGGGAGGCGGAGCTCCGGCAGCTCGCGGCCGAGGCCCGCCGCTCGCCGTGGGCCTCCTCGGTCGAAGCCGTCACCCCGGCGGAGGCCCGGGAGCGCTTCAAGGAGGTCTTCCCCGGCCTCGCGGACCTGGTCGCGGGGTGGGAAGAGGAACCTTTGCCCGCCTCGATCGAGGTGGGGATCGGGGAGAAGGCGGCCCGCTCGCGGGAGGTGGCGCGGTGGATCGACGCCTGGCGCCAGCGGCCGGAGGTTACGCTCGTGGACGACGACCGGGAGTGGCTGGGCCAGCTCGAGGCGGCGGTGGCGGTGGTGCGCGGAGTGGGCGTCGCCCTCGCGGGGGGGCTCCTCGCGGCCGCGATCTTCACCATCGCGAGCGTGATCCGCCTCACGGCCTACCTCCACCATGAGGAGATCGGCATCATGCGCCTCGTGGGCGCCACGGAGTTCTTCATCCGCGGCCCGTTCTACGCCGAAGGCCTGCTCCAGGGCCTTCTGGGCGGCGGGTTGGCGAGCGCGGCCCTCTACGCCGCGTATCGCGGGGTCGAGAGCCAGAGCCGGGAGAGCCTCGTGGCCTCGGTCGTGGCCACGGACTTCCTCACGATCGCCCAGATCGCCGTCCTGATCGGCCTGGGGGGCCTCGCGGGGCTCCTGGGCGCCATCGTTTCCCTGCGGCGGGAGAGCCTGGGGAACACCGCGGAAGAGGCTCAAGGATAAAAAAAGGCCCCGCCTTGCGGCGGGGCCTTCGATGGCTCGAGCGATGTCCTGACCGGTTACTGGACGGTCAGGATGACGACCGCTCTCCGATCGTCCTCGGCATTGCCCGTGGAGTCCGCGGAGCCGCGGCCCTCGGTCGTGATCCGGCTGGGATCGATGCCGTGGCGGGTGACCAGGTAGTTCTTCACGGCCTGGGCCCGCTGCTCGCTCATCCGCTGGTTGGCGTTGGCCGAGCCGGAGGCGTCGGTGTAGCCGATCACCTGGGCGCGGAGGTCCGGGTCCTGCTTCATCTTGAGGGCCACTTCGTCGAGCTTCGCCTTGGCGATGTTCGAGAGCCGTGCGCTGCCCGGAGTGAAGTTGACCGTCACCCGCTCCTCGGGCCGGGGCGCGGGGGCCGGCGGCGGCGGAGGCGGCGGAGCCGGGGCCGGCGGCGGGGGCGGAGCCGGAGCCGGCGGCGGAGGCGGCTCGGGGGCCGGCGGCGGAGCCGGCTCTTCACGCACGAAGAGACGCGGGAAGTAGGTCAGGCCGAGGAGGCCGCCGATCGGGCAGTGCTCGTCGATGTCGCCCAACTGGGCGAGGTCGGTGCGCAGGGCGAAGTTGAAAGCCCAGTTGCCGTCGCCGAGCCACAGGCGGCCGCCGGTGGTCAGGTCATAGGCGTCCTCGAAGCCGATCCGGTCGTCGCCCGAGTAGAAGGTGCCGGCGACCTCGGTGATCCAGTCGAGCCGCTCGGAGACCTGCCCGACGTAGCCGAGGCCGCCATGGAGCTCATCCGCGAAGTCGTCGCCCGGGGTGCGGTAGCCGACGTCGAAGACCCACTTGTTGACGCGCCAGCCGAGGCCGGCGCCAAAGCCGGGGTCGTCGGAGGCGATGTCGTCATCGCCCGTGGGAAGTTCTACAAAGAGGTTCAGGGCGAGCGTGGAAGGATCTCCCGCTCCCCCGAGCAGGCGGAACTTGGTGCCCAGGCGGGCGTTGCCCAGCCCGGAGGCGTCCAGGTCCGCGCCCCGCAGGTCGAAGTTGTAATCCTCGTACGGAACCGCGAGGCTCACCTCCCACCGGTCGGTGATGCCATAGCCCAGGCTCGCGCTCAGGCGGTTCCAGTCCACGCTCTCTTCCTCGACGTCGATCCCGTCGAGATCGAGAACCCGGTCCCAGTTGTTGTAATAAAGACCAAAGGACCAGTTTCCACGAGGCAAAGTGTCGCCACTCAAGAGCGTGAAGAGACCCGTTTCACCCGTCACCGTCGGCGCGTTGGCTTGCTCCGCGGCCGAACCCAGGGCAGGAACGAGACTCAACAGCAGAGCGACGAGAAGAGTTTTCAGCTTCATCGGTTCTCCTCCGGCTGTGAGCCAATACTGCATCGGGCCTGCGTGGCCCGAGCTTAACTCCACTGCACTGCAACAACTTGTAAAATATCGGGCATGCGACCGCCCGGTCAAGAATCATCCGGTCAAGGACCGGTCAACGGTAGGACTTGACCGAGATACGCGCCTCCACTCCTCCATCACCTTTCAAAGCCTGTGCCACGATCCCGGAAAGGAAGAATCTGTACTTCCTGAGCCGCAGAGAAGACTCGAAACCGACGCCGACGTCGGGGATGTAGGAGCCGAAGTCCGTATAGATGTCCTGGTCGAAGCCGGTGTTGCCAGCTCCTGCGTACAAGACCCAATAGAAATTTTGCCATTCGAGCTTGAGGAAATCCCGCTTCTCCTCGATGAACCAGGGGACGAAGTACTCCCAGGTGGTCAGGAGGAGATGGGTGCCGTAGGTCCGCTCGTCCAGCCCCTTCAGGTTGTCCCGCCCGTCCAGCCGCAGGAACTCGGACCGGGGGACGTCATAGAGATTCAGCGGGTCGTCCGGTGTCGTCGTCACCACTTCCTCCACATCCGCGGTGTAGGGAATGGCGCCGCCGCGGATCCGCCCCACGAGGAAGCTCCGGGTGGTGACGTCGAAGCGCCTCAGGGCCTCGAGCTCGAGCTTGACGTAATCGAAGTCGCCGATCCCGAGCTCGAAGCCGTAGGTGGCCGCGGCCGTCACGGTGGAGGCGCCCGGACCGAACTCGCGGAACGCCGAGAAGAGCCGCTCCGTGCGCGCCCGGGTCTCCCCCGCGATGGCGCTCGACCGCCCCTCGTCCGGAGTGCCGAGCTGGTAGCCCAGGCGGACGAAGGTGTTGGTCTTGCCCACCACCTCCAGCCGGTCGATGGTGTCGACCTTGTTGGAGCTGATCCGGTCGATCTCGGTCATCAGGAAGGTCCGGTGGTTGTAGCTCACGGGCCACTGGAAGAGGAGGAGCGTCCCGCGCACCCGGTCGAAGTCGTTGTTCACGTCCTCGTCGATGTCGTCGAACTCGATCGAGTCGAAGACGGTGAACTGGGTGGTCCGCTTGTAGCCGTAGTAGCGGTACCGCAGGAAGGCCGTGATGTCCCCCTCGATGAAGTTGTACTTGACCTGCCCCTCGAAGAAGACCTTGTTGATCAGCCGGTTGATCCGGAGGTCGAGCTCGCCTTCGGGGAAGTAGACGTCGAGGCGCGGCAGGTTCCTCTCCCCGGGCGGCCGGGGCGTCTCGACCCCCTCCTCTTCCTCCTCCTCATCGGGACCCTCTCCCTGCTCCTCGGCCGACGGGAGGCCGGGCTGGAGCTCCGGCTCGTCCGGCTTGCGGGGCTCGGTCGGAGCGGGGGGCTGTGGCTCCGCGGGGACGGGTTGCTCTTCCTCGGGCGGAGGCGGAGGCTCCTGCGCCTGCCAGGCGCTGACCGGCGTGCAGAGGAGGAGGAGGGCCAGGAAGGACCACAGGCGCGAGGTGCGGCTCCAGGTTGGCATTTGAGGAGGATTCTAGCCCGGCCCGCCCGCGGTTCGGGGAGCGGGCCTGGCGTCAGCGGTTCAGGAGCTGGGAGACCCGGTCGAGGAAGGACTTGCTCTGGTTGGGCCCGAGGGCGGCCGAGACCACCTTCTCCTCGGCGCGCACCAGGTCCAGCACCGCTTCGACACCCCGCCCGCCCTCCATCTCCGCCCGGGTCATGCGATAGGGGATCTCGAGGTCGGCCTGGCGGGAATGTCCGGACAACAACGTCCGGCCCTGCTGGTGGATGCTCTCGGCCACGGCCGAGAGCTCCTCGGGGGTCATCTTGTGGAGGCGCTCGGTCCGCAGCCGGGAGAGGTCCTCGTTGAGCGTCACGAGCCCCGAGGTGATGAGGCCGTAGAGAAGCTTGCAAGCCTCGAAGGGGCTCATGTTGAGCCCGATCGCGACCTCCTCGATGGTGCGGCGCTCGTCGATCTTGCAGATCAGCGCCCACTCCTGGGGAGTGAGCGACACCGAGGTCGTGGTCGCCTGGTGGGTGAAGACCGGGACGAGGCGCGTCGAGGGGATGCGCTTCGAGAGGATCTGCCACTCGTCGATCCGCCGCGCCGCCTCCATGAGGAGGTTGGTGTTCGACTTCTGGATCGTGGTGACGTCGGTCTCCTGGCCGGGGGTGAAGACGAAGTCGCCCTCGGGCCAGATCGCCAGCTCGTACATCGCCTCCTCGCCCTGGAGGTCGCCGACGTGGGCGTGGACGATCTGGCCGCCGCGCAGGTAGATCTCGCCGGTCGAATCCCCGTTCCGGCGGAGCGAGAACACCCCGGTTTTACCCGAGACGGAGACCAACTGGATGATGTCGGGGAGCGGCAGCTCTTTGAGCGAGCCCTGGAAGGCCATATCGGTCTACGGCGAGCGAAGTTCGACGGTTCGGTGGTTCAAGACGAAAGTCCCGAGAAGCAAGGATGCATGGTAGCACAACTACTTGACACCGCGGGCAGGCTCCCGGAGACGGTCGAGCCGGAGCCGCTGGGCGCAGCACAAGGCGAGCGCCAGGGCGTCGGTGGCGTCGCTCGCCCAGCCGTCCCCGGCCGTCGCGAGGAGGAGCTTCACCATGTGGGCGACCTGGGTCTTGTCGGCCCGGCCGTTGCCGGTGACCGCCGACTTGACCTCGGCCGGGCTGTACTCCCGGATCTCGATGCCGCGGCTCGCGAGCACCGCGAGGAGCACCCCCCGGGCCTGGGCGAGGACGATGAGCGACCGGGCGTTCATCCCATGGAAGGGGGTCTCGAGCACCGCGAGGTCCGGGGGCTGCTTCACCACCATCTCCTCCAGGCACCGCCCGATGTAGGCGAGGCGATTGGGGAGCTCCATGCCCCTGGGACAGGAGAAGCGGCCGGCGCCGAGCGCCTTGAGCGCGGAGCCGTGCCGCTCGACCAGGCCGTAGCCCGTGTGGAGACTGCCCGGATCGAGCCCCAGGATCAGCACGTCAGCGGGACTGCTCTTCGAGGACCTTCTCGTCCACGTCCATGTTCGCCCAGACGTTCTGGACGTCCTCATGGTCCTCCAGGGCCTCGAGAAGCCGCAGGAGCTGGCGGACCCGGTCTTCGGGCACGGGAATGTAGTTCTGCGGGATCATGGCGAGCTGCTTGGCCGTGGTGGGCACGTTCCGGTGTTCCAGCTCCTCCTGGGCCGTGAGGAAGCTCTCCATCGGCGTGTAGATCTCGTAGACGTCCTCCTCCTCGACCGAGACGTCGTCGGCTCCGAGCTCCAGGGCGAGCTCCATGACCTTCTCCTCGTCCATGACTCTCTTGTCGATCGCGAAGTAGCCGCGGCGGTGGAACATCCAGGAGACGCTGCCGGCCTCGGCCAGGTTGCCGCCGTGGCGGGTGAAGATGTGGCGGATCTCCCCCGCGGTGCGGTTCTTGTTGTCGGTCACCCCTTCGACGAGCATCGCGACCCCGCCGGGCCCGTACCCCTCGTAGACGACCTCCTCGTAGACTTCGGCCTCGATCTCGCCGGTGCCCTTCTTGATCGCGCGCTCGATGTTGTCGTTCGGCATGCTGTTGGACCGCGCGTCCAGGATGGCGGTCCGCAAGCGCGGATTCCCCTTGGGATCGGCGCCGCCCAGGCGGGCGGCCACGGTGATCTCCCGCAGGATGCGGGAAAACAGCTTGCCGCGGCGGGCGTCCGTCGCCGCCTTCTTGTGCTTGATCGTGCTCCATTTGCTGTGGCCTGACATGAAAGCTCCTGACCGCGTTCGAGGGGAAGTTGATTCTACAGGAGGCGTCCCCCGCGGCCAAGGTACGTTAAATCCTTTGAAAATCAAGCTGTTTAGGGGCTCCCGCGATTGACTGGAGGGGGCGAGGATGTTAGAAAGGCTTGCTGTCTACTCTTTGGAGACCGGTGTATGCCCTCGATCCTCGTCGTCGAGCAGGAACCGCGCTACGTGGAACGGATCAACAGTGCTCTCCGCGCCGAGGGATGGAGTGTCCGGGTGGTTTCGGAGGCCGACCAGGCTCTGCTGTGGGCCGCCTCGGAGGCGCCGGACCTGGTGCTCGTGAACGCCGGCACGCCGGGCGCCGAGTCCCTCTGGGGATCGTTTTCCCGCAGCGCGGGCGGCCCCGGCGTCCTGGGGCTCGTGCCCGAGGGGCAGGCCCGTCCCGGCGGGGCGGACGACGTGCTGGCCAAGCCCTTCTCCGATCAGGACCTGGTCCTCGCGGCGCGGCGCGCCCTGCTCTCCCGGCGCCAGCCGCCGGCCGGGCCCGCGGCCCCGGTCCAGGAGCACAAGCTCACTTCGGCGGACATCTTCGGCGACGTGCTGGCCGAGGTGGAGGGCGATGGAGGAGGGCTCTCCGGGCCGGCTCTCGCGCCGCCGCCCCGGCCGCCCTTGATGCCGGTCGCCGCGGCGCCCCCGAAGGCGCCCGCCCCGCCGCCTCCCGGCCCCCAGAACGACGACGTCAACCGCAAGCTGGAACAGACCCTCTCCGGGCTGGGCGTCGAGTCCCGGCCGCGCCCGGCCGCGCCGCCAGCCCCTGCCGCGCCGCCGCCGCGCCGGGCCGAAACCAGCACAGGGGCGGACGTCGACGCCATGCTGAGCAAGACCCTCTCGAACCTGGAGCTCGGGAGGACCAAATCGGGCGTGATCCGGCCGGCCGCCCCGGCTCCGGCGCCCCCGGTGGTTGCGCCTCCGGCTCCCGCCGCCGCTCCCCCGGCCCCGCAGGAGGTGCGCCCGGCCCCGGTTCCCGTCATACCGGCCCCGATTCCCGCCCCGGCCCCCGCGCCGCCCCCGGCGGCTGCCGCTGTGCCTCCCCAGGAAGGGACGGCGGTGCGCAAGCCCCGGACGGTGGTGGGCGATTTCGACTTCTCCGAGCTCGAAGAGCTCGCCCGGCCCGGCCGCCGGCCCGAGCCCCCGGCCGCGGCTCCCGCGCCGCCGCCGCGCCCGGCGCCGGTGTCCCCGGTGGCGACCGCCGCCGTTCCCCAGGTCCGCGAGGCCGCGCCTCCCCGGCCGGTCGAGTCGCCGCCGGCTCCGGTCGCGCCGGCTCCGGCGCCCCCCGTGGCCGCTCCGGTCGAAGCTCCGCCGTTCCTCTCCGCCCGGCCGGCCCCGGCCGCTCCTTCCGCTCCGGCCGCGCCCCCGGTCCGGCCGCCCCAGGACTTCGCCGCCACGCAGCGCATCCCGGTGATGCTCGGCGACGAGGGCGATCAGCCCGGCGAGCGCTTCGGGCAGTACACGCTGCTCGAGAAGATCGCCGTGGGCGGCATGGCCGAGGTGTGGAAGGCGCGCATGCGGGGGGTCGAGGGCTTCCAGAAGACGGTCGCCATCAAGAAGATCCTCCCCCACATGACCGACAACTCCGAGTTCGTCGGCATGTTCATCGACGAGGCGAAGCTCGCGGCCCAGCTCTCGCACCCGAACATCGTCCACATCTACGACCTGGGCAAGCTCGGCCGCGACTTCTACATCGCGATGGAGTACGTCGAGGGCAAGGATCTGCGGTCGCTCTTGAACTCAGCCCGGAAGCGGGGGATGAAGCTCCCCTTGGGGCTCGCTCTCCTGATCGCCGCGCGGCTCGCGAGCGCTCTCGACTACGCCCATAGGAAGCGCGACTTCGAGGAGCGGGAGATGGGGATCGTCCACCGGGACGTCTCCCCGCAGAACGTGCTCCTGACCTACGAGGGGGACGTCAAGCTCTGCGACTTCGGCATCGCCAAGGCGGTGAGCCAGGCCGCGGCCGGCCACACCCAGATCGGCGCCTTGAAGGGAAAGCTCCAGTACATGTCCCCCGAGCAGGCCTGGGGCCGGCCGGTCGACGCCCGCTCCGACCTCTTCTCGCTCGGCGCCGTGCTCTTCGAGATGGTGACCGGCGAGCGGCAGTTCCCGGGCGACACCGAGATCTCCGTGCTGGAGCTCGTCCGCCAGGGCCGCACCCGCACTCCGCGCCAGGTGGACCCGTCGATCCCCCGCGAGGTGGACGAGATCGTGGCCCGGGCGCTCGCGGTCGATCCGCAGCAGCGCTTCGCCTCGGCCGGGGAGATGAAGCAGAAGATCGAGGCCGTCCTCGCGAGCCTGACGCCGTCGCCCTCCCCCACGGACCTCGCGGCCTTCATCGCCCGCGCCCTCTCGGCCGAGCCGGTCGAGGCCCAGGAGCCCGCGCCGCCTCCGATGCCGATCCCTTTCCCGGTCCTGGTGCCGGCCGAGGCGGCGCCCGAGCCGCGCGCCTTCTCCGCGGGGGAGGCCCCGGTCGAGGCTGTGGCTCCCGTGGGCGATGTGGTGGTCGAGGAGGAGGGGGGAAAGAGGAGCCGCAGCCTCCTCTACGCCGCGATCGCCGCGTTGATCGTCGTCGCCGTCCTCACCTTCTGGTTCCTGAGCCGGAAGAAGGACGCCGGCGTCCCGCCTCCCGCCGAGGAGACTCCGGCTCCCGCCCAGGGTGCCGCCGGTCCGGCCGCGGCGGTGACTCCGGCGGCCCTGCCCCAGACCGCCCAGGCGCAGCCCGGGGGAGCGGCTCCCGCCGCCGGCGCCGCACCGGTCGACATGGGGAATCTGCAGGGGATGATGGACGAGAAGCTCGCCCAGCAGGAGGCGGATCTCCGCAAGAAGCTCGACGCCGAGGAGGCGCGGCTCAAAAAGGAGCTCGAGCTCGCGAAGAAGAACGCCAACAAGGCGCCTCCCGGAGCGCCGCAGGCTCCGGCGCCCGCCGCCACTCCCACGCCCGCGCCGCAGCAGGCCGTCCTCGAAACGGCTCCTCCTCCCGCCCCCACCCCGGCTCCCGTAGAGGCCGAGCCCGAGCCCGAGCCGCCCCCGAAGCCCCAGGTCGAGGAACAACGCCCCGCCGCCCCGGAGCCCGCGCCCGAGCCGGAGGCGCCCCGCGTCCGGGTGGGCGACCTGGTCGAGGCGGGGCCGGGAGTCGTAGCGCCACAACTTGTCAGCTTTACCAATCCGCAGTATCCTCCCGTCGCCCGGACCCTGAGGGTTGAAGGAGTCGTCGTCGTCTCGGTCCTGGTGGACGAGAACGGCCGGGTCCAGGACGTGCGGATGGTCGAGCCGATCAAGCAGAACGTCGGTTTGAATGAAGCCGCCCTGGGCGCCGCGAGGAACGCCCGGTACCGGCCCGCCACCAAAGAGGGCGTCCGGGTCCGGATGTGGGCCCGCCTGAGGATTCCGTTCAAGCTATGATGCCGGCTCGCAATCGCGATTCTGAATGATGATCATAGAACGTCGGCCGCGCGATTCGGAGGAAAAGAAGAGACCATGAGCCTCACCGATCAACAGAGGAAGTTCTACGAGAACACTCTCGCCGTGACCCGGCAGGAGATGGAAGAGCTCGATCGCCACATCGAAGAGGAGCTCGCCAAGGTCAAAGACCGGCTGGCCGAGCTGCAGAACGCCAAGAAGGCCTCCCGCCAGATGTATGACGCGGCCTGCATGCGCCTGGGGATTCCCAACGACCTCGACGCCGAGGAGGGGCACGGCGCCTCGGAGGTCTGATCCGGCGGGGACTTTGACGTCTCCCTCCGGTCCGGATCTCGTCACGCCCTGGCGCGTGGCGCCTTCCCGTTCCCATGGCCTGGTTCCGAAAGACCAAGAAGCCCAAGCCGATCCGCGCGGATCGGCCGCGCAGCACCGTCCCTGAAGGCCTTTGGGTCAAGTGCGAGGGGTGCAAGGAGATCGTCTACTCGCGCGATCTCGACAGGAACCTCCGCGTCTGCCCCAAGTGCGACTACCACTTCCGGATCGACGCCCGCACGCGCATCGCCCTCCTCCTGGATGACGAGGAGCCGCGGGAGCTCTTCACCGGGGTGAGCCCCACTGATCCGCTCTCCTTCCGGGACACCAAGCGCTACCGGGACCGCCTCAAGACCTACCAGCAGGCGGTGGGGGAGCGCGACGCGATCGTGGTGGTGCAGGGGACGCTCGAGGACATCCCGGTGGTCCTCGCCTCCATGGAGTACCGCTTCATGGGCGGCTCCATGGGCTCGGTCGTGGGCGAGAAGATCACCCGCGCCGCCGAGCGCGCCCTCGAGCGGCGCTGGCCGCTCCTCATCGTCTCCGCCTCGGGCGGCGCCCGCATGCAGGAGGGCGTGCTCTCGCTCATGCAGATGGCGAAGATCTCGGCCGCCCTGGCGCGCCTCCACGAGGCCCACCTCCCCTACATCTCGATCCTGACCGATCCGACGACCGGAGGCGTCACCGCCTCCTTCGCCATGCTGGGCGACCTCAACATCGCCGAGCCCGGCGCCCTGATCGGCTTCGCCGGTCCCAGAGTCATCGAGCAGACGATCCGCCAGAGCCTCCCCGAAGGCTTCCAGCGGAGCGAGTTCCTCCTGGAGCACGGCTTTCTCGACCTCGTGGTCAAGCGGGCCGAGATGAAAGAGACGATCGCGCGGTGCCTCCGGCACCTGGTGTAGACCCGCTCACCCTCCTCTCCCGCCTCGAGGCCTCAGGGATCCGCCTGGGGCTCGAGAAGACCCGCCAGCTCCTGGCGGCGCTGGGCGATCCCCAGCGCCGTTTCCCGGCCGTCCTCGTCGCGGGGACCAACGGCAAGGGGTCGACCTCGGCTCTCTTGGCCGCCATGGCGGAGGCCGCCGGCTACCGGACCGGCCTCTACACCTCGCCGCATCTGGAGACGGTCGAAGAGCGGCTCCGGATCGACGGAAGGGCGATCGAGCCCGGCCGCCTGGGCGCGCTCCTCGAGCGGATCGTCGGCACGTCCGAGCGCACCGAGGGCACGCCGCCCACCTACTTCGAGGCGCTCACCGTGGCCGCCTTCCTCTTCTTCGCCGAGGCGGAGGTCGACCTCGCGGTCGTCGAGGTCGGGCTGGGCGGCCGGCTCGATGCCACGAACCTCTGCGACCCGATCCTGTCGGTGATCACCCCGATCGCCTTCGACCACCAGGAATTCCTCGGGAACACCCTGGCGGCCATCGCCCGCGAAAAGGCGGGCATCCTCCGCCCCGGCCGCCCCGCCCTCGTCTGGATCGAGGACGCCGAGCCCGCCGAAGCGGTCCGGGAGTCCGCCGCGCTCGTGGGGGCCCGCCTCGCTTTCGCGTCGGACGAGGTCGAGATCGAGAAGATCGAGCCGCTGGGCTGGAACGGGCAGGCGGTCCGGCTGAGGACTCCCGTCCGCCGCTACGACCTCTGCCTCGCTCTCGTGGGAGACCACCAGGCCAAGAACCTCGGCCTCGCGGTGCGGGCGGCGGAGATCCTTGAGATCAGCGCGGAGGCGATCGCGGCCGGGGCCGCCGCAGCCCGCTGGCCCGGCCGCATCGAAGCCGTGGATCTCCCCGGCGGACAACGCTCCGTGCTGGACGCCGCCCACAACGAATCGGGGGCCGCCGTCCTCACCGCATTTCTCGAACGGATGGGGGAGCGGGTCGACTTTCTCTTCGGCGTCTTGGCCGACAAGGACTACGCCCGGATGATCGAGCTCCTCGCCCCGCACGCCCGGAGCTGGGTCCTGACCACGCCGCAAAGTCCCCGCGCCAAGGATCCGGCCGAGCTCGCCGCCCTCCTCGCCGGCCAGGAGGTCGTGGTCGAGCCCGATCCCGAAAAAGCGCTCGACCGGGCTTTGGCCCTGGGGAGCAAGACCCTGGTCGCCTGCGGCTCGATCTTTCTGATTGGAGAGATTAGGAAAGGGCTGCGGGAGCGGTTCGGAGTCCCCCCTCCCGCCTACATCAGCGGATCGTAGAGCGGGAACCGCTCGCAGAGGTCGCGCACCTTGCCGCGCACCTGTTCTTGCACGCCCGCGTCGTCCGGCGCGCGGAGCGCCATGGCGATGAAGTCGCCCACGTGCTCCATCTCGGGCTCCTTCATCGCCCGGGTGGTCAAGGCGGGGGTGCCGATGCGGATGCCGGACGCCACGAGCGGCGGGTTCGGGTCGTAGGGGATGGTGTTCTTGTTGACCGTGATGTTGGCGGCCTCGAGCGCCTTCTCGGCGACCTTGCCAGTGAGCCCCGCTTTCGCCACGTCGAGCAGGAAGACGTGGTTGTCCGTGCCGCCGGAGACGATCCGGAAGCCGTGGCCGGCGAGGCGGGCCGCGAGGGCCCGGGCGTTCTCCACGATCTGGCGCTGGTAGTCGCGGAACTCGTCCGTGAGCGCCTCTTTCAAGGCCACGGCCTTGGCCGCGATGATGTGCATGAGCGGCCCGCCCTGGATGCCGGGGAAGACCGCGCGGTCGATCTCCTTGGCGAACTCCTCCTTGCACATCACCATCCCGGCCCGCGGGCCGCGCAGCGTCTTGTGAGTCGTCGTGGTGACGAAGTGGCAGTGCGGAACCGGCGAGGGATGAATGCCGGCGGCGACCAGGCCCGCGATGTGGGCGATGTCGGCCATCAGGAGCGCGCCCGCCTTGTCGGCGATCTGGCGGAAGCGCTCGAAATCGATCACCCGGCTGTAGGCCGAGGCGCCGCAGATGATCAGCTTCGGCCGCTCCGCGATCGCCAGGCGCTCGGCCTCGTCGTAGTCGATCCGCTCCGTCTCCCGGTCCACGCCGTAGGCGATCACCTGGAAGTCGCGGCCGGAGTAGGAGAGGCGGTGGCCGTGGGTCAAGTGGCCGCCGGAGGAGAGGTCCATGCCCATCAGCTTGTCGCCGGGCTTCAACATCGCGAAGTAGACCGCCATGTTGGCCGACGTGCCGCTGTGGGGCTGGACGTTCACGTGCTCGGCGCCGAAGAGCTGCTTGGCGCGCTCGATCGCCAGGCGCTCGGCCACGTCCACGAACTCGCAGCCGCCGTAGTAGCGCTTCCCGGGATAGCCCTCGGCGTACTTGTTGGTCATCACCGAGCCCGCCGCTTCGAGCACGGCGCGGCTCACGAAGTTTTCCGAGGCGATGAGCTCGAGCCCGAGGTTCTGGCGCGACCGCTCGTCGGCGATGGCCTGGTAGATCTCGGGATCGGCGGCTTTCAGCGAACGGTAGTCCGGCATCGGAAGTCTCCTCGGCGGGAACGGTCACCCGCCGGCGGTCGGCTGCGCATCGTGCTGTTCAGATGGGGCTACTCCCGCGGAGGAGGTCCGGGGCGGCTCGGGTTCCGCGGGGGAGCAAAGCGGCGGGCCTCAGGATTCCCCTTGCCCCTCGGGTCCGGGCCCACCCTCGGCGGTCCCTTCCTCCTCTTCTGCCGGAGCCGGGGCCGGGGCCGGAGCCGGGGCAGGAGCCTTTTTGGCCGCTGGGGCCTTCTTGGCCGCGGGAGCCTTCTTGGCCGCGGGCTTCTTCTTCTCGCCCTCGGCGGGCGGCTCGACGGCCGCGGCCGGGCCTCCCGGAGCCGCCTCGGCGGGCGAGGGCGGCTTCTTCGGGGTGCGCTTGGAGCCCGCCGGCCTCTCCACGGGCCGGATCTCCTCCTGGCCCCGCCTCATCAACCGCTTGTTCCGACGCTGGCGCCGGCGCTTGAGCTCCCGATCTTTCTCTCTCATGTGTCCTCCTTGGACGACCGCCCCACCCGGCCCCTTTCATCGATTCGTACAGCTTCGTGACGGCGCTTTCGGGCGACGGTCAGCTTGCCCCACGGGCCGCCTGCATGTCAAGAAAACAGAAGACTTCCGGTCCCGCTTCAAAGCGGGTCACAGTGGGATGTTGCCGTGCTTCTTGGGCGGCAGGCTCTGCCGCTTGGTCCCGAGCTGCCGCAAGGCGCGGATGATTTCCGGCCGGGTGCGCTTCGGCTCGATGATCGAATCCAGAAAGCCGCGCTCGGCCGCGATGTAGGGGTTCGAGAACTTGGCCCGGTACTCCGCCACCTTCTCGGCCCGCACGCGGGGGGCGTCCGCCCCCGCCTCTTCGAGTTCCCGGCGGTAGAGGACGTTGACCGCGCCTTCCGGCCCCATCACCGCGATCTCGGCCGTGGGGTAGGCGAAGTTGACGTCCGTCCGCAGGTGCTTGGAGGACATCACGCAGTAGGCGCCGCCGTAGGCTTTGCGGGTGATCACCGTGATCTTCGGCACCGTGGCCTCGGCATAGGCGTAGAGGAGCTTCGCCCCGTGCTTGATGATCCCGCCGTACTCCTGCTGCGTCCCCGGCAGGAACCCGGGCACGTCCTCGAAGGTGACGAGCGGGATGTTGAACGCGTCGCAGAAGCGCACGAAGCGCGCCCCTTTCAGGGACGCGTCGATGTCCAGCACGCCCGCCAGATACGCCGGCTGGTTGGCCACGATCCCCACCGAGCGGTTGCCGAACCGGGCGAAGCCCACCACGATGTTTCGCGCGTACTGGGCGTGGACCTCGAAGAACTTGCCGTCGTCCACCACCTGGGTGATGAGCTGTTTGATGTCGTACGGCTTGTTCGGATCCTCGGGCACGAGGGCGTTCAGCGCCTCGTTCTCCCGGTTCGGATCGTCCTCGCTCGTGCCGGGCGGCGGATCGTCCAGGTTGTTGCTCGGCAGGTACGAGAGGAGCTCGCGGATGGCCGCCAGGCACGAGGCGTCGTTCGGCACCGTGAAATGGCAGACGCCGCTCTTGGCCGCGTGGGTCGAGGCCCCGCCCAGCTCCTCTTTGGTGACCTCCTCGTGCGTCACCGTCTTGATGACCTCGGGGCCGGTCACGAACATGTAGCTCGTCTCTTCGACCATCAGGATGAAGTCGGTGATGGCCGGCGAGTAGACCGCGCCGCCCGCGCACGGGCCCAGGATGGCGCTGATCTGCGGGATCACTCCCGACGCCAGGGTGTTTCTCAGGAAGATGTCCGCGTAGCCGCCGAGCGAGGCCACCCCCTCCTGGATGCGGGCGCCCCCGGAGTCGTTCAGGCCCACGAGCGGCGCGCCGTTTTCCATCGCGAGGTCCATCAGCTTGCAGATCTTCGCGGCGTTGGTCTCCGAGAGCGATCCGCCGAAGACCGTGAAGTCCTGGGCGAAGACGTAGACGACGCGGCCGTCGACCGTGCCGTAGCCGCCGACGACACCGTCGCCCGGGATCGGCGGCACCTTGTCCATCCCGAAGTCCCGGCAGCGGTGGGCGATGAGGGCGTCGATCTCCACGAAGGAGCCGGCGTCCAGGAGCAGCTCGACGCGCTCGCGGGCGGTGAGCTTGCCCGCCGCGTGCTGGCGCTCGATGCGGTCCTTGCCTCCGCCCACCTCCGCCGCGGCGAGACGCTTCTTCAGCTCTTCGATTCGTTCCGTGAGAACCTGGGTCATGGCGGCGTGGATCTTATCTCAAGCCCGTGCCACAATCCGCCCCCATGCCGTTCTCGGAGCTGGACACCGCCGCCGTCGCCCGCACCCTCTCCCAGATCGCCGAAAATCCGGAGGACGTGGTCGACGCTTTCTTCGAGCGGCGGGAGGACGTCGAGCTCCCGCCGGACGGCGAGCCGCCGGGCCTCCGGGTCTGGCGCGAGGAGGGCTTCGCCGTCCGCCTGGCCCGCGAGGGACGCACGTGGCTCGCGTCGCGGGACGCCGTCGAGTCCCGCCCCTTCGCCGAGGCCTTGCGGCAGGTGGCCCGGGCGCTGCCTTCCGCGACCTACCCCGAGCCCACGCTCCAGATGGCCCCCTTCACGGAGACGCCCGCGGCGCCGGAGCTGTTCGACTTTCCGGGCGCCGTGGCCCGCGGCGTGCGCGCCCACCACGTCGGCTTCCCCTTCCGCCTGACCGTGCGCCGCCATCGCCGCTGGGTGCAGGTCATGGGGCCGCGCCTCGTGCCCGGGGGCGAGACCGAGACCTTCTACAGTTGCGCGGTGGACTCGTCCTGGGGGCGCTACGGCGCGCTCCTGCCCCGCCTGGACGCGGAGGCGATCGGTGCCACGGCCTCCGCGATCGTGGCCCTCTTCCGCGCGCGGTCGGCGACGCACCTCGCCGAGCCTTTCCGGGGCGTGGCCGTGCTGGGGCCCGCGGCCGTGGCCGTCCTCCTCCACGAGGCGGTGGCCCACGCTCGGGAGGCGGACACCCTGGCTCAGGGAGGAAATCCCGAGGCGGCCGTGGGAGTCC
>DATHUD010000268.1:0-35196 GCA_035462575.1 Thermoanaerobaculia bacterium | reverse complement strand
CGGAGGCGCTCGATGCCTTGAGCGGCTCGGACGAAATGACGCCTCTGGTGGGCCGCGAACGCGAGCTCGGCCTTCTGATCGACCGCTTCCGGATCGCCTGCTCCGGGAGCGGGCAGGCGGTGATGATCCGGGGAGAAGCGGGGATCGGCAAGTCGCGTCTGGTCCGGGCTCTGCGGGAGAGCCTCGCGGATCAGGCGACGTGGCTCGTCGGCTACGGCTCGCCGTACAGCCGGAGCACGCCTCTCTCGCCGGTCATCGAGATCCTGGAGCGTCTGGTCTTCACACCGGCGGATGCGAGCCCCGTCCAGAAGATGCACCGGCTCGAAGGTCTTCTGCGCGACTACAGGATCCCGCAACCGGAAGAGAATGCCGCGGTGGTGGCCTCCTTCCTCGGCCACTCCTCGGATGGATTTCTCCGGCTCGCCATGACCCAGGATGCGCGGCGCCAGAGGACGCTGGAGGTCCTGCTCGTGCTGCTGGCGGAGAAGGCGCAGCGCGGGCCGCTCGTCCTGATCGTCGAAGACCTCCACTGGATCGACCCCTCGACGGTGGAGCTTCTGGACTCCCTTCTCGGCGAAATGGCCGGGCTCTCCTTGATGCTCATCGCGACCTTCCGGCCCGAGATCCAGCCTTCCTGGCGGAACTGGGCGGGCATCACGCAGATCAGTCTGGAGCGCCTGACGGACGGGGAGACCGAAGCCCTCGTAGCCGGCCTCGCGGGAGCGCGCGATCTGCCTTCGGCGATGCGGCGGCAGATCGTCGCCAAGACCGATGGAGTTCCTCTCTTCGTCGAAGAGCTCACCAAGACCGTGCTCGAAGGCGTCGGGTCGGAAAAGGAGATCCCCTCCACTCTCGCCGGATCGCTGATGGCCCGGCTGGACCGCCTGGGCGAGGCCAAGGAGGTGGCCCAACTCGCGTCAGTGATCGGCCGGGCCTTCTCCTTCGAGTTGCTGGCGGCCATCTCCGGAATGGAAGAGGAAGCTCTGCGGCGCTGTCTCGACGAGCTGATCCGCGCCGAGCTCATCTACCGCCGCGGGATGGGCGCCCAGGCACGCTACGTGTTCAAGCACGCCCTCCTCCAGGAGGCCTCCTATCTTTCGCTCCTCCAACGCCAGCGGCGGCAGATCCACGAGACGATCGCCCGCGCTCTGGAGGAGAGGCGCGCCGGAACGGAGGCCGAGCCCGAGATCCTCGCCCATCATTTCGAAATGGCCGGGCAGATCCCGCAGGCGATCGACTTCCTGCAGCAGGCCGCCCACCACGCGCGGCATCGCTCGGCCTTCCGAGAGTCCCTGAGCCACTGCCGCAAGGGGCTCGAGCTCCTGGCCACCCTGCCCCCGTCCAGGCAAAGCTCGGAGCAGGAGCTCGCCCTCCGCTCCACTATGCGGGTCGCTCTCGTCCCGATCCGCGGGTACGCCCCACGCGAGGTCGAGGAGAATGCCACTCGTTGCCGTGTCCTGTGCAGAGAGCTGGGAGACACGACCGAGCTGCTCCCGGTTCTGTTCAGTCTTTACGAGCACAACCTCCTGCGCGGCCAACGGCAGGCCTACCTCGAGCTCACCGAAGAGATCTGCCGTGATGGCAGCGGGAGTGAAGAGGACGTCTACATCGGTCTGGTTGCCAAGAGCGCTACGTGCTTCTACGAAGGGTTTTTTCGGGAGGCGTTGAGCGTGGCCGAACAGGCCCGGGCTCTCTATCGGCCAGAGCTCCGCGCCCGGTTGGCCCAGGCGTTCCGGGAGGAGATGAGCCTGGTGCCCTTCCTCTATGACTCCTGGAGTCTGTGGCTCTGTGGCCGGCCGGACGAGGCGGTGCGGACGAATGGTGCCAATCTGGCCCTCGCCCGGGGGTTTCTCTCTCCCTATGCCCGCGCCACGGCTTCCGTTCACGAGATGATCCTGTGGCACGAGCTGCGGGATGTCGAAAAAGTGCACCGGGTCGCCGAAGAGCTCCTGGAGCTCACCCGTGAGCAGCGGTTCAACTTCTTCCTGGCCATGGCCCTGTTCGGCTCCGGATGGAGCCTGCTCTACCTCGGGGACCCCGAGGAAGGAATCGCGCGGATACGGCAGGGCCTGGAGATCCACAAGGGCGTCGGGCCGCGGCTCACCCGGGTCTATTGGCAGACCTATCTGATCGAAGCCTACGTGACGGCCGGCAGGCTGGAGGAAGGGCTGTTTACGATCGAGGAAGCCCTCGCTTCCCGGGATAACGAGCCCGTGGTCTTCTACGATGCGGAGCTCTACCGGATGAAAGGCGAGATCCTGGGCCGCAACTCCGGCGCCGCGGGAGTCGAAGCCGCCTTCCGGCAGGCTCTCGAAATCGCCCGGCTCCAGGGCACCCGGGCTCTGGAGCTCCGCGCGGTCACCAGCCTCGGCCGTTGGCTCCACGAGCAGGGGAGGAGCCGCGAGGCGCGATCCCTCCTCGCGGAGATCCTTGACACCTTTCAGGAAGGGCTCGACACGCCCGACCTGCGCGACGCCCGCCGGCTTCTCGACGCCATCGCCGCAAGCTGTTAAAATACTTCGTTAAATCAATTCGTGCAGGTGAACCCGGAAAACGCCGGTCCATTCCGGCTGTGGGCTTTTTCCATTCGGAGGAGATGAGATGAGAGTCGGTATTTTGACTGCACACATGGATTACCACCGAAAGGGCAGGCATCACCGCGGCGCTCTCCAGCCTCAGATCGGTCCGCTCATCGCAGCGCTGCTTCCGCGGGAAGTGGAAGTCGAAGTGATCAACGACACCTGGGAAGAGCCGGACTGGACCCGGGACTACGATCTCCTGTTCATCGGCAGCATGCATTCCGACTTCGACCGGGCCCGCCAGATCTCCCATTACTGGCGCCTCCGGGGCGCCAGGACGGTTTTCGGCGGCATCCTCGCGAGCACCTATCCCGAGCTCTGCCAGCCTTTTTTCGATGCATTGATCATCGGCGATCCGGAAGACACCGTTCCGCGGCTCTTCGCGGATTTCTGCCGCCAGGATCTGCAACCGCTCTACGTCTCCGGCCCGTATGATCCGTGCCGCGTTCCGGTGCCGCGTTTCGACCTGCTGGCGCGCAAGCAGAAGGTGCCCCTCTCTCTGGAGGCCACGCGCGGCTGTCCTTTCACCTGCGAATTCTGCGCCTTGACCTCGATCGGAACGCGCCACCATGTCCGTCCGGTCGAGCTGGTTGTGCGCGACATCCGGCAGGGCCAGGAGATGCTGCGGGATCTGGTGCCCTGGCCTATGCGGCGGATCGTGGCGTTCATGGACAACAACTTCGGCGGGAATCTCGGCTATCTGCGCAGCCTGTGCGAGGCCCTGGCTCCCCTGAAGCTCCACTGGTCCGCGGCGGTCACGTTCAATGTGGTCTCCCGGCCCGAGCACGTCCGGATGATGGCTGAGGCCGGCTGTTACTATCTGTTCATGGGGCTGGAGAGCTTCAATCCGGAAACGTTGTCCGACATGCACAAGCATCAGAATGCGATCGAGCTGACGCGCCAGGTCATGGATCAGTGCCGGGCGCAGGGCATCCTGGTCGATTCGGGGCTGATGCTGAACCCGACGACGGACGACTGCGCGTACATGGAATCGGTTCCCAGGCTCCTGACCGAATCCGGCCTGCACGTCCCCAGCTTCATCTGTTTCGAGGCGCCGATTCCGGGCACCCCCCATTTCCACCGTTTGGCGGCGGACCCGGAGCCGGCTCTGCTTCCGAACGCCCTGCTGCGCGACTTCACCGGGTATACGCTGGTGACCCGTCCGCGCCGCGAGTCGCTTACCGATTTCATCGCCGGGTACCGGGAGCTGACGGACAAGGTCTTCTCCTCGCGGCAGCGGATGGGCAAGCTGCTGGACGACATCCCACGTTTCCTCCGCGGCGGGCACCCCTTCCCCATGCTGGCGGATCTGATCGAATACGGCCCCCACAGGTGGAACCCGCATCCGCTGCGCACGTTCGTGGCCGGCACCGACGTGCCTCCGCCGGAGGCCTTGAGCGTTCCGCTGACGGACCGCGATTTCGTCTCCCAGGAGGAGAGGGATGCCGTCGTGGGACCCTGGCGGGTCACCGGGCCGGACGGCGCGGTCCTCCCGCAGTGGCGTTCCTCCCTGCGCGTTTTCGACGCGAAGGGGCGCATCTCCGAAATCGCCCGCAACCTGGCGGCTTGACGCACGTCGACTCCTGGGGGGCGGCGACCGCCGGCCCCCAGGAGCCGCGATTCGGGATCCGCTCAGAGGGTCTTCAAATATTCGATCAGGGCCCATCTCTCCTCGTCGTTGAGAGATTTCCCGACATCGTGCCCCTGATTGGAGTTTCCGGGGAGCGTGGTATCGAATTTGAACCCGCCGGAGGAAGGCCCGCTCCTCTCCTCGTTGTACCCCTGTTTCAGGATCTTTTTGGCGAAGCGCTCGAATTTCGTGTCGTCTTCAGCCGTCTTCCGCATCGCCGCGGCCAACTCGTTGAGAAAGGTCGACCCGTCCGCCAGCGAAGGGGCTCCCTCGATCTGGATGCGCGCCCCCTCGTAATGGATCTGGCCGGTATGGCAGGCGGCGCGACGACCTTGTCGTCTTCGGGGCTCGCGTTCTGTCCCAGAACAAGCGCCAGACAGAGGGTGGCCAGGGGGATCGCCCCCCTTGAGATACTTTGTGGCATCCAGACCTCCGTTCGTGCATGCCCCGTCAGAGGCTTTTCAGGTATTCGATCAACGCCCACTTCCGCTCCTCGGGCAGTGACGTGCCGTAGTTGTGTCCGGCATTGGCGTTGCCCGGCAGAGTGGTGTCGAGCTCAAAGCCGCCGCGACGGCCTCGGGTCTGGAAGCCGACATGGACCGGATCGAAGTCACGGCTGCCGACCGAGAACTTCCTGGTCCGTTTTTCCTGGGGTTGGAGGATCTCCCAGAGGCTCGGCACGGAGCCGTTGTGGAGGTAGGGCGCCGTGGCCCAGATCCCATTGAGCGGACGTGCCTTGTAGGACAAGGGATCGAAGGGTACGGACTTCATCACGCCGACGTACTCGAGGATTCCCGCCTCGGTCACCGCGAGCTTCTGGCCCAACAGAGCGCCGAGCACCTGATTACCGAGGATTTCCCGGCCTGTCGCGATCGGGCCGAAGGTGTCGCCGGCGACGATGTCCACCTTGGAGCCCTGGAGGCGCCCGGTCCGGACGGCAACGCGCCGGACGAAATTGTCGGCCATGGCGTCATCGGTCCGCACCTCGGTGATGGGTATCATGACGGCACTGAACTGCCGGTGAGAGCTGGTCCGATCGATCAGGGAGTGGCAAGAGGCGCACTCCATCCGATAGATCTCCTTGCCCTGCGCCGCGAGAACCGGATCGATCGCCGGCAGGAATTCGGACGGCCAGAGAGGAGACTGGAGACTTTTGAGCGCCTCTTCGATCTTCCCGAGGTTCTCGATCTGCACGGAGGACTCGTACCCACGGTCCCTCCGCGCGGGGTCGACCGAGAGGACCGCGAAGACGCCCAGGGCCTCTCCCACGTTGCGCGCGAGGGGCCCGATACCGCGGTTGGAGATGGCGCCGTTCCATTGCACCACGTCAGAGTAGGGGGTATCCCAGAGGAACGGGTAGGAGACCGGGGCATCGGCCGGCAGGTCGTTTCCCGGAAGATCGAGGTTGGCTCCGAGCAACTGGTTGAAGATGATGCCGAACGCGTCGACGCGCCCGTAGCCGTAAGGATGCGGTGGCGCATCCCCTCGCAACCGGGCCGAGAGCTTCATGGTGGCCGCGAGGAGATCTCGATGCAACCCCTCAACCTGGTTCGGATCAGGGTCCGTTCCGAGCACCTTCTCCGCGAAACGGCGGAACCTGGCGCGGTCGGTCGCGGTCTCCCGCAGCGCCGCTTCGAGCTCCGTCAGGAACGACCACACATCGGCCAGTGTGGGTGCGCCATCGATGCGCAGGGCGGTCCCCTGGTAGTGGATCTGATTGGTATGGCAGGCGGCGCAGGTCCATCCCATGAAGGCCTGCCCGGTCGCCCTGTCCGTATCCTGGGCAAATCCAACGGGAAGACCGTTGGGGTTGGCCGGGCCCGGTTCTTCCAGGAGGAAGCCGAGCCGCTCCATGTGTGAATTCGATCGGAATAGATCGGTGCTGGAGGCCTGCTCCAGAACGAGGAACCAATCCATGGGGATGATGCGGGAGCCTTGCGAGGTGAACCAGAAGAGCTGCTGTTGCTCTTCGCTCCACCCCTGGGCCAGATTCACCACGCGGCCGACCGTACCGGGTACGCCTTCCCCTTCCCGGATCCTCGGCTCCAACGCCGAGCAGTTGACGAGCGTGAGGGTGAGCAGGGTGACAACGGACGCCACGGCCCAGCGAAGCCTGCGCTTGCTCATGTCTGGCCCTTTTTCTGTGCGACTGTGTTTCTTGGTCTCTACATCATACACTGGCCTCACGCCGGATGGAAGATTCGCCCCCCGTCCTTTCAGGCCCCGCTTTCCATTCATGAGGAGAACAACTCCGCATCCGCGAAATCTCGTGGGTGCCTCACGCCTTGAGACCCGATATAGCCTCCAAGGTTGATGAGCCTCATCTCCCGGTAAGCCGGCCGCGTCACGGAACCGAATTCCTCCCCGAGCCGTCCAATCCCATAGAGGCGCCTCGTTGAATGTCGTCCCGGACTGGCCGGGGCGAAGCCGGACCGCGAGGTGGTCGTCCGTGGAGACCGTGCTCTCCACTACGAGAAGGTCTGCGAGGTGCTCACCCTCCTCACCGACGCGGGCTTCACCCGGGTGGGGCTGGTGACGGAGCGGCGGGAAGCTATGGAGCCTTAGAGGGCTGCCTCCGGAGCGGGCCGAGGGCTCAGGCGCTCACCTCGGCCTCGAAGCGCAGGCCGGGGTTGTGCCGCGCTTTGCGCAGATAGGCGAGAATCTTCCGGGCGAGCTCCGCCGAGACCCGCTCCCGCTCGGCCGCCTGGCGGAAGAGGCTCAGCGCGTCCAGGATCTCCGGGTTGACGTTGCGCGCCCGGAAGATCGGGACCATGTGGCGGGCGAGGCTCTTGACCTCTTCCGCCTGCCCCTGCTCGGAGTAGAGGATGGCGAGCTCCAGGGACACCAGGGCGGTGTCGAAGGTCAGGTGGCGGGCAGCGAGCTCTCCGCGGACCTTGCGGAGCGTCGCAACCCCCGCGTCGCGATGGCCGAGGCCTGCCGCGACGCGCCCTTCGATCCACCGGAGACGGATGAGATCCACCTCGCCGCCGCACTTTCTCGACAGGTCGATGACCGCGGGCAAGAGCGCTTCCGCCTCCGGGAAGCGGTCGAGCTTGCTCAGGTTGTCGGCCAGGCCGTGCTGGATGCTGAGGACCACCCGCCCATCGTCGTCAGGAATGGCGATCTCGCTCGCTTGCAGGAGGATCTCCACGGCCCGATCGAGCTTTCCCATCTCCTTTGCGAGCTTGGCCTGGCTGAGGAGAACCTGGATCCGGAACTTCAGGCTGCTCGCTGCTGCCGAGGCCTGCTCGAGGAGGGCCGCTTCGTCCTCGAAGCGCCGCTGGCTCCTCCGGAGCGAGGCTCTTAGAGCGAAGAGGAGGCCCTCTTCGAGGAGGCCGTTCCGCGCTTCCTCTCCAGCCTTCCAATGCCGGTCGGCGGAGAGGAAGGCCCGTTCCGCGGCCGGGAAATCGCCCTGAGCCCGCAGGGCGTTCGCCACGTGGGCCCAGGCCAGGCCGCGCACCTTGGAGCGCCAGGAAGCCTCCCCGACCACCCGGTCGGCGACCTTGAGCGCCAGCTCGGCGAGCGTCGCCGCCGCGGCCGGATCGTGAGCGCACTGACGCTGGCTTTCGAGGCAGAGCACCTCGCACAGGGCCCAGAGCTCGCCGGCGGGCGCGCGCCGCAGCTCCGCGAGCTGCCGCGGCGGCAGCAGGAGCCGGATCCGGTCCCAGAGGGCTTGCGCCGGAACCCGGTCCTCGGGAGTAGGAGGGTTCTGGGTTGCAGGTAAAGAGTTGATAGGGGTCTCCTTTTCCGTCTTGAGGCGTCCGCGTGCTGAGCATCGCGCCTCGGTCGCAAGAAGGAGAAGGGATGCACCAACCTTCCCGCATGATACCACCCTCGGAGCCCGGCGAGCCGATCGAGGCGGAGCGTTCCTTCAAACCTGCCCGGTTTTCCTGCTGGAATGGCGGAAATTTCTGCCCCAGGAGCGGAAAAACATCAGGACGGGGCGCTCTCCTGGCCGCCGAACGCCTTTTTCTCTGGTGGAGCCGTTTTTCTGGCCGAAAAACGCCGGAAACAATGTTGGAACGGCTCCACACATTGTTTTTCCGCTCCCCACAGGAGGAAAAGCTCGAGCTTCATTGTTCAAAGAATTTCCCGCTCTGTTCCAGAGAAGAAAAATGTGAAAAGAGGTTTTCCCAGGGATCGAGGGCGCCGAACATTGTTCAAGGGTTTACAACAATGTTCCGGGAGATCTCCGGGCGATTTCTTTCTCCGGACCCTAGACGCGGAGCCCGGCTCATCCGTTTAAGAGGGACAGAAGTCGTCGTCGTACCCGTTTCAAAGGAGGCCAGATCTTGAAGAACCGTGGACCGCCCGGCAGGGCGCGAGTCGCTGGTGGAACGTGTGTGAGAAGAACCAACCGATGAAACCAATTTGAAAGGAGACGAGTCATGAGAAGCGCCAATGTGTTTTCCGAGAAGCTCACCAACTGGGACCTGCTGAACACCAACGTGAAGCCGTATCTGGAGGAGATGCCGCACCTCCGGGAGATCCAGGCCGAGCTCGAGACGGTGATCTCCGACGGCCGAGGCCTCGACAGCGAGCAGGAGGTCGCCCGCGCCCAGTTGCGGGAGCTGACGCGCCGGCGGCAGGATCTGGAGAGGCGGGGAGAGAGCCTGCGTCGCCGCGTGGCCTCTCACCTGCGCGGAACGTTCGGCTTTACGAGCGAGCAGCTCATCAAGTTCGGCGTGAATCCCCGGCCGACCCGGCCCCGTCCGCGCAAGAGCCGGAAGTCTCAAGAAAAGCCGCAAGAGACGGCGTCCTCTCCGCCGGCCAAGTAGTCCCGCAGAGAGCAGGACCGATGCAGCCACGGCGCGGGGGGAAAGTCCCCCCGCGCCGGTCCTCCTGTTTCTGGTCGCGCCCTGAGCCCGGGCATGAATGCCAGCCTCTTCTACACATCTTGCTTCCGGGGACGGTCTGCCCTCCGAAACCTCACCCTCTGTCTCCCTCTCCCATCTCCCTCCCACCCCCCGCCGGGAGAGGGAGGACGTACATCAGCCGACCTTGCCCATCCCGGGGCACCTTCATTTGCGACGCACTCCACTAGCCCACACCGCCAGGTTTGTCCTGTAAACCGGTTGACCTTTGCGGTGTAGGACGCGCTAGAATGCGCGGCGAACACCTCTTGGACTAGGACAGAAGGAGCTTGCCGTATGTTTCGACACTCAGCGCCGGTTCTGATCGCCGCCACCTTCCTCACCGCGAGCCTGATCGCTTCCCGCCCTGCCGCCGGCCAGGGCTGAGTGCTCATCCGCCAGACCGCGCCCGTGTTTGGCGCGGCCAGCAAGCTGGTCCCCGAGAAGGGAGAGTGGCAGGTGAGCCTCTCCTATCGCGGCCTCGAATCCGACGACCACTACAGCGGCACGGAGCACCAGCGCCTCCGCGAGCGGGAAGGCACCTACGTGGTCAACACCCAGCAGGCGCTCGACCTCGGCGTCTCCTACTCGGCGAGCGACCGGCTGAGCTTCACCCTGGGAATCCCGGTCGTGAAGTCGTCGTGGGCGGTGCCGACGCCGATCCGCCCCGTGCCCGGGCCGCGCGCCGAGCAGGAGGCGAGCGGGCTGGGGGACATCAGCCTGACGGGCCGCTACTGGGCGTTCGCTCCCGAGAGCCGGCACAACGTCTCGCTCGGCTTAGGGGTCAAGGCGCCGACCGGGGAGTACGACGCCGCTCAGGTGTACCCCAACATCGACGGCACCAACCCGTCGCTCAAAGCCGTGGACCAGTCGGTGCAGCCGGGCGACGGCGGCTGGGGCGTCCTGTTCGACGTTCAGGCCTTCCGCCAGTTCCGCAGGGCGACCCTGTTCGCCTCCGGCACCTATCTCGCGAACCCGCGCGACACCAACGGCACGCCGTCGATCATCGTCGGCCTGGGCCTCGCGAACAGTCCGGGCTTCGCCGAGGAGGGGCTGCTGGTCAACTCGGTGCCCGACCAGTACCTGGTGCGGATGGGGGCCGTAATGCCGGTCGGCAAGACGGGGCTCGGCGTCAGCCTCGCCTATCGCGTGGAGGGGTTGCCGCGCTATGACCTGATCGGAGACAGCCACGGCTGGCGCCGGCCGGGCCACGAGATGTTCGTGGAGCCGGGAATCGCCTACTCGAAAGGCGGCTCGACCTGGTCCCTGAACGTGCCGATCGGCTTCTACCGCAACCGCCAGCCGAACCCCTACAGCGGGCGGGAGGGCGACGCCACCTTCCCGGACTACATCCTGCTGACGAGCCTCTCCCAGCGGTTCTGACCGCAACTCCTGGTAAAAAGCCAAGGGGGAGCCGAAAGGCTCCCCCGAGGTTTCATCGCTGTTTTCAAGCCCCGTGCTTGGTGCTCTTATGCTAAGCTCCGGAATGCTTAATCCGACACGGAGAGGGAGTAAGAGCCGTAGGCGCTCCCCACCCCTTGCACCCGGAGGTAGTAACGGCCCGCATTCAGAGACCGGACGATCCGGAAGTTCGGCGAGGTTCCGCCGTTGTCGTTCGACTCCAGGAGCACGCCGTCGTCGTCATAAAGGTTTCCCGCCACGTCGGTGCTTCCCGACGATTCGAGGGTGAGGGTTGCGGAGGAGCTCAGGCTGAAGGTGAAGACGTCATAGTCGCTCGTGGAGCCCGGCACCGAGATGACGCCGTTGGCGGAGCCGTCGACCGCGATCGGCTCGGCGCAGAGAAAGCTGTCTCCGTAGTCGTCCGTATCGCCCAGATGGCAAGCATCGATGAACGTGGCCTGGATCGCGATCGTGGCGCTTCCCGTGGTGCCGGGGGCCACCTGGATGCAGTGGTCTCCCGCGGGGACGATCACTTCCAGATTGCCCAGCCCCGTGCCCTGGTAGGCGCTGTCGATGAGCGGGTGGGAGAGGGTCGAGCCGTCCGTGTACACCGAATTCTGCGCTCCGGGACCCGTGCTCTGGATCGTGATCACGCCCGGACGCTCCGTGGTGATCTTGATCACGTCGTCATCCCACTCGTCCACGGTCTTGGTCTTCGTGGCGGTGGTTGCGTTGGTGAGCACCGTATACCCCGTCGAGGAGTCGAGCGCGCTCTGGCACCCCTGAGCGGCCGCCGGGGAGGCACTGCCGGTCATGGAAAGAGCGAAGAGCGTGAGGCAGGAAATCGAGACGAAGACGTTGCGAAGAAAGGCATGCTGATTGAACACGGATCCTCTCCTTGAGGCCGGCGGCCCCCGAAAACGTTGTTGTTCATTCGCGTTTCTGGGATTTCCTTGCCGATCGGCGTTCGAGGCGTCCCAATCTCGCCTCAGGCGGGTAGTAACGGGCGGGTTTTGAAAACTGGCTGGAATGGATGATCGAATGGAGCGGGCTTGAACCTCACCAGAATTCCCTGGCTCGGCAGGCGTGAGGAGACGGAGACGGGAGAGTCGCGGGTCTTCACCGACCACGTCCGTGCGCTCGCGGCCGGAGGGCCGCTCGACTCCCGTGAGTTCGAGACGTTGTGGGCGGCCTTGCGGGCGGCGTTGCGCAGCGAGCTCAAGAAGCGCGGGCTCTGGGACAGCCCGCCTTCCTATCTCGGCATTTACGGCGGGGAGAGCTGGGCTCCGGCCGATTCCCCGGCGGGGCACGACAGCGCGCTCGAGGAGCTCCTGGCGGAGTGCTATTCCTACATCTTCGTTTCACGCCTGAGGAGCCTTCAGGCGCAACTCAAATTGAAGCCGAATGTCGACGGGCTGGTCTTCCTGAACATCCGCCACTTCCTGCACGAGCGGCAGAGGGAGCACGATCCGATCGGCTCCCAGGTGTTCGAGGTCCTGCAGTCGGCGGTGCGGCTCGCCGTCGAGGAGGAAGAGCTCCGCGTGCTCTCGGGAGACGGGAGGGTGCGCAACGACACCGTCCTCGGTTTCGTGAAAGGGATGGAGGCTCCGGGAAAGGGCCGGGGGGAGCTTCCTTTCCTGGTGACCCGGTGGAACGACGGCCTGCTGCCGGACCTCGTCACGTCGCGGGGCAAGGGGCAGGAGGAGATCGTGAGACGTCTGCGGGAGCGGCTGCCCGACCTGCGGCGGGAAGGGATCGTCACCTTCCGCTTCAAGGACCTCATCGACCCGATGAAGGCCGACGTGCGGGCGCGGTGGGCCGCCCTCCTCGATCTCGCCTTTGGAGAGTCCGCGCCGCAGAAGGAAGGCCTGGAGGCCGGGACCGTCGTGCGCCTCGTCGAGCCGGACCAAGGCGTCGAGGAACGGGAGCTCTTCCACAAGCTGGTCGACTGCGTGCTGACCTCTCTCGATCGTCTGGAAATCGACGCCAAGACCCGGGGATACCTCGCCGTCCTCTGGCAGTTTCTGAGGGTCCAGGCGTCCGAAGGGATGGAAATGGCGGTCGTGTCGCGGCTCGACCGCGCGCTTCAGGCCGAGGCCGAGACCATGGACGAAGAGAGGCCGTCGCTGCGCAAGCTGGCCGAGCAACTGAACATCCCCCGCGAGCGGCTTCCCGCGCTGTACAAGACCTTGGGTGGCCTGCTGGAGAAGTGCCGCGCCGCCAATTCGGGAGAAACTGCCGTTACCCTGTTAAAGGGGAAGTCTGCCCATGACGGAAAGCCCTGATCCCGTGGACCCCGAAACTCAAAGGCGGCGTCTGGAAGCGCTGGCGGCGAAGGCCCATTCCCGCTCGGCGGAGCTGGCGGCCGAGCTCGAGAGCCACCACGGCCGGCCCGCCGGGCCGGGAGACCTCTTCGTCCTCCCGGCCACGGCCGAGCTCCCGGTCGAGTGGGCGATCCTGGACCGTGGAGCCGGAGGCAAGCTGCTCGCCGTGCCCGCGGACTCGGGCCTGCCCGCGGGGACGGCCGACGTCTTTGTCCCGGACGGCGCTCCCGGCGGCCCTTCAAGCCTGCGCTGCCGGTACGCGGTCCAGTTGGACGGAGCGCTCTTCGAGCCGGACCTGCGTTCGGGAACCCTCGCGCCGGAGACCGTGGCCGAGGCCCTCCTGCGCATCCGGCAGATCGAAACCGGAGCCCTCGAAAGGTCTCCTCGGGCCGAAGAGGTGGACGCCGATCCCGAGTACGCGGACTGGCTCCGGGACGTTCCGGAGCGGGCCCACGAGCTGGTCTCCGCGGCCCGGGCGTCGAACCCGCGGCCGTCTTCCGCCCGATCCTGGGGAGCGGCCCACCGCCTGGCGGCCGTCCTCGCTCTCGCGGTGATCGGCCTGGGGCTCTGGGTCAACGTGCTGCTCCGCCAAGTGGAACGGCTCTCGGAGCCCATCTTCAATGCGCCCTCCGGCGACGTCTTTCTCGGAGAGGACGTGCGGGGAGAAACCGTCCTTCAAGTGCCCCGGGAGGCGAACCACGTCGAGCTCGTGTTCGTCGTCGATCCGTCCATCGAGTCCCAGGACGGGTATCTGGAAATCGCTGACCGTACCGGCCAGCCGGTCTGGCGCAGCCCTCGCGTGCGGCTGATTTCCGGGGACGACCTCCCCTTGGTCGTGCCGCGTAGCCGCCTGCCTTATGGCGACTACCGGGTCCGCCTCCTGCCCGCCTCCGGAGAGCGTCCGCTGGCTGAAGAGACGCTGCGCATCGAGCCCGCCGAGTGATTCCGCTTTCCGCCTGACCCTCTCGGCCCCGAAGTCTCGCGTCATAGAGACAAGGGGTCGAGCGGCAGAGGATTTCCCCTGAACCCCCTTCCAAGGGAGCTCTGCCGTTCGTGTCCCTCGATCGATCTTTCGGGGGATCTCGAATGAAGACAGACGACTTCTTTCCGATCACATGACGACGCACGACGTCCGGCCGCCTGACCTGGAGATGCGGGTCAGGACTCAGAGCGAGAGCGGCAGGACGCGGCTGATCTACACCCTTCATTCTCCGAACGGGAAAGTGCCCTTTTCCCACCAGGAGATCGCGGGGCCGGCCCTCTCCGGGACCCCCGAGGAGCTGCAGCGCCGCCTTCTGCACAAGATCGAGCAGCTCGGCCTGCGCCAGGACGTCGACGGCTCGTCCCTCCTGCGCACGGAGCTCGAACGCAAGCTCAAGAACCTCGGGTGGGATCTTTGGAGAGAGCTCTTTCCGGCCGAGATCCGCCACGCCTATCGCGAGATCCGCCGGCACGTCCGATCCTGGATGATCGTTTCGGACGAGCCCTGGATCCCCTGGGAGCTGATTCGGCCGTACGACGACAGCCGGCCGGAGGAGATCCTCGACGACGATTTCCTCGCCCTGCGATTCGAGCTGACCCGCTGGCTTTCCGGTGACAAAACCCCGGCCCAGCACATCGCGGTCCGGAGCCTCGCGGTCTTCCGCACCGCGGACCTGCCCCATTCCGAGCCGGAGAAGGAAGTGTTGACGGAGATCGTCCGGGCGCATCCGGCTCTCCGGGATGCCACTCCCAGAGCCGGCTCGGCGGACAGGCTCCTGAGCTTTCTCGAGACCGGAGACGCGGGCCTGCTCCACTTCATCGGCCACGGCCTGCACGACGTGGCGCAGGCGGACGAGTCGGGGATCCCGTTTCCGGACCGCAGCGTGCTCCGCCCGGCCGACCTCGAAGGGCCTCCGGCGACCCGGGTCGGCCGGCTCCGTCCTCTGGTCTTCCAGAATTCCTGCTGGGCCGGCCAGGCGGGCTGGTCCTTCACGCTTCTGGGAGGCTGGGCTGCCCGCTGGGTAAGAGTCTGCGGCTGCGGAGCCTTCGTCGCGCCCCTCTGGCCCTCGCGGGACAAAACCGCCTTTACCTTTGCCCGGACGTTCTACACGGCCCTCGAACGGGGCGCCACGCTCGGGCAGGCGGCGCTCGCGGCCCGGCGGCAGGTGGCCCAGGAACGCCCCGGCGATCCTTCCGCGCTCTCCTACACGGTCTACGGCCACCCGAATGCCCGGATGTGGTTTGGGGAGATTCCTCCGGAGATTTCCTCCCCGCCGGAATTTTCGTTCCCCGAGCCGCTTCCGTTCCTGGAGCCCGAAGGGCCGCCCCCGCGCATGTTTGGGTTTCGCAGGGTCGGGATAGCCGCCGCGGCGGCCATCGCCGTGTTTCTGGGCTCGATCGCAGGGGCGATCCCGGAGTTGTGGAAGCCGGAAAGATCGTCCGGCGGGAGCTTTTCGCCAGTTGAAAAAGCGGGAGTTGTGGTGCATCCGAAGGAATTGGTGGTGGAGGCGGACCGGGGGGCGCAGCCGAAAGGCAGTCAGGAAGCGCCGCCCGCTGGGTCGATTCCAGCCGCAGAGAAGCCTCTACCTAAAGGAATTGATTTCCGAATCTTCGGTGGAGGCCGGTCCGAGGTCAAATATGCGTTGAAACAAGCCTTAGAGAAATCTGCTAAACCTCTCGTCGAAAGTGGCATCTCCGGATGGACCCTTACTCTTAAGCTTGACCGGCTTGAATTGATGGCGCATAGGGAGGCCGGTGTTCTTCTGGTGGCCTGCCAACTCACCGCGGAAGTCAGTGCCGATGGACCGAGTCCATCGATCAACCTGGGGCCGGTAAGCGGTATCGATTCTCAGGCGACCGACTCACAAGCCTGCGAGGCTGCCACAGGGCCTCTGGCGAAGAATGCCTTAACCAGATTTGTCGACACTCTCGCGTTGGAAAAGGGGTTATGAAGGTTTTCGCACAGGCTTTCACCCGCATCATGGGCGCAGCCCTCCTGCTGGCCGCCGCCGCGGTGGCCCAGGCCCAGGAGGCAGGAGGCGAGGCCGGCGCACGGTACACCGCCCAGCGGAGGCCGAGGGTGACCGTGTTCGAGTTCGAGGATACGAACCGGAACGCTTCGAAGGCCGGTTACGCCTCTTCCGTGGAGGCGATGCTGGTCACGTTCCTCCAGAGCAGGAGCCAATTCGTCGTCGTTGAGCGCCAGAAGCTCGGCGAGCTGTACGAGGAAAAGCGGCGCATTCAAACTGGAATGGTCGACGTCCCCCCGGGAGACACAACGTCCCGCGAGCTGCTGGAGAAGATCGACGCCTACATTCTCGGGTCCGTGACACTGCTCGAAGGCTCCCGGATCGAAATCGACGCCAAGCTCATATCCCTTTTCACCGGCCGGGTCGTCGCCACCGCCCAGCGCAGTGGCCCGGTAACCTGCCTGCGTTCGGTTGTCGAGCGGCTCGGTGCCGCGATCGAACAGGAATTCCTGCGCCCTCACTACGGCCGCGTGGAGGTCCGCTTGAAGTCTCCCGAAAACGTGAGCATCTTTCTGATGCCTATCTCGCGAGACACCGCGTCTGGCGAAGAGAGGGCTCCGGCCGAGCGAAGCTCCAGCGTGATCCCCGGCGGAGAATTCGACACTATCCAATTCTGGAGGACCGCTCCCACGAGCGCGACGATCGACAACATCCTTCCCGGATGGTACTCTCTGCGCCTCGCGCGGCCCGGGTACGAAGATCTCAAGACAGATCCCACACGCTTCGAGGTCCATCTCCGCTTCGGCCGGCCGGAGGTGTACGACCGCACGGTCGGCCTCCCCTTGAGCCTCACCAGCCCTGAGCTTCAACGTTTCGTGGTGCGCGTCGATTCAGGGAGCCCCGAGGCCGTCGACCTGGATGCGCTCGGCTTCGTCATGCGCAAGAAGGGAGGCTCGCTGGCGCCTCGGGTTAAGCTGCACTACCTCGACAAGGATTTTACGCGGGTCCCTGGGCGAGCGATTCTGATGGGGGGCCGAGGGCTCGACCTCAACCGCTTCGGGACACCCGGAGAGCCCCGCGGCGACTCGAAATGTGACCTGTTGCGAGAGCCGCTGCCGGTTTTTCCCGATTACGGCCTCACCCGCATCGCCCCCGGTCAGACGTTCGACTTCGGCGCCTTCCAAGGGGGAGAGCTGGTCCTTGAAGACTACCAGGGGGAGCTCGTCCCGGCCGGCCAATATCAACTGGCTCTCTGGGCTCCCGGCTATCCGGCGGAAAAGATTGAAGTCACCGTGTCCGACGGCGAGCTCGGGAAAGCGGCGCAGGCCGCTCTCGGCCGGGACACCTCGACGCTGGAGATCGAAGCCACTGGGCCAAGGCCGGGGAGCCGGGTGATCCTGGAGGGCCGGGAGACCCGCCTTCGCCGCGAACTGCCCCTGGACTTCGCCAGCGTCAAAGAGGAGCGCGGCCTGCCGGCCGACACCTACAAGGTTTGGACGAACGTCTCCGGCCTCGAAGGGTGGAAGCAGACTGTCATTGTTCGACCGAGCAGTGTCGTTCCGCCTCGCTACTATACACAGAGTCCACCTTATGATCCGAAGGTCACCCGCACCTCCGAGGAAGCCCGGAAGCCAGAGCGCCCTCGCCTGATCGTAAAGACCCGCCTGGCTCTCGCGGGACGGCTCGAAATTCTCAGCCGGCTTCCGGAGCCTCCTGGGGCCGACCTCTTTCTCGACGGAGAGGTGGGTACGATCCTCGACCTTCTTTTCCACGAGCAGAGACCGCGACCCGAGAACCCGGAGGAGCTTCGCCGGCTCCTGATCCGCCGCCTGGAGGTGGTCGATCTGCTCCTCCTCGATCCTCGGGACATGGCGCGTCTGCTGCGCTCTTCCGAGGACGCGGCGATTGTCAGAGGCTACGTCAAAAAAGGAGGCGCCCTCTTCGCCTTCATCACCGAGCCGGGCGACTATGGGGATGTCGTCGGCGCGCCGCTGGCGATCGAACCGTCCGGCAGGCCGACCAACCGTTTCACTCTCTCGCTCGGCGAGGTGTCGGGAATCCTGCCCTGGCTGGAGAAGAAAGCGGACGCTCCTTCGAAGCGTGTCCTGCCGGAGCTCGTCCGGTTCCACCCTGGCCTTTGGAAAGTGATCGCCTTTACCCAGGGACGCAGGAGTCCCCGCATCGTCGAACGCGGCCAGAAGGACGACGGCGGATATATCGTCCTCTGGCTCGACGATCCGGGCTCCTTTCGTGATGCCAAGGGGAAGACCGTGTCTCAGGTGGAGGAGACCCGGGCCTGGGCGGAGGAGCGTGTTATCAAGTGGGCGAAGTACCTCATGTACCGCCGGTACGACAAGAGCGGCAAGCTGCGCCGGCGGGCGGAGGAGGAGTTGGGGATAGTAGGTCCACAGAAATGAACCGGAGGTCCAGGAGAGTGGGCATAATCATGCCCGAAACATCGCCCTGACCGCTGGATCCCCAAGCACGACAAAGTTCCGCGCATCGTTGTTGGCCCTGTAAGCGCGCGAAAATTGGGCTTCGTTCACCGGGTCCAGGGCATCCCGATCCTGACAGAGGTCGCTGTAGATGACCGCCATCTGGGCATGGCGCAGACTGAAGTACTCCATGGCGTGACCGATCGGATACCCATCGAGCAGGCGCTTGAAGGTGTTCTCGAAGATTCCGACCTGACCTCGCTTCGACCAACTAAAGGAACTGCTCCAGGCCCGGTCGACGTGCCCGACGACCGCGAGCGCTCCCTGTGGATGGCTGAGAAGCCGCTGTGCCAGGTGAGACACAAAGGGGCTGGGCGCAATAGGCTGGGGCTTGCCCAAAGTGAGGTCGTTAAAGCTGGTGACGTGGGGCGTCCCGCCGCTGTAGCAAGCAAAATGGAAAGCAATCAGGCCTCTCAGGTTTGCCTCGCCGGCCAGATCGTTACCTGAGAGATAGTGCTCGGGAAGCGGCTCATGGCCTTCGCCAGGCCAGTCGCTGCAGAGGAGGGCTCCCTGGCAAGACCGCTGGAGCGAATCTTTGAAAGGGAAGGCCATGCCGTGGCTCGCGGAGAGGAGGAGCGATGGCGTCCCACCCCCTCCCAAAAGGCGTGAGAGCTGCGCCTTTGTGGCCTGCGAACCCAGAAAGATCTCGCGCGGCCAGCCGGGACGGTCTGATGCAAGCTTTTCCTCCAGGGGCTGGATCAGCTCCGCCGCCGCTCGTTCGGTCGCCGCATCGCCTTGGTGGCTGACGCCGAAGAGCGCTACCTTCTTTTCGGGGAGAGCGTCGCTTCCCGCTTCTGCAGCCTTCTCTGCCTCGACAACGTTCTGGGCGTAGGCCCTGTAATCCTCCTCGTTGTCGAAATGGATCCGTCCGACGGCGTGCTTGACGGCGAGCTCGTATTGGAACCGGAAGGGAATCTCTTCGGGGCTGCCAACGATGAGCAGGTAGTAGGGCACCTGCTTGGGGTCGGCAGGATCGGGTTCGGTCAGATCGGCAGTGAAGAAGGTTTCCTTTTGGGTTGGAGCCGTTGAGGTAGCTCCGTAGAGGTAGGTCTTGAAGTAGGAGCCTGTCTGGTGCGCGCGACGCTTCAGGAGGGGATCGAGAGCAGTCTCGATCCCGGAAGTGATTCCCGGAGCGAAGATTACTCCCCATCCGGCGGAGGCGAGGTTCTTGGGGTCGACGTCGTGGGCGTGTGTACGGTTCGGGTTGTCGCCCCCGAAGCGCTCGACGATCCATTCATACTGGCGTTGCCTCGCCAGGTCGAGGGGCTCGTCACGGATCTGCCGGGCAAACTCCTCCTCGGTGGCCGGGGCTCGCAGATACCGACCCGTCCTGGCGTCGACGCCGTTGAAGATCCTCTCGTCGCTCATCGGTCCAGCTCCGGGCAGGGGGGAGGCACATCCGAGCCGGGAGGCGGGAAGTCGTCGTCCGGCACGGCAGGTCCCCGGCTGGAGCCTCCCTTGACTTCGATGGGGGGGCCGTCCGAGTGGTTTCCGGTCTGCCACTCGCCTTGGAAGATGAAGGGGGCCCAGAAAACGGGATCGCTCCATTCGGTCTGCCGGCGCATCGAAAGCTGTGCGCAGCGCAGAGCCGAAGATGGGGGGAGGCCTTTTTCGATCAGAGTGCGGTAGAACCTTATCATGAGCTCGGCGGTGGCGCGGTCGTTGACGTTCCACAGGCTCACGATAATCCTCGGCGTTCCGGCCTGCAGAAAGCTCCGGGTGAGGCTGACCAGCCCCTCGCCGCGTATCTGATCGCCGAGCCCCGTCTGGCAGGCGCTCAAGACCACCAACTGCGCCCGCAGGTCGAGCGTGCTGATCTCATGCGCGAGGAGGAAGCCATCGTCGTCCCGTAGGTTTCCTTGGGGATTGACCCGGGAGAGCACGAGGCCGGAGAGCTCGGGATGCCGCGAGTTGAGTAGCCCGTGCGTGGCGAAGTGGAGGATCCTGTAGCGCTTGAGCTCGTCGCCTTCGAGGATCTCGCGGCTCGCTGCGAAATCGAGAATCACCCGGTTGGAGTTGGGAACGAGCCGGGCGATGGACTCCGCTTCGACACGGGTGAACGGCAGGCGCTCGAAGCGGTCGATTCCAAGGTCTTCGGCGGCCCGCGTGAGGTTCCCGTTCGTGCTGCCAGCAGGCCGGGAAGACGGGGTCGGCCGGACTCTGGGATCGTCAGGCGAAAACACCGGGTCGGCCACGATGGCGAGCCAGGAAGGCGGGGGCGCCAGCCGTTTTTTGTGGCGCAGCGTCGCCAGGGTCGACAACGACGGCAGGTGGACGACCTCGTTGCGCACTAGAAGCGGAGCGGCGGCTTGATCGGCCGCGGGATTTCCGGAGAGGGCCCGGGGATCGGGGAGAGCCGCGAAGGGGAGGGCCTCGAGCGCTCCGTCGCCGATGATGATGAGGCGCCTGTTTTCGAGCTGTGCCGCGACGGGCTCGAGGATGTCTTTGCTGAGCTGAGCGGCTGCCCGCGCTCCCGAGCCGCGGTCGCCGCCGCGGCGGCTCCAGGCCGAGCGCACCTGGTTAGCCGCCTCTTCCAGCCGCTCTCGTGGGGGGAGCTCGTAGCTGGACAGCTTGCCGTTGCCGGTCAGGAACCAGAGAAAGCTCCTCTCCTCGCCCAGGGAGTAGACCAGTAGGACGTTCGAGGGGCCTAACAGGCGGCTCATCTCCGCGACCGTCAGCGGCGGGGAGGCTTCCAGATTGCGCCCCCGGATGCGGGCCTCGACGTCGCCCAACTCGAGGAGCAGAGCGCGCAGCTTTTCTTCGATCCTTTCGAGGGCGGCTTCATCCGCAGCGCCCCGGGTACGCTGGAGCCTCGCCTCGCCGGCGTTGATCCTTTCCTGGAGCTTCTTCCTCTGGGCCAGCAGGTCCGGATTGGCCTCCGTCTTCCGGCCCCCGGCTCTCATTTCGGCGATCGTCTCCAGCAGGCTGCGGGCCCGCCGCCGTTCGTTGAGCGCCAGGGCCCCGGCGGCGTCGTCCAGGTGCATGAGGACGTCGATGTACAGCTCGAAGTAATGTTGCTTGGTCGCAAAATAGGAGCTCCGCAGATCCTGGTTTTCCGAGCCGGCGCGCAGAGATTCGACCCCGTCGACCACTTTTTCGAGCCGCTGCCGGGCCGCCTCGTAATCGCCCAAGGCATGAAGGGCCCGGGCCGAACCGTACAGGGTCGAGACCTCGCCGCGCCGGGAGCCGATCTCCTGAAAGAGGGCTGCCGCCTCGTCATGGAGGCGCAGCGCCTCGCGCGGGTGGCCCTCGTCGAACTGGTAGCGGGCAAGGTTCAAGAGGGCAAAGGCTTCGCCGTAGCGGTTGTCCGTGCTCTTCGCCAAGGTGAGAGCCCGGGTGTAGGCCTCGCCGGCCTGGGCCGTCTCTTTCCGGAGGAGGTGGAGGGTGCCGAGGCTGTTGAGGTTCAATACCTCAATATCCTTGTATCCGGTCTGCTGCACGAGCGCCAGAGATTCCTGCAGTTGCGACAGCGCGTCGTCCAGCCGGCCGCGGCGCTGGGAGATCGCGGCCATGCGGCTCAGGACGAGGGCAGCTTCTCTTGGGGACCCTGTCCGGCGGTAGGCAGCCAGGGACTGGCGCAACGAATCCAGGGCCGGTGCGAGCTTTCCCTGGCCGAGCAGGATCTCGCCGATCCCCCGGAGGGAGGAGGCCTCTTCGTCCGGCCTGTCGGTGGCCTGGGCGCGCTCCAGACCCTGGCGATAGGCCTCGAGGCCTTTCTGGGCCTCTCCCGCGACGCTGTAGACGCCGCCTAGATTGTTCTGCGCCACGGCCTCCGGACCCGTCTCGCCGAGGTCCTGGAAGATCGCGATGGCCTGGAGGTGGAGGTCGATCGCTTCCTGGAGGCGTCCGTAGTGCAGCTCGATCAGGCCCAGGTGATTGAGCGCGATCCCTTCCTGGTCCCGTTGACCGAGAGCTTGAAAAAGGGGGAGAGCCTCCCGCCAGGTGGCGAGCGCCTCGTCCATGTCCTCCAACTGAAGTTGCTGGATCATGGCGGTCCGTTGCAGGCTCTGCCCCTCCCATTCCTGGCGTCCGAACTCGCGCCAGAGGGCGAGGGCCTCCCGGTATTTCTCCACTGCCTGCCCAGCCGCCACGGCCTCCTCCTGGCGGCGCAAGACCTCACCCTCCTGGAAGAGGCGAAAGGCCTGAACATGGCGGCGGTCTTCCTCGCCGGCCGGCCGCGGCGGGTCGAGGCGGATCTCATAGCGTCCTTCGTGGTTCGAAGCCTCCTCGGAAAAGATCTCCAGCCGGTAGAGGCCTGGGGTGTCGATCACCTCGAAGAGCTGCTCCGGTCCCTGTCGGCCGGAAGGGCTGTCGATCTTTGCGATCTCACGACCGTCCGGAGCCCGCAGGAGCAGCAGGAGGTCGATCCCGCGCTGGTCGGCGGCGAGTTGCACGTACTGCCCCGCTGCGAAGCTGGCTTCATAACGGTGCCCCTCGCCTCCCCGGAGCGCTTTCTCGACCGGCCGCCCCGGCTCGAGCTTCGAGACATCCCCCGTGAATCGAATCTCCGTGCTCACCCGTTGCACCTCCTGTGTCTCGGGGATGGCGGTCTTCCGGGAGGCCCGGCTCCACCAGATCCCGACGACGGTCATTGCGGCAAGTCCGGTGAAACCCAGCAGAACCCATGGACGCCGGTGAAGAGGCATAAGTGTCCTCGCCCTGTCGACCGAGAGTGGGAATCCGTTCGCGAGTCCTTGATTTCAGCCGATTCTAATCCATGGGGGCTTCAAAGCAAAAAAGAGGGCGGCCCCTGGCGCTTGAGCGGGCTGGTAGCTCCGGCCCCGGCCTGCGGGCCGCCCTTGAACGAGAAGGCCGGCGCCTACCGGTCTCTGACCAGTACGCGAAAGCGGTCAAGGGAAGGGACCATGGCCGGGCTCGTTTTCCTTTGGTAGAATCACCGCACCTCATGGCAGCCCCCCCATTGGACGTCACGGAGCTTCTCCACGATTGGAGTCAAGGCGATCCCTCGGCTCTGGAAAAGCTCATCCCCCTCGTGTTCGAGGATTTGCGCCAGATTGCCGCTCGCATGTTCCGGCGGGAGAGCGACGGACACACGCTCCAGCCGACCGCCCTGGTCAACGAGGTGTACCTCCGGCTGATGGACCAGCGGAAGATCCACTGGGCCAACCGGCAGCAGTTCTTCGGGGTTGCGGCCCTCCTGATGCGCCGCATCCTGGTGGACTACGCCAAAGGACGGCAGGCGGTGAAGCGGGGGAGCGGTGCCGTCAAGCTGCCTCTGGACGAGGCCCTGGGCCTCGCCGTGGTCCAGGACAACGTCGACGTGATAGCCCTGGACGAGGCGCTGTCCCGGCTGGCGGAGATCGATCCGCGCCAGGGCCAGATCGTCGAGATGCGCTATTTCACGGGGCTCAGCCACGAGGAGATCGCCGAGGTTCTGGGAGTTTCCGTGACCACGGTCAAGCGGGAGTGGAAGACGGCCCGGCTCTGGCTGCACCGGGAGCTGACGAAGAAGTAGGCGAGCCGTTCCAGCGTCGTCTCTCGCGTTTCAGGAAGACGGAGGATACGACAGGAGCCGGCGGCTCCGGGGGAACGGTGACACCCGATCGATGGCAACAAATCAAGGCCGTTTTGAACGACGCCCTGGAGCGGGAGGAGGCCCTTAGGACGGCTTTTCTCGAGGCCGCCTGCCAGGACGACGACGAGCTGCGGCGTGAGGTCGAGTCTCTCCTCGCGTCCGAGGCCGAGATCGGCGACTTTATCGAGACCCCCGTTTTCCGGATCCATGGCGAGGCCGAGCCCCTGGCCGTGGGCCAGCGCATCGGCGCCTACCGGATCGTGCGCGAGCTCGGCCGGGGCGGCATGGGCTCCGTCTACCTGGCGGAACGGGCCGACGAGGAGTTCGAGCAGCGGGTCGCCTTGAAGGTCGTCCGCCGCGGCATGGACACGGACGAGATCGTCCGCCGCTTCCGCTCGGAACGCCAGATCCTCGCCCATCTGGACCACCCGAACATCGCCAAGCTCTTCGACGGCGGCACGACGGAGGACGGCCGTCCCTACTTCGTCATGGAGCACGTCGAGGGCCAGCCGATCGATCAATATTGCGACGAGCGGAAACTCTCGGTGCGCGAGCGGCTGGAGCTGTTCCGCCGTGTCTGCTCAGCCGTTCATCTCGCGCACCAGAACCTGATCGTCCATCGCGACTTGAAACCCGGCAACATCCTGGTGACCGCCGACGGGGTGCCGAAGCTGCTCGACTTCGGCATTGCCAAGCTCCTCGATCCTGGCCAGGAGGCGTTCGCGCTGACCCGGGCGAACGTCCGCCCCATGACGCCCGAATACGCCAGCCCCGAGCAGGTCCGAGGGGAGGCGATCACCACGGCGAGCGACGTCTATTCGCTGGGCGTCCTCCTCTATGTCCTCCTGACCGGACACCCGCCGTACCGGCCGGTCCGCCGGGATCCCCAGAGCCTCGCCAAGGCGATCTGTGAGACGGACCCGCCCCGGCCGAGCAGCATCATCCGCCAGGTCGGAGAGGGCCGGCGGCCGGACGGCACCTCGGTGGAGCTGACCCCCGAGTCGGTCAGCCGGGTGCGCGAGGGGGAGGCCCGGCTCCTGCGCCGGCGCCTGGCGGGCGACCTGGACAACATTGTCCTCATGGCGATGAGCAAGGACCCGAAGCGCCGGTACGCTTCCGTGGACCAGCTCTCGAACGACATCGGACGCCATCTCGAGGGATGGCCGGTCGTCGCGCGCAAGGACACCCTGGGATACCGGGCCCGCAAGTTCGTCGGCCGTCACAAAGGGGGAGTGACCCTGGCGGCCCTCGTCCTGCTCCTGATCGTCGGGTCCAGCGTCGCCGTCACGGTCCTGTGGCAACACGCGGTCCGGGAGCAGCAGCGGGCGAAGGCGGTCTCCGAATTCCTTGTGGACCTCTTCACCATCTCAAATCCCAGCGAGTCGAGAGGCGAGACGGTCACGGCTCGGGAGATGCTTGATGAAGGAGCAAAGAAGATCGAGAAAAACCTGGAGAGCCAGCCCGAGCTGCGTGCCGAAATGATGGAGACGATGGGGAGGGTGTACGGAAGCATAGGCCTTTACAAGAGGGCGAGGCCGTTGCTCGAAACCGCTCTTCTCCTGCGCCGCCAGGAACTGGGCAACAACGATTTGCGGGTCGCGAGCACTCTTCATAACCTGGCAAACGTCCTGAGGGGGATGGACGAAGACGACGTGGCGGAGCGGCTGATCCAGGAGGCGCTTCGCATCCAACGTAGCCAGAGGGCAACGAAGAACCTCGACTACGCATCAGGCCTGACAAATCTGGGTGCTCTGCTCAAGGAGAGGGGGGAGCTCGACGAAGCCGAAAAGCTTCTCCTGGAGGGGCTCGCCCTCAAACGGACGCTTCCCGAGGCCGATCCCGGAGAGTTGGCCGGCAGCCTCAACAATCTGGGCACTCTTTACCAGACCCGCGGTGACTTGGCCAAGGCGAAGCGATATTTAACGGAGTCTCTGGAGATCCGGAGAACGCTCACGCAAGGCCAGCCCAATCAGGAACTGGCTAACAGCCTCAACAATCTCGGCACCCTACTGCAGGACCTGAACGAGCTCGCTGGCGCCGAGGCCTGCCACTTGGATGCTCTGCAGATGCGCCGGAAGCTCCTTGGCGACCGACACCCAAAGGTAGCCCGCAGCCTCAACAACCTGGGCAAGGTGCGGCAGTTGCGGGGAGACGTTGCAGAAGCGGAGAGTTATTTCCGCGAGGCCCTCTCGATCGCAGACGAGCAACTCGAGCCAGAGCATACCGACAGGGCCATCTACCTGCGGAATCTCGCCTCTGTGCTGGTGACTCTCGGAAAGCACGTCGAAGGAGAGGCACTGGCACGGGAGTCTCTCGCGATCTTCCGCACCGATGATCCCGACTCCTGGCGAGTCCCCGACGCAGAGAGCGTCCTCGGGAGTTGCCTGACCGTACAGGGCCGTTTCAAGGAAGCCGAGCCGATTCTGATCGGGAGCTACACCGTCCTCGCGAAAGATTCAGGCGACGGAGCCAAGCAGGTCCCGGAGGCCCTGAAAAGGATCGTTGACCTCTACGCCGCCTGGGGAAAGCCGGAGCAGGCGGCGGTGTATCGCGCCAAGCTCTAGCTCTCAGTAAAAGTCCCCGCATTGAGCCCGGGTCATTGGGCTGTACGGCCCGGTGCGCCAAGTTGGATGCTTTTCTCGCGTTCAAGAGTAGGGCATCTTGAAGGATGCCAGCCGACCTCTGGGAAGCTTCGCCAGAAGCTCGCGCTCTCCGAGCCCTAGAAGATCGAGGGGTACTGGCTGGCTCTGTCGTGTCTCGCAAGGGTGAGTCCGGGGAAAAATTATCAGGAGAGAAGGATGGTACGAAGATACTTGGACTTCTCAGTTGGAATCGAGAGTACGGCTGGTGGAGGACATATCGTCCGCGCCTTCTCTCATCGTGCCGAAGCGGAAAGCGTCACGGAGTTTCCCTTTGGTCCGGGCGAGCTGAGTGGAATATTAACGCCGCTGATGGAGGGCTCCAGCCCGGAAGCTCGTCCGGACCCAACGAAGCTGGGCGGGGCCCTTTTCGCGGCTCTCTTTCCCGGGCCCGTGGGAGAGCTCTACTCCTCGGAATGGAGCGCCGCGATGAAGGCTGGCGATGGACTTCGCATTCGTCTCCATCTCCGTCCCGGGAACCCGGAACTGGCTTGGCTCACAAGAGTTCCCTGGGAGCTCATCTTTGATGAGAGGGCTGGTGGCTTTCCTTGCCTCAACCCGCTCACTCCCCTCGTACGCCATATCGATCTTCCTCGGCCGGTGGAGCGGGTCCCGTTCCGTCCTCCCATCCGGGTGCTCGTGGCGGCAGCGAATCCATCATCGGAACCTCGCTTGGCTTTACAGAGCGAGCAGGAACGCATTGAGGCGGCTCGGAAGGGGCGCAAGAGAGTTGAAGTCAAGGTGCTCGAAGACACATCTCCAGAGGAACTGCGGCGAGAGCTGACTCGCGGCAGATATCAGATCGTCCATTTCATGGGGCACGCACTGATGAGCGCCAACGATGGCAGTCTGATGTTTTCGACGGCAGAAGGATTCCCGAGGAGGGTGACGGGAGAAGAGATGTCCCACCTCGTTCAGGGAGCTCCAGCCGCCCAGCTGGTTATCTTGAATGCCTGTCACTCGGCCGCCTCACCTGGGGGGCAAGGGGCAGGCCTCTTGACCGGAGTCGCCGGAGCTCTGGTCCGGGGAGGACAGCCCGCCGTCCTCGGAATGCAGTTCGCCATCTCCGACCGTGCGGCCCTCAAATTCAGCGAAATTCTTTACGAGAGGCTTGCCGAGGGCGATCCCATCGAGGCTGCCGTGACCGAGGCTCGATTGGCCATCTATTTCGCCAATCCAAACTCTACCCACTGGGTCGCTCCGGTGCTCTTCCTGAGGGGAGCGGATGACAGATTGGAAGCCAAAACCATGAACGAGAAACAAGAGAGGCCGGTAAAGAAATCCCCCACACAAACCGTAGAGATAAAAGCCAAAAACATTCATGCCAAGAATGCCGACTTGACAGCACTGGACAGCGATGGAGCGGCCAAGCTTCCGAATCATTCAGGAAAGGTTTTGGTCAATGGCGATACCCTTCAAATCGATGGGGAGCTTAACATATCTGCAATTCGGGTGAGTAAATCTTCCAGGCCTAGAAGAGGTTGAAGGCATGCTGCAAGCTCTCTGGCACGGCATATGGGCGGACAACTCGCCGCCGGGAAAAATCATCGTCTTGATCATCCTGGGGCTACTCGTATGGGCGGTGCGGGCCGGCTCCAGGCACCACCAGCGCTATCGCAGGGAAGAGGACAACCTCTCGAAGCTGGCCGCGAAGCTCCGGGAGACCATGGCTCCGAAAGCGACCGTGTCCGAGGGCGGCGAAGCCGCGGACACTGAGCCTCGGCCGGAGCAGCGTCACGTCTCGCCGGCCGACCTCGCCAGCCTGCGTCAGGATCTGGCTCCAGACAGCCTGATCGCCGAACGCCTGGAGGCGATCGAGAAGCTCCGCACGCGCCAGGTCCGGGTCAATCCGGGCGCGTTGCAGCAACTCAGCCTGGCCCGGGACGAAGCGCGGCCCGGTATGGCCGTTCCCGGAACCGTCGCGGGCCTGGCCACGATGCTCGGCCTTCTGGGAACGTTCATCGGTCTGGCGATCATGGTCCAACAGGTCCAGTTCGTCCTCCCCCAGAGCTCCGGGGCCGTGACCGTGGACTCCTGGACGCAGTCGGTGGAGAACATCTCCAAGGTCCTTGGAGGGATCAAGACCGCGTTCTCTACGTCCCTGGTCGGGATCGTCTGCTCCATCATGGCCTCCCTGCTCAATTTTCGGATGCGATCGGCACAGGCTCTCTTCTTCGAACGCATGGAGCGTTTCACGACCGAAGAGCTGCTTCCCGCGGCGGTGCCCGCGGTGGAGGATGAAAGCCTTCTGGAGCGCGTTTCGCTGCAACTGGAGAATTCCTTCGTACGTCTGGACGACATCTACCGTCAAAATCAGGATGCTCTGAAGGACATGACCGGAGCGCAACGCGCTTTCGTGGACATTGTGGAGGAGATCCGCAAGATCACCCGCAGCGAAGCGTCTCGAAACCTCGAAGGCGTCCTGGAACAGCTCTCCCAGACCAACCGTTCGGTGCTCTCGGTGGTGGACCAGCTCCCGAAGGTCGTCACGGCGGTGGAATCGGGGCAACGCCGGCTGACCGAGCGCCTGTCGTCGATCCTCTCCTCCGCAGCTCCCGCAGCTTTGCCATCGCAGTCCACGAAGCCACAGATAACCTTGGCGACAACCCTGGTCCTCGTCCTGGCGGTCCTCGCCCTGGCCCTCTTCTTCTTCAAGGCCTGAGGTTCCTGATCATGGACTTCCCCGACCGCTCCCGCGGACCTCTGGAAAAGCGCAACATGCCCGTGCCGTGGCCGGCAATGCTCGATCTGATCACGTCCACGTTGATGGTCTTCATGCTCGTCACCACACTGCAACTGGCGTTTGGAATCGATGAGTTGGAAGCCGCCTTGACTCGGAACAAGCAGGAGCGGTTCCTCCAGGAGTTTCGCCAGGAATTTGAGCGGGAGATTAAGCGCGAGGAGATCCGCGTCGAGCGTCACCTCAATTTCATCCAGATCCTCTTCAGCGACAAAGTTCTTTTCCGATCAGGAGATTACCGTCTCCAGGCGACTGGGAAGCGTCTGCTGGGACGGTGTGCCCGGGTCTTCGTGCAGGCCGGGGGCAGCGGCTACGAGCAGATCCAGGTGGAGGGACATACGGACGACATCCCTCTCGATCGGTCGACCTACCCTTCTGACAACTGGGAGCTGTCTACGGCGAGGGCTCTCAGCGTGGTCGAGCTCCTGAGCGGCAAGAATCCATTGTTCGCCTCGGTCCTCTCCGCCAACGGCTATTCCCATCACCGACCGGTGGAAGACAACTCCACACAGGCAGGCCGCGACCGCAACCGCCGGATCGAGATTCGCCTGTTCTTCTCCGGAACCCAGGCCGGCGAGTTGGCCCGGAAAAAGGAGGAACGGCCTTGAAGAGGGATGCCGCCTGGCTGGTCCGCAGATATCGCGACGGGGGTGCTCCCGATTGGAAGGTGAAGGCGGTCCTGGAGCGGGAATTCAATCGCCTGATCAATGAGCGGTACGAGCTCCGAGGCGAGATGGACGAGCTCCGGAGATCGGTCCCGGAGCGGCTGCAGAGCTTCGACGAGGCTACGGACCGAGCTTTGCAATGGAAGGCGGAGCGCCGGTTTGGAGACGCCCTGCGGGAGATCCGGCGGGCCGCGGCGGAGCTTTCCGAGCTGCGCCGGTTCGTTTCTGTCGGGGCCGATCTAGCGAGGGCTTCCGGGGCGGTTGAGGAGATCGAATCTCTCCTGGCAGACGGCCTCATAGGCTTGACAACACCCCGCGTGCTCCGGCGTTTGCGGGACGTGGCGAGAAAACTCCTGGATCAGAGTGAGGCGAGAAAAGCGAAGTTCGTGGTCCTGCTGCTGAAGAGCCAGGCGGATGGACTGCGGTCTCGCGAACGCCGTGAGCCGCCCTCCGGCCTGACGCTGTTGCTGGGAGAGTTGGAGCCCCGGGGAGGAGCCGAGGCCGTGGAAGGTCTGCGGAAGTTGATCCGAGAGGGATATCTCCACCTGGCGGAAAGGCTCGCGGAGGATCTCGATTCCGAGCTTGCGGTCAAGGACCGAACCCGGCGAGCCTCGGAGACGCAGGGAGGCTCGCTCGGGCCTCTGCTCCAGGACATGCAGGAGATCCGCCAGCGGGCCGACCTGGCCTCTCGCTCCCTGGCATCATGGCTCAAGGGCGCCGCCCCGACCGATATCATCTGAAGGAGATGTCATGGCTTTTACTCTGACCGAAGAGAGGCGCGTCGCATGGAAGATCCAGGGAATCGGCCCGGACCCGGCTCATACCCTTGTGGTTTTCAAGAAAGTCGGGACAGGGAAAATCCTGCATGGGGACCTGAAGCCGGGAGAGCCGTTCAAGCCCGGCTGGTTCAAGTCGGCCGACTCTTACGTGGCTTACGCCATTTCGAATAGTGAGAATCTTCGACACTCCTTCAGCCAGAAGTATCAGTGGGTCGACCAGACAAAGACATTTACGCTCCATTTTGACCTCAGTTTCCGGGTTTCTGAGCCCAAAGTTCTGGCGGTCAACATGGAAGGAGGTGATCCCCTCAAGAATCTCGAAGAGGAGGTGGCCAGAGTACTCGGCGTCACGGCTCGGTACCTTCCCTGGGAAGTGCTTCAAAGGGAAAGTTCTAATTTCGGGTTCCTTCTGCTGGGCGCGGAGAGCGCTGGAGAGTTCGGTCAAGTAAAACGTAACCTTGATCACATCCGGGAGTTCGCCTCAAAGCATGGGCTCGATCTTCGGCATATCGACGTCACGAGAAGCCTGACAGAGAAAGATCTGAAGATTCCTATAGCGGAGAACGAAGTGGCGACTCAAATCGGGCTCGCCGCACTTCAGAGCCAATTGGTCATGGCACAGGGTCACCTGAAGTATCAGCAGGAGACGCTGCAGGACCAACACCAATGGGATCGCACGTTGATAACAGCTCAGAGAAATCAGGTTCTGGAGGGTATGGCGCGTCTCAAAGGGGTGCTCGACACCGTCGCTAAGGAAAGCTCTCGGGCCATCACGCAGGGGGTGAGCAACCTCCATTCCTTTGGGGCGATCAACGAAGCCCTGCCGGAGATCTTGAGGATCCAGTCCACCCTTATGGCACTGTGGTCAGGAACAAACTCTGTGACTGCTTTGGGCACCTCCGAAGCCCCGGTCTTACCGGCCTCACAAAACGGGCCGTTGCTGGCTGAGGTAAGGCGACCCTCCGATCCCTTGGAACGTCTCGTCACCCAGGCCTTCCAGCACTTGCGTATCCTGGACGGCAATCCCGCCGATAAACGGCGCATCCTCGGCGCCCTTCTGCACCTCGTTGCAGAGGCAGCCCTGGGGCACGAGGGGGACGAGGAGTACCTGGAAGGTTATCGCGAGACTCTGAAACAGCAGCTCTATCCCTTGGAGTCGGCCTTGGAGGAGGAACAACGCGACTTCCTTCGGAAGATCACGGACCTCGAAAACCTTCGGCAGGAACTGGCCTAGGGGGCCGCAATGGACGAGCACGAAGAGGCGCCGCTGGATCCTGTCGAGGAGGAGCAGCCGGAAAGAGAGGAAGACGAGCGCTCAGAGGAGGAAGAGGACGACGAAGAGCTCTTGGATGAAGAAGCGGAGGAGGGGGACGGCTGGCCGAGAGCCTCGAATGTGGCCGGCATCCATTCAAAGTTTCTGACCGCCGGGAGCATCGACCTCGCCGGTACGATCGTCAAACAGCTCAACGTTACGATGGCTTCAGGACTTGTTGAGCCGGTTCAACTTTCCGTCCGGCATTTCCGCACCTGGACTCGTGAGGATCTCGAACGCTGCGAGGCCGAGTTGGTTTTCGAGCCTGAGGCGGTTGAAGATCTGAGATGGTCGCTGGAGGAGACGCGCCTTCTGATCCTTTCCGGCAAACCTGAGAGCGGCAAGGGGAGCTTCGCCTTGCTTGTCGGTTCTCACTTCCGAAAGGCTTTCCGGCTCAACGGGCTCCTTACACGGCAGGGGCTCGACTCCACAGTGCGCGCCGATCTGGAGGAGATCGCGAGCTCCAGCTCCTTTAGCCGGCAAGTGGTGATCTTCGAGGACGTCCTGGCAGGAGAGAATCCAGATTTCAAGACCTTTTTCAAGTCTGTCGATCCTGTCCTCCTGGCCAGCCTCGCGGAGCGTCTGAGAAAGAATGAATCGGCGATCGTCCTGACCGTCGGCGCCCATACGCTCGCGGATTTCCAGAACCGTCTCGAGAGCCTGGGAATCCTGAAGGAGATCCCCTCGCCTTCGCCGGATCTTCTGCTCCAGGCTCTGCACCGCTTCGTGGACCGTCTGCCGCTGACCGGCGGGCAGGTGGATTCGGTGGAGGCCTTCCTTGCAGAAAACGAAGGAAATCTCGTCCGGGATCTGACGACGATTCCCAGGATGGCTCGGTTTGCCCATGAGTATCTCCGCGAGGTTGCGGAGGGAAATCTCACCCTCCGGCAGGCTATCGCCCGGATGGACGATCTTTCACAATGGTTGACGACTGATCTTCAGGGCGATCCGGAAGCCCAGGCGTCTGTGCTCGCGATTGTCCTCGGCTCGGCGATTCCTCCGGCGATCGGCGTTCCCTGGTTCTCCTTTGATCAACTGCGCCGCAGGATCGCCGATCTGCTCCGAAAAGAGCTGCGCCTTCCGGACAATGAGCCGCTCTCGTCCGCTGGCCTCGGTCGTGTGGCGTCTCTGGAGCGCGCCCGAGCCCATGTCGTGTCCAAGCCCGCTCTCACCCGGTTCCGGGACGACCGCTACCCCCAATGGCTCTGGCAGGCCTTGCTCGGCTCGGCCCGTGATTTCGTAACGCTGCTGGTGCCGCTTCTGAAGGAGCTCACGCTCGATTCAGATCCCTTTCTGCGCGCGAGCGCCGCGTCCGCCCTGGGGCGCTTCGGCCAGATCGAATCCACGTATCTGGCGAAGCCGATCCTCGACGAATGGACGCGGGATGAATCGGTTCCTGAGGACTCGCTGGGTTTTTTCCTCCAGGGAGTCCTCGCCAGCGAAGACAGGGACTACAGGGACTTCTGTTTGGAAGCCCTTCGCCGCCTGGCTGTCCAGGAGGATCCGAGGGTGGCACAGGCGGCCGTCTGCGCTCTGAGACTCCTCGGTCGTCCGGACCCGGGGGTGCCGATCCGCGAGTTGTGTGTCATTGCCCGGTCTCGCCTCCCGATCCAGATCGAGCGGCTGCGTCTGGTGGAGCGCGAGATCGTCGCGGCGGAAGAGGAGATCCAGCATGGCACGAATCCCCGCAGGGTCTCCCGCGATCTGCGCGACCTTCATGCCAAACGCCAGGTCTTGATGACCGCGGCTCTGGTTCCCGAGGAAAGAATTCGCCTTCTGGGTGCGATCCGGTACTCGCTGGCCGGTGTCCTGTTCGCCCAGGGCGGTGATCCCGGGGTGGTGCTCTCCGAGTTGATCTCCTGGATGAAAGCCGAGCCGGCGAAGCTCGCTCCTCTCTTCGCCTATCTCTTCCTTCACCGGAAGGGTCTGATCGATCTGCTCGACCGCCACAAGTGGATCTCCGGCCCCTTCGGAACGGAGGCATGCAGCCGCTTTCTCCTTTCGGCCAGCCGGGGGCCTGAAGAGGCGGCGGTGCTCCGCGAGTTTCTAGAGAGGCTTTTCCGTTCCCTGCAGATCTTTCCAGGTCTGTTCCGGCATGTCCTGGAACAGAGATTCCTCCAGATCCTCAGGAACTGGAGCCAGGAGGGGTGCAAGGTGATCGGCCTACGTCCGACCGTGATCGGGCTGCTCTCCGGCTTGTTGGCTTCAGAAAACCCATATCTTCGAAAGACGGTCGATCGTTTCCTGCGGACGGATCCCCATTTCACGGCTAGGGGTAGCCGTCTCCGGGCCTTGGCCGTGGACGTGCTGAACGGAGGAGGGCTCGACCCGGCTCCAACGGTGTCTCCCCGCCCTCGCCGCCTGCCGTCGTGGATGGCGAAGCGGGAGGGAGAGACCGCCTGAGGAAATCTCTTTCCTGAACATCCGCCACCTCTGCGTATTTCCCAGAGAAGAGGAGATCTGAGATGAGCGAAGTCAGCTTAGTGGTTCTGGACCGGATTGACTCCCGGGTGCGCGACATTCAGGCCGCCATCCCCCCGATGGCGCAGGCGCTCACTTTCATCGGCTCGAAAGTGCAGGAGATCGATCATCAGGTGGATTCCCTGCAGGTAAGGCAGGGAGAACTGCAGCAGGCGGTGGCCTTGTTCTACGACGAGTTCCACGAATATCTCGACGACTACCGCCGCAAGACGGAGCTTCAACTCGCGGAGACCCGCGTCGTCAAGGTGCGCCAGGAGCTCGAGCACAAGTACGGTCACTATGACGAGGTGCGGCGGCGGGTCACCGGCATTCTGCAAGCGACCGACCTTTCGATCATCCGGAAGGAGACGATCCGGACCACTTCCGAAGAGTTGATGTTGGGAGCTCCGAGATATTGGCTCGCGCCCGCCCTGGTCGGGCTCATGTCCTGGATCGTGGACGAGCGGGAGATCGCGGACCGGGCGCTGTCGGAGTCTCTCCTGCGGGACCCGTACAAGACCGGCCTCTTCTTCACTCTCGTCTGCCGGCGCGCCGGCCGCTGGGAGCCCATGAGCCGCTGGCTGGGGCTGTACCTGCATCTTCTCGATCCTCTGGCGGTCGACCGTGAGGTGGTGGTGGTCCTGGACGCGGTCGCCACCGGCACCCTGGGCTGCAAGGCGCAGGACGTCTTCTGGCAGGCGAGCCTCGGGTGGATCGAGGCCTTGCGCCAGGTCCCGGGACAGGTCGCGGAGCAGGCGCGGCGCTGGGCCGAGGTCCTGGATGCCGAGCGAGGCCAGGCAGGGCCTGAGGAATTCAAGCTCCTGCGGGCTCA
>DATHUD010000267.1:0-3722 GCA_035462575.1 Thermoanaerobaculia bacterium | reverse complement strand
CTGAAGGGTATTCCAGGACCAACCCTGTTCACGATTCGTTGGCGAGGAGATCCGTATGTCCCAGAACCTTCCTTTAGATCCCGGCGCGGCAAGCCAGCAGCCGCGGGTGCGCGCCTTCCAGCTCGACGCTTCCGCTTTCGGAAATCTGAACGACAGCGTCAACCGGTTCCGCGGCGATTTGAACCTGCCGCTCAAGCTGGTCGAGCTTTCCGGGAGGAACGGTCTCGACATCGTGGTCTCCGCCTTCTACGGCAGCAACGTTCGGGAACAGGCGTTGGCCTGGAATGCCTCGGCGCCCACCTCGACACTCGGCCTCGGCTGGTCTTTGACCTCGACGCGGATCTTCGTCGACGACAAGCAGACGGGCAACGATCTGGACGGCGACTACTTCCTCCAGTACGGGGGCTCCGTCCACGCCCTGATCTGGGTCGGCGAAGACAGCCAGGGCCTCACCTATCAATGCCGCGATTTCCCGCTGTGGAAGATCCGCTTCGAGCGGGCCGGCCAGCTCTGGCGCGTGGTGCGCGAGGATGGCGTCACCGATGTCTACGGCGACGCCGCGTTGCCGGCGGCGGACGGGACCCTGATGTACGGCGTGAAGTGGGGGAACTGGATCGGCGCCAGCCGGAGCACGCGGCCCACGCCCTCCCGTTTCGTGATGGGCTGGAACCTCGCGCGCTCGGTGAGCCCGTGGGGCGACGCCCTCACCTACCGCTATCAGAACGACGAGCCCGAGGTGGTCGCGGGCCTGCGCTATACGCGCTCGTCCGACCTCGTCGAAATCGTGGACATGCTGGGGCAGAGCGTCCGTTTCGTCTATGTTCCGAAGCAATCTTTCGAATTCGTGCCGCCGCACCAGATGAAGGACGGCGCGCCCGATCCCCTCTATCAGGACCGCTACGACGTCAACGCGCTCGAGACGATCGAGGTGTTCGCCGGGGGCGACCGCACGGACGTGCTCTACGACCTCACGTTTTCCTATGATTTCGCGGACATCGCGGGCGCGGCCGATTCCACGTTCAACAAGCGGCTGCTGACCGGGATCACCCAGACCCGGGGCGGTGTCCTCGAGCTTCCGGCCTTCCGTTTCGAGTACTCGCGGAACCGGACCGATCCGAACCCCGGCGGGCTCACGCGGATCGAGCTTCCGGAGGGTGGCGTCGTCACGATCGATTATGCGGAGAAGGTGCTCAACCGGTCGGACAAGCTGACCGCGGCGCGGGCGGACCTTCCGACCGACATCTTCGACAAGAACATCACCGTGCCCGCGCCGGATCCTTCGGTGCGGTACCGCCCCTTCGTCTGGCACGGGCCCGACTACCTGGTGATCGGCTGGTATACGGACAAGCAGAGCTCGCGGCTCGACCTCACGGTCTATCAGTTCGGCGGGCGCTGGTCCGAGCCGTGGAAACGGGCGCAATCGATCCAGGGACGGATCGACATCGCCAACGTGCAGGTGGCACTGGGGCCCGACTTCTTCGGCCTCTACCTGCCTGACCGCGATCCCGCGGTGCCGGCCGCGGTCTTCATCGTGCAGAAGAAAAGGGATCAATTCGGCCGCTGGGAGGCCCACGACGTCAGCTCGCAGGTCCAGCGCCAGACCTCAATCCCTGGGGAGACGAGCTTCGCGGCGGGCGACCGCCTGCTCGTGCTCCACGTGGGCGGCCACCGGCTCATCGACCGCTGGTCGTTCGACCCGGTGCAGGAGGTGTGGAGCCACGCCGACCACGGCGCGCCGAACAACACGGGGCGGATGAGCGTGGCCGCGAGGGACAACTACTACGTCGCGGGCTATTACGACGACACCTCCAAGCGGGCCTCGTACCAGCTCTTCTACCGCGACCCGGCGGACCGCTGGCGCTCGGGCGCGGCCGGCCCCGCGAGCACCAGCACTTTCGATTGGCAACCCCTCTACGGCCGCCGGTTCTGGGCCGCCGGGGCGACCTTCGCGGCCGCGACGTTTCTCCCCACGGGGCAGAGCGCGGCGGTGCTGCGCACGATCTGGTGGGACGAGAGCTTCCGCGTGATCGGCGACAAGGAGCTCGAAGGCGCCCGGGACGGCATCTTCCTGGAGACCGCCGCGATCGGCAGCCTGCTCGCGAACGGCTCCGTCCTTCACCGGTTCAACGGCTCGAGCTGGGTCACCGGCTCCTACGCCTCCACCGCCGAGACGCTCTACGCCTACGGGGAGGATCTGGCCCTCATCTCGCGCATCTCGGGCGGCGCCGCGGATACGACGCTCGCGCAGTACGACCCGAACGCCGGGAAGTGGAACGCCCAGATCCTGCCGCGGACGACGACCGAGCGGGCCCAGGCGAAAGCCGCCCTGGCCGTGCCGCTCCAGGTGTTCCCGCCCACCGCGAGCGCCGACTGGTTCACGGCCGAGGACCGCCTCTACCGGCTGCTGCCCGACGCCTCGTGGGTCGAGCTTCCCGAGCGGCTGCCGGTCGATTCCACCAAGCTGTCGCTCCAGAACCGGGCCCCGGGCTACCTCGTGTTCGAGGACCAGGTGTCGAGCCCGGCCAACCGGAAGACGATCGCCTGGCTGTTTGAGAACGGCAAGGTCGTGGGCAGGAAGGAGTATCCGCAGCAGCGGATCTTCCCCGGGGACGACCCCGCGAGCTCGGCGGCGCTCCTCGCCGGCTACCGCGCCTTCGTGACCTATCCCGCGGACCAGGATCTCGGCGCCGTGGACCGGATCTACCTCCACCGGGTCTTGAATCACTCGCTCGAAGACCTGCAGACGGACGCCGTGGTCTCCGACGTGCGGCAGGATCTGGGGACGGAGGTCCTCGTCACCCGCTACGACTACGACGGCGACACCGCGGTGTTCGATTACTCGGGCGAGGTCGTGCAGTACCCACAGGTCACGGAGACGGGCGGCACGAGCGCGGACCCGGCCGCGGCCGGCTCGTCCGTCCACGAGTTCTACAACGGCCTCGCGGACCAGATCCCCGCGGAGGAGGCCGGGCTTCTCGAGCACTACTCGCTCCTCTCCGGGTTCCTGCGCCGCTCGGCCGATTTCGACGCTTCTGGGGTGGAGCTCGCGAGCGATGCCACGCGGTGGATTGCGGTCGATCTGCAGCACGGCGCGGCGTCGCCCCTGGGCGTGCTCCTCGCCTCCACGCAGATCCGGCCGGGGACCGTGACCAACACGATTTCGGGCCTCGAAGGCGGGGGAGCGGTGACGAAGGAGACCGCTTTCACCTACGACCCCGCGACCGGCCAGACGGTCTCCACGACGATGTGGAACGACGACGCCTCCGGCGCCCGCCAGGAGCTGCGCAACGAGGTCCTCTACGCCTGGCGGGTTTCCGGGTACGAGGGGATCCGGGAGGCGCGGATGCTCTCTCTCACGGCCCAGGAGACCCTGAGCAACGCGACCGCCGCGACCGCGATCTCCTCGACCGCCACGACCTACCGGAGCCAGTGGCCGGGCGGGGCCCAGAAGGTGTGGGGCAAGTTCGAGTCCTGGGTCTGGCGCGGGGAGACGAAGACGCCCGGGGCCTTCGATTTCGCGGGCACAGGCGACCGCTCCGGCTGGCTGCTCGACAACCGGATCGACGCCCGCGGCCTAAACGGCAAGCCGCTGCTTCTGACCGACGTGGACGGCGTCCAGTCCTCGCTCCTCTACGACCGCTCGGGCAGCTACCAGGTGGCAATGTTCAAGAACGCCGACGCCGGGGCGGGCCAGGCGGGCTACTACGGCTTCGAGAGTTACG
>DATHUD010000266.1:0-13239 GCA_035462575.1 Thermoanaerobaculia bacterium | reverse complement strand
TACTTCTCGACCGCCTCGGCGCCCGCGATCTGGCGCTCCCAATCGATCTCGGCCCCCGCGGCTTCGAACACCTGCACGGCGGCCTGGCTGACTTCCGGACCGATCCCGTCGCCCGGGATCAGAGTAACTGTCGTTCTGCTCATGGATTCACGCTCCGAGATGAGGACTGCGGAAGGGCGACGTTCCCGCGGCCGCCTGCCCGCCGCCCCGGGACCGGGACGGCGGGGGGTAGGGTATCACGGGCTCAGGTATACTGCCCGGTGAAGGCGTGCCAGAGCCTCGGGTGGCGCGGCATCAGGCAGAGCGATGGTCCACGACATCAACAAATTCCTCCTCAGACCAGGTGACTCGATCCACTTCGAGAATCGCGACCACCTGCTGAAGACCCTCGACGAGCTCGACCAGCGGGTTCCCGCGCGGCATGAAGGAAGGAAAAAGGATCATCGGGAACACTTCTGCATGCTGCGTTACCTGCGTTTCCTCGCCGGAGAGGAGCTCTTGCCTCTCCCTGTGACCCTGAGGAAAACCTCAGAGGGCCAAGACCCTCCCGACTTCGTTCTCAAGTGGCCTGACGGGCGGCAGGAGAGATTCGAGCTGACGGACGGCTCTACAGAGGAGTACCAGAGAAGGCTCGCCGCGGCGAGCAGGGATGAGGACGACCTAGTCTTGCCCATCGACATCAACACGCCAGAGAAGGAAGCGGCTCAGCTCTGGGCGGAGATCCTCTTCTCGGCCTTTCTCCAGAAGGCTGAGGTGCTCAGGCGTGGCCGCTTCGATCTGGACCATCTTCTCATCTACGACTTGACGGGGCTCGGCCTGTTGCTCCCCTTAGAGCAGGGGGCACCGATCCTGAGGCAGAAGGTTCAGGAGTGGCATGCCAGGGAGGCGCCGACGCATCGATTCGGACGCGTCTCGATCCTTCGCGACCTGGCTCTCCTCCTCGACCTGGAAGGCGAGAGGAGAATCCTCCGGCTGCGGGAATCACCGTATTTCCAGCTCTCGGTCATCCGTGCTCACGACGAAGAGGATCTGAAGCGGCGATACCGGGAGATCGACCGCTACTGCCGCGAGAATTCCATCCGTCATCTCAAGACCTTCGGCTCTATGCCTGGAGGAGACAGGATCGCTCTTCGAGAGGACAGCATCGCTCTTCGAGGGGACAGCGACTTGGACCTGCTGGTGGAGTTCGAACCCGGGAAGCGCGTCACTCTGCTGGACATGGCCCGCATGGAAAGGGAGTTGGGCGAGCTGATCGGATTCAAGGTAGACCTCCGTACGGCGGGCGACCTGAGCCGGTACTTCAGGCGCGAAGTCCTGCAGGAGGCGGTGGAGTTGCGTGCTGCCCGGGCATGACAGGGTCCGCTTGCAGCACATGCTCGACGCCGCCAGGAAGGCGGTGCGCTTGGCTGCCAGACGTGATCGCAAAGACCTCGATGACGAGGACGATCCTCTCAAAGAAGCTCTGGAGCGTTTGATCACCGTGATCGGCGAGGCCGCCAACAAGGTGAGCTCCAGCACCCGCTCAGAGCTCGACGGAATCTCCTGGCCCGACGTCGTCGGCATGCGAAACCGGCTGATCCACGCCTATTTCGACACCAACCTGGACATCCTCTGGGCCACAGTTCAAGACAACCTGCCCTACCTCGTCCGGTTCTTGGAGTCAGCTCTGGCAGAAGACGAGGGAGCGTGAGCGCAGCTCAGCCGCCAGCAGCCAGAGGGTAGCGCAGCGTCTTCTGCAGCCACTCCCCGTTCTCCTGGACGCTCCGGGAGAGGGTTTGGACGAGCTCGCCGCGCTTCTCGTAGAGGCGGTAGCCGTCCCGGGGGCGCAGATAGCCGCGGGCTTTGGGCTCCCGCTCGAAGGCGGCCTCTTCGCCGATCTCGGCCACGAGGCGGGCGTAGCGGGCGCGGTTGTCGAGGAGCGCCTTGACGAGGAAGGGCATCACCATCGAATAGTCGGCCGGGAGGCTCTCCGTGGACTGCCGGTAGGTGTCCTTGTCCACCTTGCCCCAGGTGACCGCCTCGGCGGGCGGGCAGGAGGAGAGCGAGCCCTCGGTGACCGGAGCGGTCACGATCTGGATGTCGAAGGTGTAGCCGCGGATGTCGGCGAGCCCCAGGACCTGGCCGAGCGCCGGCTCGGGCTGGAGGTTGTAGTTCTTCGGCACGCCGCCGCCCAGGATGAGGGTGGCGAGCGAGCGGACGGGGTTTTCGAACAGCCCCCAGAAGTGGTAGGCGCAGGCCTCGAAGACCTCGGCGTGGAGGTCGAGCGAGAACTCGTACTTCTCGAGGAGGCCGGCCTCCCGCATGGCCCACAGCTTCATCGAGCTCAGGAACAGGCTGCCGTCCGCCGGGGCGCCCACGAGGAGCGGGATGGCGAGGCGGTGGCAGGTCGCGAGGAGACCCGGGAGGATGCCGTTCTTCTCCTCCTGGGCGGCGTAGATCTCCCCCAGAAGGTAGCGCAGCTCGGTCCCGGTCATGCTCTTCTGGAACTCCGGGCGCAGGAGGCAGGCCGTGACGAAGCGGTCCTGCTCGAAGAGCACGTCCTCGTCGAAGGCCATGTCGGTCACGCGGATCGTCCCCTCGTCGCGCAGCGCCGCGTCGTCGCCGAAGATCGGCACCTCGTAGACCGGGTCCTTGTGATCGTCCAGGCTCCGGTGGCCGTCGTGGTAGCAGACGGCGTCGGTGGTGCTCAAGTAGGCGACCCATCCGGTTTCGAGAAGCGGGATGAGCCAGGCCTGGTGCTGGCCGGAGACCGTCACCGGCCCGGCGATCGCGAGGGTCAACGGGCAGCCGGCGCCGACCGCGTCGTCCAGGATGTTGTAGAGCCGGCGCAGGAAGGCCCCACCGAACGCCGGGAAACAGTGGTTGAAGAGGTCGTCCAGCGTCTCGCACTCGTCGACGCGGCGGACCTCGACGCGCCTGCGCGCGGCGGGGGCGGAGACCGCCGGGGTGCCGTGGGGATCGCGGGGGTGATGAGGGTGCTGGGGATGGTGGGGGTGGTGCGCGCTCATGGCGCGTAAAGGTATCGGGTTCCCCCTCGGGAAGGCAAACGCTACCGGTGTCCCAGCTCTTCGATCCGCGCCACCACGTCGCGGTAGTTCGTGTTGATCCCGTAGATCTCAACAAAAGTCTTGTAGGCCGAGGCGGTGTCGTCGGTCGCCAGATAGGCGACGCCCTGGTCGTAGAGGAGGCCCAGCATGTCCTCCTCGCCCAGGCCCGGGGCTTCGAGGCCGCGGCGGTACCACTTGATGGCGAGCTCGGGGAGCCCCTTGTCCAGGAAGCAGAGGCCGAGCATGGAGCAGCAGAGCACGAGGTGCCGGGGGTCCTTGGAGGCGAGCTGGAACTCGCCGATCGCCTCGTCCAGGAGCCCCATCTCGCGGTAGGCGATGCCCAGGTTGAAGTGGGTGTCGTAGTCCGTGGGCGAGAGGTGCTCGGCGACCCCCTTCTTGAAGCCTTCGACGATCTCTTCGAGCGACTGCTCGGACGGTGGCACGAGCAGGTCGGTCCCCTGGAAGACGCCCTCCTGCGTGAGCTCCTGCTCGATCTCGGCGGCCAGGTCGAAGAAGTCGTCCTCCTCGTCGAACAGCCCGGCCGACTTCTTCTCGCCGTCTTCGGAGAAGTCGCGCACGCTGTCCGCCTCGTCGAGCCAGCTCATGCTGCCAGTGTCGTCGAGGCTCGGAGCCGGAGCGACCGAGCCGGCGGACCCGGCCTGGAATTGCGGCGGCGCGGCCTCCAAGGGCTCCGGCGGAGTCCAGTCGAGATCCTCGTTCTCGATCATCTCCCCGATTTCGAGCGGGTTGAACAGCATCGGCCGCGCCGGAGCGGGCGGGGGCGCGCTCGGAGCGGCGGCCACGGGAGCGGGCGGGGGCGCAGCGGCCGGAGCCGTCGCCGCGGGCGGGGGCGCGGGGGCCTTGGGCCGCTTGGGCTTCGAATCCAGGAGGCCCCGCAGCATCTGGTCGATGCCCTCACCCACGGTCGAGTGCTTGCGGGGCCCGGCGGGAGCCGAAGAGGCCGGACGAGGAGGCGCGGGCGCCGCCGGGGCGGGCGCCGGCATCTCCGGGACCGGCTCGGTCTCGTGCGGCCCGAACACCCGGCCTCCGTCGAAGCGGTAGCCGGCGCCAGCCAGGTGCCTCTGCACCTTGGCCCAGACGTCCGCGCGGTCGCCGGTCTTGGCCGCGATGCCGGCCATCTGGCGGGTCAGCTCGACCACGCGCTCGTGGCGCCCCTTGCCCAGGTGGATGTAGATCATCTGCGCGTGGGCGTCCAGGTTGTCGGGCCGGATCCGCAGCGCCTCGCGCAGGCGCTCCAGGGCCTTCTCCTCGAGCCCGTATTTGGCGAGCACCTCGGCCTCGCTGACCAGGTCCTCGTCGCGCTCCACCATCTGCTGCGGGTGGAGCTCCGCGGCCGTGCGCTCCAGGAGGTCGGCGTCGATCGTGACCTCCTCCTCTTCGGCGGGCACCGGCTCCGGCCTGGAGAAGGAGGGGATCTCGTCGATCTCCACCCAGGCGGAGCCGCTCGCGAAGGACGTCTCCGGGGGAGGGGCGGCGGCCTCGGCCTCCGGCTCGAGCGCCCAGGCCGAGGATTCGAGCTGCGGCAGCTCCGGCTCTTCGATCTCGAGCTCCACGAGGCCGCCCAGATCCAATTCCTGGCTCTCGCCGTCCAGCTCGATCGAGCCGAGCTGCTCCAGGCTCGAGAGCGGCGGCAGGGCCGCATCCGTTTCAAAGGCCGCGAAGGCGGGCTCCTCCTCCACGGCCGGCGCCGCCTCTTCCTTCTGGACCCAGGCCTGACCCCGGACGCCGTCCTTCGCCATGTCCGGCGGCGGCTTGACCAGGCTCGGGGAAGAGTCGTCGTCCTCCTCCATGTCGAGGACGAAGACCTCCATGTCCTCGAGGTCCAGCTCGATCTCGTCGGGCTCCGCGACGGGCGTGGCGGCGGCCTTGATCTCCGCCGGAACATCCCGCCAGTCGGCGAGCGACGCCGGAGCCTCGGCCTCCTCGAGCAGGCCGGCGAAGGTTCCGGGCTCGGGCGTGGCCTCCACCTCCGGCTCCGGGAGGGCCACCGAATCGAAGAGCCCGGGGGTCGAGCGCCAGTCCTGCGTAATGGGAAACTCGAGGTCGAGCTCGACTTCGACCTCCATGGGCGTGGGCTCCGGCTCCGGAGCGGGCGGCGCGGTAAAGGCCACCGGCGCCGGGGCGACCGGCGGGGATGCCGGCCGCGGCTCCGGCGCGCGGACCGGCTCCGGAGGAGGCGCCGCCGCCCGCGGCGGGGGAGCGGGCTCGGGCTCGGGAGGCTTGGGCTTCGCCTCGTCCTCGGTGCCGGTCAGGCGGGCCACGCGGGAGAGCTGCGGGTTGCGCTCCGTCGCGAGCGCCAGGAGGCGGCCCGCGGCCGCGGTGTTGCCCGAGGAGCGGAGCTTCAGGATCGCGTCCGTGATGAACGGGACGTTGCTGCTGTCGATCAGGAGCGCCCGCTCGTAGACCTGCAACGCCTCCTGCGAGCGGCCGTGGGCGATCATCATCTCGGCGATCGTCCGGTACTCCAGGATCGCCTTTTCGAGGAGCTGCTGCTGCTGGTAGATCTCCGCGAGCCTGACGTGGTAGCTGGGGTTTTCCGGCTCCAGGTCGACCATCTTCTGGTAGATGGCGATCGCCGAGGCCGCGTTCTCGTGCTTGGTGTAGTAGTCGGCCAGCACCTGGTACTGGGTGCGCGCCTCCGTGACCAGCCCCTGCCGGTGATAGAGCTCGGCGAGCTTCTCGTAGACCTCCAGCCGCGTCGGGTCCAGCTTGATGATCTTCTTGTAGATCGCGATCGCCTTGACGAAGAAACCCTCCGTCGAGTACTGCTCGGCGATCTGCGTGAAGAAATCGACGGCCTCGTCGATGCGCTGAATGCGGGCGTAGAGGTCGCCCACCCGGTTCAAGGTATTGATGTCGTTCGGGTTCTCGGCGAGGAGCTTCCGGTACTCGCGGATCGCCGGCTCGATCTTGCCGCGGGAGACGTACTTCTCGGCGGTCTGGACGACCTGCTCGCGGGAGACGGCCATCAGCAGCGCGCCTCAGGGCTGCGGGGGACGACCTGCCGGAAGGTCAGGCGGTGGACCGGGCACGGGCCGTAGGTCGCGAGCGCCTGCATGTGCTCGGGGACCGAATAGCCCTTGTGCGAGGCGAAGCCGTACTGGGGGTAGCGGTCGTGGAGCTCGGTCATCATCCGGTCGCGCTCCACCTTGGCCACGATCGAAGCGCAGGCCACCGCGTAGCTCAGGGTGTCGCCGCGGACGACCGGCACGCAGGGGAACCGGAAGCCCCGGAGCGCGACCGCGTCCACCACCGCGCAATCCGGCTCGGGGCGGAGCGAGCGCAGCGCCTGGCACATCGCCTGACGCGTGGCTTCGAGGATGTTCACGCGGTCGATGACGTCCGGAGGGATCTGGGCGACGGCCACGGCGAAGGAGCTCGCGCGGATCGCCCGCGCGATCCGCTCCCGGTCCGGCGCGGCCACGCATTTGCTGTCGTCCACCCCGGGCACGAGGTACCGGGGGTCGACCACCACGGCGGCCGCGACCACGGGGCCGGCGAGCGAGCCGCGGCCCACCTCGTCCACCCCGGCGATCAGGGCATAGCCGCAACGCGCCAGCATCTCCTCGAAGCCGCGGAGCAGGCGGAGGCGGTACGCCTCGGCAAACATCTCCATCATGGCCGGAGACTCCGGAGCCGCCGGGGTTGCCCGAGCTGTCCGGGCCGCCGGTTTCGCCGCCCTGGTCACCGCGACTCCTTTCCTACCCTCTCCAGGCGAAAAGACGCCGGGAGATCCGCTGCCTCAAGCCCGGGGCTCGTCCCGGCGCTCGTCCCGGCGCTCTTCGATCCGCGCCGCCTTGCCCCGCAGATTCCGCAGATAGTAGAGCTTCGCGCGGCGCACCTTGCCCCGGCGCATGAGCTCGATCCGGTCCACGTTGGGCGAATGCAGCGGGAAGATCCTCTCGACCCCGATCCCGCCCGAGATCTTCCGGACGGTGAAGGTCTCGCGGGTGCCGTCGCCCCGCCGGGCGATGATGACCCCCTGGAAGACCTGGATCCGCTGCTTGTCGCCCTCGACCACGCGGACGTGGACGCGGACCGTGTCCCCAGGGCTGAACGTGGGCACTTCTCGCTGTGTATAGGCGCTCTCGACCTGATCCAATTGGTTCATGGCTCACCTCGCAAACCCGACGGCCCAAGGGACTGTGCCGTCATTATTTTCTATTTCAGAATGGCTGCGCAAGACAGCCGTTCAACTCGTTCTCATCTCTTCGTGGCGGCGCGGTGCTCTTCGAGCTCCCGCCGCTGTTCTTTCGTCAGCCCCGCCAGCACCTCCGGCCGCTCCAGGAGGTCGGGCCGCTTCTCGATCGTCGCGAGCAGCGCCTGGCGCTCCCGCCAGCGCTCGATCGCGGCGTGGTCCCCCGAGGTCAGCACCTCCGGGACCGCCATCCCCTCGACCCGAGGCGGCCGCGTGTAGTGCGGATGGTCGAGGAGGCCCGTGCGGAAGCTGTCCCGCACGACCGACTCCGACAACCGTACCACCCCGGGCACCTGCCGCGAGACGGCCTCGATCAGCACCATCGCCGGCAGCTCCCCTCCCGACAGCACGTAGTCGCCGATCGAGATCTCCTCGTCGACGACCGACCGGCGCACCCGCTCGTCGATCCCCTCGTACCTCCCGCAGAGGAGGACGAGGTCGCCCCGGTCCGCAAGCTCCCGCACCTTGGCGTCGTCCAACCGCGCCCCTTGCGGGGAGAGGAGAACCCGCCAGGAGCCCTCGCCCGACACCGCGCGCACCGCGCGGAGCCACGGGGGCGCCATCATCACCATCCCGCCCCCGCCGCCGTAGGGCTCGTCGTCCACGCTCCGGTGGCGGTCCTCCGAGTGCTCCCGGAGGTCGTGGACGTGGATGTCCAGGAGCCCCTTTTCGATCGCCCTTCCCACGAGGCTCGTCCGCAGGAACGGATCGAACAGCTCGGGGAAGATCGTCAGGACCTGGACGCGCATGCTTCCAGAAGCCCCGGGGGGAGGTCCACCTCGATCCTCCCCTGCGCCACGTCGACCTCGCGCAGGAACCGCTCCACGAACGGGACCGGCACCCGGCGCCCCTCCCTCTCACAGACCAGGAGCAGGCCACCGCCGTCCTCCAGAAGCTCGACGACGGTCCCCAGATCCTCCTCGCCGGCCCGGCAGCGGCAGCCCAGGAGCTGCCAGTGGTAGTAGGTCCCGGGGGGCGGCTCCGGCACCTCCGACCTTGGAACCTCCAGCCACATCCCCCGGAGCTCCTCGGCCCGGTCGCGGTCGTCGAATCCTTCGAACCGGACGACCGCGCCCGCCTTGTGGGGCCGGCCCGCGGCCACCTTGAGCCGGGCCGGGGTCTCCCCCTCCCGGGCTGCCAGGAGCACGCTGCCGGGCTCGAAACGGCCGGGCACTTCCGACAACACCTCGATCGACACCTCACCCCGCACCCCATGGGGACGCAGCACGCGCCCCACGGTCACGGTCTCGGGAAGGTCGTTCCTGGCGCTGTCAGTCTTCGAGGATTTCGAGCTCATAGCGCTCGCCCTGCCGCTCTTCGCGGGTTTCGAGCAGGGTGCGCATCGCCCGGGCGGTCCGTCCCTGCCGGCCGATCACTTTGCCCAGATCGTCGGGGGCGACCTTCAGCTCCAGCACACCGCCGCCCCGGCGGTTGGGGATCTCCTGGACCTCCACCTCGTCGGGCTTGTCGACCAGCAGCCGCGCCACCTCCTCGAGGTCGCGGGCGAGATCGGGCGATTCCGAGGGTTCAGGCACTCTTCTTGACCTGCTCGATCAGCTTCTTGACCGTGGGCGAAACCTGCGCGCCCCGGCCCAGCCAGTAGTCGGCCCGGGCGGTGTCGATGGTCACCTGGGCGGGCTGCTTGGTGGGGTCGTAATGACCGATCTCCTCCACCGCGGCGGCCGTCGGCACATTGCGCGAGTCCGACACCACGACCCGGTAGAAGGGGTTGTTGCGCGCGCCCATGCGGCGCAGGCGAATCTTCAGCATCTGGGAAACCTCCAAGGTTCTTGTTGCGATCGCGCGAGACCCGTCCGCCACAGACACGGCGCGGCAGAGCCGGGACCTCCGCGAAGGGAGGACGCGCAAAGGCGGGTGAGTGTAACAGAGGGCGGGCGGATCGCCAAACCTACAGAGCTTCCCTCTTGACAGCGCCCCGCCGGGCACGTAGAGTCGCGACATGACATCGATTGCGGAAACGAGAGCCGTCCCTGGTGAAGCTCCGGTCTTCCGATCGAGGAACACCGGGACCGTTCATCCGGAGGTTCAACTCATGAAAGCTCAACAAGAACGAGTCCATCCTCCCATTCCCGTGGCCCCCTCGACCGAGGTCATCGCCCGGTTCCTGAGCGCGTCTCTCGGCGGCGCCCTCCTCGGCGGTGCCTTGCTCGCCTCCTCCGTTCCCGTCGTGGGAGCGCTCGTCGGCGCGTTGCTCGGCGCCGGAGTCGTCGTCCTCCGGACGCGGCATGCCCATTGACCTGTCGTCCCAGAAAGCCGAAATCCTCTGTGCCCTGACCGCCGCCGTCCTCGTGACGGGTTGGCGGGTCTTCAGGTCCAGATCCTTTGACGTCGACGTGCTGATGGGCGCCTTCGAAGCGTTCTTCGGGGGTGCTCTCTTCCCCGTCTCCATCGCCCTGATCGGCTATCCCTTCTTCGAGAAGCCTCCCGACCTCTCCAAATACCTGCTCTACCTCCCCTTCGCCGGGATCGGGCTCCTGTTCATGGGCTTTACCGGCATCCGGAGATCCCTCCGGTCCTCGGCTCCGGGAACAGCGAACGCGCCGAGCCAGGCAACCTAGGCCCGCGCCGCCGGCCCGCCGGCCATCCCCATGGCGCGGCGCAGCCACTTGCCCTGGACGCCCTTCATCATCTTCTTCATCTGGACGTACTGCTTCAGGAGCTTGTTGATCTCCTGGACGGAGGCCCCCGCGCCCTTGGCGATCCGCTTCTTGCGGCTGCCGTTCAGCACGTCCGGCCGGCGGCGCTCGAGCGGGGTCATCGAGTTGATGATCGCCTCGACGCGGCGCAGGCCGCTCTCGTCCACGTTCGCCTGATCGAGCCCCCGCAGCGGACCGACCTTGGGGAGGAGCTCCAGCACCGAAGAGAGGGGACCGAGACGGCGGAGCTGCCGGAGCTGGTCGCGCAGATCCTCCAGGGTGAACTCCTGGCTCACGATGCGCTTGGCCAGGCGCTCGGTTTCGGCCGCGTCCAGCCCGCGCTCGGCCTTCTCGATGAGCGACATGACGTCGCCCATGCCGATCATGCGCGAGGCCATGCGCTCGGGGTGGAAGAGCTCCAGGTCGTCCGCCTTCTCGCCCATGCCCACGAAACGGATCGGCACCCGGGCCACGGTGCGGATCGACAGCGCCGCGCCGCCCCGGGAGTCGCCGTCGAGCTTGGTCAGGATGGCCCCGGTGAGCGGCAGGGCCGCCGAGAACTGCTCGGCGCTCTTGACCGCGTCCTGGCCCGTCATCGAATCGGCCACGAAGAAGGTCTCGTGCGGCTGGATGCGCTCCGCGAGCTGGCGGATCTCCTCCATCAGCGCCTGGTCCACGTGGAGGCGGCCCGCGGTGTCCATGATCACCACGTCATTGCCGCGCTCGCGGGCCACGGAGAGCGCCCGGGCACCGAGGTCGACCACCTTCTCGCCCGGGTTGGGCTCCAGCACCGGGACCTCGACGCCCTTGCCCACCTGCTTCAACTGCTCCACGGCCGCGGCGCGCTGGAGGTCGCCCGCCACGAGGAGCGGGTGCCGGCCGCGCTTCTTCAAGTGCTTGGCGATCTTGCCGGCGGTCGTGGTCTTGCCCGAGCCCTGGAGGCCGCAGAGCATGATGACGGTCGGCCGGCCGTCGAGCTTGATGTCCTGCCCCTCCTCGCCCAGAAGCGAGGCGAGCTCGTCGCGCACGATCTTCACCACCTGCTGGGCCGGGGTGAGGCTTTCGAGCACCTCGGCGCCCAGGGCGCGCTCGCGCACCCGCTCGACGAAAGGCTTCACCACCCGCAGGTGGACGTCGGCTTCGAGAAGGGCCAGCCGGATTTGGCGCAGGGCCGCGTCCAGCGCCTCGGGAGTGACCTTCCCCTCCCCCTTGAGCTGCTGAAAGATGTCCTGGAGCTTGTTCTGCAAACCGTCAAACATGGAGACCTCGACAGGATGAAGCGGCGGCGATCGTCCGCCGTGGCGTTTTCGGGAACGGAATCGTAGCACGGGAAAATTTCGCCCCTGGCAGGCATGCTGCATTCCTGTGGATGGACCTTGCCAAGCGTTCCCCCTCAGGGGAGAGAGGGCCAGGGGTTGAGGTCCGGATGGATATACTTCGCGCCCATGGCAGAACGAAGAGCAAAAATCATGGCGACGTTGGGCCCGGTGAGCCGGGATGAAGCGGTGCTCAAGGGGCTCGTCCAGGCCGGCGTCGACCTGTTCCGTCTGAACCTCTCGCACGGCACCCAGGACCAGCACAGAGAGACCCTCCGCCGCGTGCGCCTCGTGGCCGCCCAGGAAGGGTGCCACGTGCCGGTCGTCCTCGACCTGATGGGACCCCGCTACCGGCTGGGCCAGATCCCGGACGAGCCGCGCATGCTGAAAGCCAACCAGGAGGTCGTGCTCGGCCCCGAGAGCGCGGACGTCACCCTCCCCGTCGAAGAGGGGATCATCGAGCACCTGGAGCCCGGCGAGCGGGTGCTCATCGACGGCGGCCTGATCGAGCTCAGGATCGAGGAAAAGAAAGGCGACCGGGTGCGGGCGCGGGTCGTCAACGGCGGCCCGGTCAAGACCCGCAAGGGGATCAACCTCCCCGACAGCTCCCTCCCCTTCGAGATCTCCGACAAGGACCGCTCGGACATCGCCTTCGCCGTGGCCGAAGGCGCGGACTACCTGGCGGCGAGCTACGTGGGCGAGGCCGCGCACGTCGAGCTCGTCCGCTCCGTGGTCGCCGAAGCCGGCGGGCGCATCCCGATCATCGCCAAGCTCGAGCGGGCGACCGCGATCGAGCACCTGAACGACATCAGCGAGGCCGCCGACGGCATGATGGTCGCCCGCGGCGACCTGGGCGTCGAGGTCCCCCTCTACAAGGTGCCGGTCTTCCAGAAGAAGATCGTGGCCGCCGGCCGCCTGACCGGCAAGCCCGTGATCGTGGCCACCCAGATGCTGGAGTCGATGATCGAGCAGCCCCGCCCCACCCGCGCCGAGGCCACGGACGTGGCCAACGCCGTGTTCGACGGCGCCGACGCCCTCATGCTCTCGGGAGAGACGGCGGCCGGCAAGTACCCGGTGCTGGTCGTCGAGACCATGGCGCGGATCATCCTGGAGGCCGAGGACTACGCCCGGGAGAGCCACCCGCGGCAGACGCTTCAGCCCCTCGGAAACATCCACGCCCGGCGCTCCTACGAAATCGACCCCACCGGCCATGGCACCGGCGAGGCCGAGCTCTCGCTCGACATGCCCGACATGGTCTCCGCCGCGGCCGCCTACGCCGCCGAGCAGTTGGGCGTCCGCCGCATCGTCGCCTTCAGCCAGAGCGGGTTCACCGCCCGGCTGATCGCCCGCTACCGCCCCCCCTCCCCGATCATGGCCTTCACGCCCGATGTCCAGGTGGCCCGGCAGCTCCAGCTCGTCTGGGGCGTGCGCCCCTTCGTCGCCGAGTTCGAGGTGGGGAGCCTCGAAGACATCGTCAACGTCGTCGAGCGCAAGCTCCTGGACGCGGGCCTCGTCAAGCCGGGGGAGCGGATCCTCATCCTCATGGGCCACCCCGTGCGGGAGCGGACCCTGACCAACCTGATGCGGGTCCACCGCATCCGATCGCTCTAGCGAGCCCCACGAGAGGGAGAACGCAATGTTCCCGCTGCGAGACGTCCACGCCCAGGAAGACGGCAAGACGCCGTACTTCACGATCCTGCTCATCGTGGCCAACGCCCTGCTCTTCTTCTACGAGCTGTCGCTCGGGGCGCGCCTCGAAGGGTTCGTGATGCAGGCCGCCTTCGTGCCGGGACGCTACACCGCGGGCGGAATCACGCCGGGCGAGTGGGCGCCGCTCCTCCAGAGCGGCCTCCTCTCCATGTTCCTCCACGGCGGCTGGGGACACTTCCTCGGCAACATGCTCTTCCTCTGGATCTTCGGCGACAACGTGGAGGACCGGCTCGGGCACTTCCGCTTCCTGATCTTCTATCTCCTCGCCGGCTATGCCGCGACCTTCATCC
>DATHUD010000265.1:0-3473 GCA_035462575.1 Thermoanaerobaculia bacterium | reverse complement strand
AGGAAAGCTCTTTCGTTGATCAACGGGAAAGGAGAACTGCTACTGGAGCTCTGCGCCCACCATGACCTTGCTTTGTTCTTAACCGAAAACGACCAGCCCAAGGCAGCGCTGGTCGTCCTCGAGCACGCCCGCCCCCTTTATGGACAGTTCCGGGACGACCTGACCCAGTTGCGAATGCACTGGGTCGAGGCGAAGATCGCTCACCGCCTCGGAGATCTGACCGAGGCCGAAAACATCTTTGTGCAGCTCTGGGAAGAGTTTCGCGCCCGCAACCTGAATCAGGAGGTGGTCCTCGTCACCATCGAGCTGGCGCAGGTGCTCACCCGGAAAGGGGAAACGGAGCGTGCGGCGCAACTCGCGGCAGAGTCCTATTCGATCATGAGAGACTGGGGCCTTCACAAGGACGCGCTCGCGGCCTGGATCGTCTTCCAGGACGCCCTGTCTCACAGGCAGGCGATCGGCGATCTCTTCCAACGCCTCGGCGAGTACTACCGCCGCCACTGGTTCACGCCCGCGAAGTTCGAGCCCAAGCCTTAGCGCGAAGGGACCGCGCCGGCCTTGCGATAGATGGCGTCAAAGGGGGCCGTCCAGGTCTTCCCCGCGTCCGAGGAGTTTTCGATCCGGTGGCGCACGGTGCCGTCGGGCTGGGGCGTAAGGAACACCCGGGCCAGGACTTTGTTGCCCTGGGGGTCGATCTGCTCGCCGGCGTAGTGCATGGCGCCGTCCCGGACCTGCCCCTCGTACCAGACCACCGATCCGTTGTCCGCCACCCAATGCTGGCGCCACTTGCCGGTGGCAGGGTCGAGGAAGTTGAGGCTGATCCCCCGGCCTCCCCCGGCCGACGTCCACCGCTCGACGAGGACGCAGCCGGAGAGATCGCGCTCGATGACGTTGGTTCCGATGCGGTTCGCCCCGGCAAAGACCTCCCACTCGCCGATCCAGAAGTCGAAGGCCCGGAACTTGGGATCGTGCTCGCAGGGGTGGGAGACCCGGTCTGCGTAGGCGAGCAGCTCGGGGTAGCGGGAGTCCTTCCGCAAGGCGGCCAGCTCGGGGCTGGTTTCGAGAAACGAGGAGGTGATTCCCTGATCGATCGCTTTTCGCAGGTTGAGGACGGCGTCCTCCATTCGCCCCAGCCGGGCGAGGGTCAGGGCGAGCCCGGCCTGGGCCCGCAGGGTCGTATCGCCTTTGGCGATCGCCTGCTCATACGCCGAGAGAGCTTCTTCCAGGCGACCCAACTGGCGCAGGGCGAGCCCCAGATTCGTCCAGGCTCCGGCTGCCTGCGAGGGGTCCGCGGCCACGGACTTTTGCAGCAGCTCGGCCGCTCCGGTCCAGTCCTGCTGGTTGATAAGCTCGTTGGCGCGGGCGAGGTCGTCCTGGGCCGCGGCGGCGCCGGCGGTCATCAGGAGCGCCAGAAAAAGGCAGAGAGCGGGTCGAAGCATGGTCGTCCTCCGAAAGTCTCGTCAGTTTGTACCACCGCACCCGGAGAGCCGCTATCAAGAAATTGCTCGGGCGAGGACTCCGGAGACGATCCCACGCGATAAAATCAAACCATGAATTTCGAGCCGAAGCCCGCCCTGGACCTCACCTCCCCAACCCTCCTCTCCGCGATTGGAGCGAGGTTCGGCCCGATCCGGAACCGCCGGACCGTCGAGCTGCCCTTCGAAGCGAGGCTCAGGGACGGCACCGCGCTCCAGGGGGGAGGACTCGGTTTTGCTGCTCGTTCCCGGCGGGAAGTAGGCCCGCCTGGGCAGGAAGGATCGGGCGGCTCCTGGCCTACTTTGTCAATACACAACTTGCCCGCTCGAGCGCCGTGCCCTCCGAAACCTCACCCTCTGTCTCCCTCTCCTAAAGGGAGAGGGAGGACGTATCCGAGCTGGTCGGCCCTTCGATTTTTCAGGGCGGAGGCAAGGAGGCTCCGCAGGCGTCCTCCCTCTCCCGGCGGGGGTAGGGGGGAGATGGGAGAGGGAGACAGAGGGTGAGGTTTCGGAGGGTAGGCCGTCCCCGGAAGCAAGATCTCCCGTGAGGGATTCCCTCGCTCGCCTTCGTTCTCCTCGGCAGAGCCTGGAGTCGGAGGGAGTCCCGTCTTCGAAACATCTTCCTACATCGTTCTAAGGAGTCCGCCATCATGATGCGTGTTGTCCTGACCACCGCCTTTCTCATCCTGTCCCTGCTGCCGTCCGTCGGAGCCGCGCAAGCCTACAACCCCGTCCCCGGCCCCTCCCCGTATGGACCGGACGACCAGGCCGGGGCGTCCAACACGCAGGGGCCCGAAAAGGTGAAGGAGGCCCAGAAGCTGATCAAGAAGGGGATCGTGCTCCAGCTCGGGCACGTCTATGAAGAGGGGATGCCGCAGTTCCCGGGGACGCACCCGTGGCTCTTCTCCCTGAAAGAGCCCCAGTTCGCCGCCGAGCGGCAGGTGGGGAACAACGGCCTCCTGGAAGGGCCGATCGAGATCGATCAGTTGGGCACGCAGTTCGACGCGCTGGGGCACTTCGGGTACCTGCCGCCGGGAGCCACCGGCTTCGCCGACGCCGTCTTCTTCAACGAGAAGACGGGGGACGACCTTCGCCCGCCCGGCGCGCCGAACCAGGGGCTCGCGCAGCTCGGGATCGAGCACATCAAGCCGTACTTCACCCGGGGCATCCTGCTCGACGTGGCCCGCTACGCCAACAACGGGCAGCGGCTCGTGGCGGGGCAGGAGGTCACGGTCGCGATGCTGGAGAAGACGCTGGCCGCCCAGAAGCTCAAGCCCGAAGACATCCGCGAGGGGGACGCGGTGCTCGTCCGGACCGGTCACGAGGAGCTGTGGGGCGCCCCGAACTACTACCTCGACAACGTTCCCGGCGTCGGGGTGACGCTCGCGGCGCCGGGGCTTGGGCTCGAGGCGGCGATCTGGCTCTCCGAAAAGAAGATCGGCCTGATCGGCTCGGACAACTGGGGCATCGACGTACTGCCCAACTTGAACGCCCCCGCCGGGTTCATCGCGCCGGTGCACCACCACTTCCTGGTGAAGAGCGGCATCCCCATGCAGGAGTCGATGCACCTCCGGGATCTGGCCGACGCGGAGGTCTACGAGTTCGCCTACATCTACAGCCCGCTGCCGATCAAGGGAGCGACCGGCTCGCCGGGGATTCCGCTGGCGGTGTATTAGTTCTACGTTGTCAAACGGTGACCCCCCGCCCGGGCCCTCACCCCAACCCTCTCCCAGCCCCCTCCCAACCTTCCGGGAGAGGGAGCCCTTGTAGGGTGCGCTGTGCGCACGTTTTCCACCGCCCCCCGTGCGCACAGCGCACCCTACGGCAACATCCCGCAAAGGCTCCCTCTCCCGGTCGGGGGGAGGGGGCTGGGAGAGGGTTGGGGTGAGGGCCCGGGCGGGGGATTCTTCCCGGACGGCCGACAAAAAGTGCTAGCAGTTCGCACCGGTGAGAGCGCCGATCCCCTTTCATCCCCGTCCCCGGTCCCAGCGCCCGAAG
>DATHUD010000264.1:0-11457 GCA_035462575.1 Thermoanaerobaculia bacterium | reverse complement strand
ACGGTGAGCTTCACCAACACGATTCCGAACTGCACGGCTGTCGCGGCCTCCCCGTCCGCGCCCGAGCGCTTCCAGTGCGGCACGTCGAGCTTCCTCCGCTTCAAGGTGGGGTACTCCTCGGCGCAGGGCCAGGTGCTCTCCTCGGGCGCGACGACGCCGGTCGACAACAACACCGGCGGCACGGTCGCCGTGGATACGACGAACCAGCAGGTGGTGTGGACCCCGCGCAACACGACGGCCTCCGGCACCAGCCTGGGCGTGATCGGCCCCAATGAATCGGGGAGCATGACCTATCAGTTTTACGTCGATCCCTCGGTGGCCTCCGGCACCACGATCAACCAGACGGTCACCATGTTCTGGGCCGACGGCGGGCCGCCGAGCTGGACGAGCGAGGTGGCGCAGCCGGTGACCGCGACCTGCAGCTTCCAGGTTTCGGATCAGGCCACATGGGCCCGGGTCTCTTCGTTCACCGCGCGGGAGGACGACGGCCGCGTCGCCGTCCTCTGGGAGACCGCGGCCGAGGTCGGCACGGCGGCCTTCGAGGTCGAGCGCCTCGATCCCGCGACGGGCCGCTTCGTTCCGGTCGCGGACCGCGCGGTGCCGGCGCTCGAGCAGCTCCCCGGCGGACGCTACCGGCTCGTGGACTCGACAGCGCCGCGCGGGCAGGAGCATACCTACCGGCTGATCGAGATCGACCGCCAGGGGCGGCGGGAGATCTTCGGACCCTACCGGGTCAAGGTCGAGCGCGAGACGCGTCCGGTCGAGAGTGAGCGGACCTTCACGGCGCTCGAAAAGGCCGTGTCGCCGCGCCTCGCCCGGGCCGCGCTGGCCCGCGCGGCGGCTCCCGCGTCCGCCGGCCCGGCTCCGGCCGGCAGCCGGGCGCGGGTCGAGGTGATCCGCAGCGGCATGGCGCGGGTGCGGACGGGGCCCCTCGCGAGCGCCCTCGGGATGACGGTGGAGGAGGCCGCGGGCCAGATCCGCTCCGGCCGCCTGCGTCTCTCCCGCGGCGGGCAGGACGTGGCCTGGCAGCCGGCCGCGGACGGCGACGGGCTCGTGTTCTACGCCGAGGCGGTGCGCAGCGCGTTCACGAGCGTCAACGTCTACTGGCTGGAGCGCGGCAAGGGCTTAGGCATGGCGACCGCCGCGGTCCAGCCGGCCGTGGGCCCGGCCGCCGGCTTCTTCGCCGACATCCTGCACCTCGAGACCGACGCCATCCCGGCGGTCACGGCGCCGCAGCCCGTGGACGACTTCTGGATCTGGAAGAACCTCTATCCCGGCTACCCTGGCTACGACCGCGCGGCGTTCCCCGTGGACGTGCCCGCGCCGGCCCCGGGGGCGGCCTCGCTCGCGATTCAGCTCTACGGCTTCGCGGCCGTGCAGCGGGCCGAGGTGCAGGTCAACGGCCGGCGGATCGGCGAGATCGCCTGGGAGGGGACCGGCCCCGCCACGGCCACGGTCGCGCTGCCGGCGGACGTCCTCGTGGACGGCGCCAACCAGATCGAGCTCGTCGCCCTGGAGGCCGAGCGCGGCTTCTGGCTCGACTCCTTCGACCTCTCCTACCCGCGCCTCTACCGGGCCGTGGGGGACCGCCTCGCCTTCCGGGCTCCGGCGGGCGGCGCGGTCGCCCTGACCGGTTTCCGGAGCGCGGACATCGCGGTCTGGGACCTCGCCCAGCCGCTCGCCCCGCGGCGTCTCGGCGGGCTCTCGGGCCAGCCGCGGGCGGACGGCACCTGGGGCGTCTCCTTCCTCGCCCCGGGCCCCGGCCCCTTCCTCGCGGTGACGGGCGGAGCGCTCGACGCGGCCACCGTGCGCGCCAGCGCTCCGGCCGACTTGAAGAATCCGGGCCGCGGCGCCGAGTACGTGGTTCTCGCCCCGGCCGCGCTCCGCGCCGAATCGCAGCGGCTGGCCGACCTGCGGGCCGCCCAGGGGCTCTCGACGATGGTCGTCGACCTGGGAGACGTGATGGACGTCTTCGCCGACGGCATCTACGACCCGCAGGCGATCCGCCGCTTCCTCGCCCATGCCGTGGGATCGTGGCCGACCCCGCCGCGTTACCTCGTGCTGGCGGGCAAGGGCACCTACGACCCGAAGAACCTCCTGGGCTTCTCCACGAACCTGCTGCCGGCCTTCCTGGTGACCACGGAGGAAGGGATCGCGCCGGGCGACGCGGGCTACGCGGACCTGGACGGCACCGGCATGCCGGCCGTGGCCGTCGGCCGCATCCCGGCGGTGACCGCCGCCGAGATGAGGGGCTACGTGGACAAGGTGGCGGCCTACGAGAGCGCCCCGGGCGGTGCATGGACGGGCCAGGCCCTGCTCGTGGCCGACGACGCGGATTCCGCCGGCGACTTCGCCGCGACGAGCGGCGCGCTGGCCGCGGCCCTGCCGCCGGGGCTCGCCCTCACCCGGGTCGACCTCGCCGGGCAGATCGCGGAGAGCCGTGCCCGTCTGGGGGACGCCCTCCGGCAGGGCCAGGGGCTCTTCAACTACGTGGGCCACGGCGGTCTCGACCGCCTCGCCTCGGAGGGGCTGCTCCTGACCTCCGACATCGCCGGGCTCGGCAACGCGCCCCGGGTCCCGATCATGACGGCTCTGACCTGCCTGATCGCGCAGTTCGCGTATCCGTCCTTCAACTCGCTGGGAGAGGAGCTCGTGCTGCGGTCCGACGGCGGCGCCGCCGCCCTCTACGGCCCGACCTGGATGTCACAGAACGCCCCCGCGGGCGAGTTGGGCCGCCACCTCCTGCCGCGGCTCGCGGATCCCTCCGGAGGCCGCCTGGGCGACCGCCTCCTGCGCGGCCTCGCGGATTACACCGCCGCGGGAGGCGACCGTCAGACGCTGCGGACCTATGTTCTGCTGGGAGACCCGGGTCTTATGGCAAAGTAGGATCAGGCAGCCGTCCGCCTCCGTCATACGGCCTTCTTTCGGAGGGCAGAGCGCCCGCGGGGCAAACCCTACTTCCCCTTCGCGAGCTCGAACAAATTCCGCGCCGTGCTGAACTCCAGGACCGGCTTGTCGTCCGTGTTGATCGTCTCCACGCGGCCGAGGAAGGCGGGCACCTGGTCGGGGAAGACGGCGGGGGAGTTCAGGAGGTCCACGGCTCCCTGCATCGAGTAGCCGGCCTCGGCGAAATCCCTTCGAATGTCCAGGTCCTGGATCTTCTGGAGGATCTGGTGGAGCTCCACCTTGAAGGGCGTGTTCGAGGCGATGATGGCGATGTCGGTGCCGATCTGCCAGAAGGTGACGTGATCGAACACGGTCGTGATGGTGTGGAGCATGATCCGGAAGTCCTCCCGCTCCATCTCGTAGAGCGGCACCCACTGGCAGAGGATGCCTCCCGGCGCGAGGCGCCGGTCCGCGGCCTGGTAGAACTCCTGGGTGAACAGGCCCGAGACGCCCGCGACCCAGATGTTCGGGGGCTCGGAGGTGATCACGTCGTAGCGCCCCTCCGCGCTGTCCACGTAGTTGCGGCCGTCGTTCGTCACGAGGCGCACCCGGGGGTCGTCGAGCGCGTTGTCGCTCGCTTTTCCGAAGTGCTCGCGGGCGGCTTCGACGACCTGGGGATCGATCTCCACCATGGCGATCTCGGTCGGGGTCTGGTGGTGCACGAGGGCGCGCAGGGTGAAGCCTCCGCCGAGCCCGATGGCGAGCACGCGCTTCGGGTTCGGGTGGAAGAGCATGGGCAGGTGGCCGAGGAGGATCTGCGTGCGGTTGTCCCGCACGTTGGTGCTGGCGTCGGTCTTCCCGTTGTGCTTCAAGAGCAGGTCCTCGCCGATCTCCACCACCGCCACCTGGCCGTAGAAGCTCTGCTTCTCGTCCAGCACCTTCATGCGGGAGACCTCCTGCCGGTATCCCTCCCAGGAGCCGACGCGCAGCCCGTGGTAGTAGAGCGCGTGGATCGGGAGCCGCAGGTCGAGCACGGCCGGCGAGAGGAGGACCGCGCCGGCGAGGAGAGTGGCGCAGACCGCGGCCTTGGCCATCCGCCCCGAAGCGGGGGAGAGGGCGAGGAAGACGGCGGCGGCGAGAGCGTAGATCGCGAGCGTCACCATCATCAGCCCCGAGAAGCCCCAGGCAGGCAGGAGCACGAACTCGGCGAGGAACGCTCCCGCGACGGCGCCCAGGGTGTTCGCGAAGAAAACCTTTCCGGCCGAGGACCCTCTCTCCTCGGCCGCCCGCGTGGCGATCCGGGCGACGAGGGGGAAGTTGGCGCCCATGGCAAGGGTCGCCAGGATCACGATCAGGAAGATCACGAGGCAGACGCTCAACTGGAAGCCGTAGTAGCTGTCGCTCCAGTCGAAAATCTTGAAATAGGCCCGCGCAAAGAGGCCGTCGGAGCGGAAGACCAGCATGCCGCAGAGGGCGATCACGCCATAGAGGGCCGCGACCGTGGCAAACGGATCGCGGATGCGGTCGATAAACCGCGACATGATCAGGCTCCCCAGGCCGATCCCCAGGAGGAACCCGGCGAGCACGGTGCTCGTCGAGTACACATGGGTGCCGTTCAGAAGCGAGAAGAAGCGGTTCCAGCCGGTCTCCAGGAGCAAGGCCGCGCCGCCCGAGAGGAAGAAGGTCCAGAGGATGACCTGGAGCCTCCCGCCGGACGCGGCAACGGCCGGGGCCGGCTCGGCCTGGGGCGGCGGCGCCTCGGCCTTTTTCCTCTCCTTCCTGTCTCTTTTCGTCGTCCTCCCCTCCGATTCCCCCCGGAGCAGGAAGATCAGGGCGCCCAGGAGGAGGGCGGTGACGCCCAGGAGCAGGGTGGAGGCTCGCAGGCCGAGCTGCGGCACGAGCACGAACCCGGCGAGCAGCGCCCCGAGGGCCGCGCCCAGGGTGTCCAGCCCGTAGATCAGCGAGATGTCGTGGCCGAGCGTGCCCATCTCCCGGGAGTAGAGGCGCACGGCGAGCGGGAAGGCCGCGCCGATCGCGAGCGTCGGGAGGATCATGCAGAGGAGGATCACCACGAACTTCGCGAGCGCCGTGGGCAGCGGGGCCATGTCGTTCGGGAACACGGCGAGGAAGGCGCTGCGCCCCACGTCGAAGATCGGCAGCGAAGCGAAGCAGTACAGCCCGAGCACGATCTGCAGCGTAGCCAGCCGGCGCCACGGCGCCGGGCTCCGGTCCGCCATCCGCCCTCCGAACAGGGCTCCGAAGGCGAGTCCCAGAAGGAAGATGGACAGCACCGTGCTGAACACGGTCGCGGTGGACCCGAAGACGTACGACAGCTTCCGCAGCCAGAGCACCTGGCAGGAGAGCGACAGCAGGTTGGTGAAGAAGATCGTGAACAGCAGGAGCGTGCGCCCGGCCGGAGCGGCGGGGCGCGGGGCGGTGTCTCTGGGGGGGCGCTTCATGGGTGGGGGAGTGTAGCAGGCCCCCGCCCCGGCCCTCACCCCAACCCTCTCCCAGCCTCCCGGCCCCCGACCGGGTGAGGGAGCCCTTATTCAGAGTAACTCGGACTATCCACTCCATCCTCTCCCGGGGGAAGGACGGGAGGCTGGGAGAGGAGGGCCGGGGAGGTGAGGGCCCCTAATTCCCCCCCATCCGGTTCAGCTCCTGCCGCTCCCTCTCGAGCTCGTTCACGGCGTCGATCTTCTCCTGCTCGGTGCCGTCCATGGTCCGGATCTCCTCGGCCCGGCGGTCGAGCTCCGCGGCCTTCTCTTCCATGGCGCGGGTGCGGTCCGCCTCGCTCGACGATTCTTCGGACGAGGCCTCCTCCGTCCCCTCCGCCTCGTCGTCGTGGTGGGTGAGCTTGTCGCAGGCCGAGATCGAGCCGGCGAGGAGGAGACAGAGAACCAGCGGAAAGATCTTGTCTTTCATGGGCGTCCTTTCTGGGTCCGAACGGCTTTTGCGTCAGAGTAGCACATCCTTGTTTCCCTCTCCCGGAGGCGGGGGGGCGATGGGAGAGGGGCAGGGGTGAGGTGCTGAAGTGCTAACGTTTTACCGGCCTCGCCTGTCTCTATGAATGTGCCCGACACCGACTCCCGCCTCGTGGCGCGCACGCTGGCGGGGGACGCCCGCGCCTTCGAGGAGCTCGTGCGCCGGCATCTGAAGGCGGCGAACGCGGTGGCGCTGGGGGTGCTCGGGGACGCGGCGGATGCCGAGGACGTGTGCCAGGAGGCGTTCCTGGCGGCCCTTACGCGCCTCTCGGAGTGCCGGGATCCGGCGCGGTTCGCGGCCTGGCTCCTCGCGATCGTGAGGAACCGGGCGTTGAACGCGCGGGAGCGGCGGGCGGTGCGCGAGAGCGAGCCGCTGGAGCGGGCGGCGCACGCGGCGGGAGCGGACGACCCGGCCGAAAACGCCCTCCGCTCCGAGCGCAAGGAGACGCTTCTGGAGGCGCTTTCGGGGCTCCCGCCGGCCCAGCGCGAGGTAGTGCTCCTCCACGACCTGGAAGGCTGGCGCCACCGGGAGATCGCCGATCTCCTGGGGACCTCCGAAGGGGCGGTCCGGGTGCGGCTTCTCCAGGCCCGGCGAAATCTGCGGGCGCGGCTGTCCGTTTCTTGAGAAGGATGGAAAGACCATGGACGACCGACCGATCGATCTGAGAGCCCTGGACCCGTCGCTCGACCGCGAGCGCTGGGAGCGCCGCATCGCTTCGATCGCCGCGCTCGCCGCGCCCGAGCTGGCCCGGCGCGCCGCGCTCGCGGGGAGCCCGGCCCAGGTGCTCCTCGGCTGGTTCCGGCCCGCGCTGTCCGCGGCGGCGGCCCTGGCGCTGTGCGCGGTCGCCGTGCTGGCGCTTCTGGCCCGCGGCGCCGAGGCCCGGTCCGCCCGGCCGGCGATCGCCGCCGAGGCGTTGCGCCTGCCGCCCTCGGTCGCCCGGCTGCTGGGCGAAGAGCGCGCCCCCACCGTGGGGGAGCTCTCGCTCGCCATGAGAGAGGAGGTCCGGCCGTGAGCGAGCCCGCCCGTCCCCTGGCCCGCGCCCGGTTGTTTTCCGCCGCTCTGCTCCTCGCCGTGTTCACGGCGGGGCTGCTCGCCGGCGCCGCCATGGACCGCGCCCTCGCCAACCGGGGGCCGGAGCACCGGGGCCGCCGGGGGCTCGAAACCGAGGTGTTCGAGCGGCTCGACCTGGATGCGCGGCAGAAGGCGGAGATCGAAAAGATCCTGGAGCGGCGGCGGGCCGAAGCCGCCGACGTGTGGAACGAGGTCAAGCCGCGCCTGAACCAGGTCGTGGCCGGCACCCGCGAAGACCTTTCCCGGGTGCTCGACCCGGAACAGCTCGAAGAATACGACCGCCTGATGGCTGAGCGCTGGCGGCGCATGGAAGGCCGTTTCGGCTCCTCGGACAAGACCGGGGCGCCGAAGGACGGCCGGTGAGAACGCATCAAGGAGGCCTGTGTTGAAAAGGAATGATTTCAAGATCGGGAGCCGAGCCCTCGGGGCTCTTCTGGCGCTGGCCTTGCCTCTGGGCCTCGCCGGGTGCGGCCGGGGAGAGAGCGGGGAGAAGAAGACGACGACCGACACCGCCCGGATCGAGCGCCAGGACCTGGAGATCCGGGCCGAGGCCTCGGGTCAGGTCGAGCCGCTGCGCGTCGTCGAGGTCAAATCCCGGGTCGGCGGCGAGATCCGGCGCATCACGATCGAAACCGGCAGCGAGGTCTCGCAGGGGACCGTCATCGCCGAGATCGATCCCAGAGACGTCAAGAACGCCCTGGATCAGGCCAAGGCCGACCAGGAGCTCGCCCGCGCCCGGGTCGTCACCGCCGAGGCGCAGCGGCGCCGCGCCGAAGAGCTCGCCAAGGCGGGCGTGATGAGCGAGCAGGACCTCGAAACCAAGCAGCTCGACGAGACCAACGCCAAGGCCCAGCTTCTGAAAGCCCAGACCAACTTGGACCTCGCCCGCGAGAAGATGGGCGACGTGGCCATCCGGTCGCCGATCAGCGGCACGGTGATCGAAAAGACCGTGGAACAGGGGCAGATCATCGCCTCGGCCTCCGGCAACGTCTCGGGCGGCACCACGCTCGTCAAGATGGCCGACCTCTCCATCGTCCAGGCGCGGGCCCTGGTGGACGAGACGGACATCGGCCGCGTCCACGCGGGCCAGCCGGCGCAGGTCACGGTCGAGGCCTACCCCGGCCGCATCTTCCGGGGGAGCGTGGCGAAGATCGAGCCGCAGGCCGTGGTCGAGCAGAACGTCACCATGTTCCCGGTCCTCGTGCGCCTCGAGAATCCCGAGCGGCTCTTGAAACCCGGGATGAACGCCGAGGTCTCGATCGAGATCGCGGACCGCGAAAACGTGATCGCCGTGCCCAACCAGGCCGTGGTGGGGATGCGGGAAGCCGCGTCCGCGGGCACGGCCCTGGGGCTCGACGAGCAGCAGGTGCGGACGGCGCTCGCCAAAATGCGCGAAGAGGGCCAGGCGCGGCGCGCCGGCGGCTCCGGCCGTGAAGGCCAGGCGGAAGGCCAGGCGGAAGGCCAGGCGCCCGGCGGCGGCTCTCCGGGCGGCCCCCCGAGCGGGGGAGAGCGGCGGCGCTCAAGCGGGGGCCCGGGCGGTCCGGGCGGTCCCGGAGGAGACGGCCCCCGGGGCGGAGACACGGTCTCGGCCGGCCTGCGGCCGGGCGTCGTCTTCGTGAAGACGCCCGAGGGTCCCCAGCCCAGGGTCGTTCTTCTGGGCCTTTCCGACTGGGACCACACCGAGGTCGTGCGCGGATTGGAGCCGGGAGCCGAGGTCTACCTGATCTCCGTGGCCCGTCTCCAGCAGCAGCAGGAGCAGTTCACCAACCGGTTGCGCGAGCGGGCCGGCGGCGGCATGTTCGGCGGCGGCCAGCAGCGGGGCGGCAGCGGCGCGCCCGGCGGCGGAGCCCCGGGCGGCGGCTCCGGACGGGGCGGCCGGCCGTGACGACCTCGAAGGCCATCGAAAGGAAAGGAAATCCGCGATGCTCGTGACCGAGATCTTCCGCGTCGCCCTGGAGGCGATCCGGGCCAACAAGCTCCGCTCGTTCCTGACCGCCCTGGGGATCATCATCGGCATCGCGGCGGTCATCACCATGGTGGCCCTGGGCGAAGGCGCGCAGCGCACCGTAGAGGCCCGCCTCCAGGGGTTGGGCGTCAACACGCTCACCGTGCGCCCGGGCCAGGAGTTCTGGGGCGGCGTCGACCGGGGCGACGCCAAGCTGGTCGCCAAGGACGCCCGCGCGCTCCAACGCTCGGGCGGCGCCATCCGGGACGTCACCCCCGAGATGCAGCGCCGGCTCCAGGTCGAGCACGGCACCGCGAACGGCAACATCACCGTCGTGGGCGGCTGGCCGAGCTACTTTTCCATCCAGAATTTCGAGCTCGCCTCCGGCCGTCTCTTCACCGAAAACGAGGAGAAGGGGAGGCGGCGCGTCGCCGTGCTCGGCTCCGCGGTGGGGCAGAACCTGGGCAGCACGAGCGACGCCCTGGTCGGGGAGACGATCCGCATCAAGGGGATTCCCTTCGAGGTGATCGGAAGCCTCCAGCCCAAGGGCTCCCAGGGCTGGCAGAACCCGGACGACAACCTTTACATCCCGCTCGCGACCGCCCAGTTCCGGGTCTTCGGCGAAGAGCGCCTCCAGTCCATCTACGTCCAGGCCGTGTCCGCGGACCAGATGGACAACGCCCTCGCCCAGATCGACGGCGTCATCCGCCGGGAGCACCGCATCCGCCCCGCGGAGCCTTCGGATATCACGGTCCGCAACCAGACGACCCTGGTCCAGACCTTCCAGGAGACCACCCGCACCTTCTCCTTCCTCCTGGCCGGAATCGCCCTCGTCTCGCTCCTCGTGGGAGGCATCGGCATCATGAACATCATGCTCGTCTCGGTCACCGAGCGCACGAGGGAGATCGGCGTGAGAAAGGCCCTGGGCGCGAGAAAGCGGGACATCCTCCTCCAGTTCCTCATCGAAGCCCTCGTCCTCTGCATGGCCGGAGGAGCCATCGGCGTCCTCCTGGGCGTCGGCGGCGCCATGTCCCTCCAGCGCCTCGCCGGCTGGAACACCGCGGTCTCGCCGGACGCGATCCTCGTGGCCTTCCTCTTCTCGGCCGCCGTGGGGGTCTTCTTCGGATTGTGGCCGGCCCGGAGGGCCGCGAGCCTCGATCCGATCGAGGCGTTGCGGTACGAGTAGGGTTTTCCGGAGCGGGGACCGGGAGGGCGGTCCCCGCCTTCGGCTTTCCCGCGAATCGCGTGCTAGTCTGTAGATCGATGAGAAAGGACATAGCGTCGCCCTAAGCGGCATTCGTGGCCATGTCGCGTATCACCCTTGCCCAACGTCCCGAGGGCGTCCGGCTCACCGTGCAGGAGTTGCTGGAGCGAGTACGCTCCGGACGCATCCGCATTCCCGCCTTCCAGCGCCCTATGAGCTGGGGGCAGAATGATCACCAGCTCCTCCTCGACAGTGTCCTCCGCGGGTTTCCCGCCGGTGTGTTCCTGTTCTGGCGGCGCCCGGCACCTCCAGCGAGGATCGTGCTCGGTCCATGGTCCGCGGAGGTGGCGGCGAACCTGGATGCCTGGTGGGTGGTCGATGGGCAGCAGCGCATTACATCTCTGACCGGAACGCTACTGCATCCTGATCCACTCCAGCCGGCCAGCCCCTTCGCGTTCTACTACGATCTCGCCCGCGAGGAGTTTGTTCATGCGCCTCCGGCAAGCGCCGAGCGCCCTGAGTGGGTGCCTGTAAATCGTCTTGTCGATGCTGCCGATCTGGGTATCTGGTTGGCGCAGTCTGGCCTGGATCTGACGAAACAACGTCAGGCCCACGAGGTAGGCCGCAGGTTGCGCGAGTATGAGATCGTCGGATACCTCGTCGACAGCCCCGACGAGCGCGCACTGCGGGCCGTTTTCGACCGCGCAAACACTACAGGCAAGCGCATGAGGAGCAAGGACGTGTTCCAAGCCCTCCATGCAGGGCTGGATGGGGAGAGGCCCGCAACAGTCGCTACGCTCGCGACAGAGCTTCACAATGCGGTACGGTTCGGCATCGTATCGGACCAGTGGCTCCACAAGGCGGCCCTCGCCATCCGGGGCATTGATGCGACGCAGTCGCTGAAAGGGGAGCTCCGGGAGCCGGGTGCGCTGAAGGACACTTTCACCGAGCTTCTGCCCGTGCTCCGCAAGGCCATCGAGCTCCTGCGCGGAGTCGCGGAGATCCCTCACTTTGAAGTGTTGCCCTATGGCCTGCCACTCGCCGTTCTCGCTCGGTTCTACCATTTATTTCCCGAGCCGAAAGAGCGGTCCGAATTGCTGCTCTCCCGGTGGATCTGGCGCGGCGCCGCCAGTCAGGCCCATCGAGGAGAAAGCGTGCCCTACGTGCGAAGAAACTATCGCGCGCTGGTGGCAGGCGATGAGGAGGGCTCCGTACAACGGCTCTTGTCCCTCGTGCCCTCAGAGCCACCCGCCTCGCGCAACGATCCGGGCTTGAGCCCCTATCGTCCGGCAACCGCCGCGACAAAGATCGAGCTCGCGGCTCTCGCGGCCTTGCGGCCACAGCGATTGGTGCGGGCCGACCCTCT
>DATHUD010000263.1:0-16352 GCA_035462575.1 Thermoanaerobaculia bacterium | reverse complement strand
TCCAATGATACCGGTAGCCCGAACCAGCGCTCCCGCGAAAAACCTCGTCAACTACTGGAACGAGTCGCGCCTGCACGCGGATCTCGCGACGTCCGCCTCCGTCAAGCCGGCCCCGGGGTTCGTGCCCTGGCGCGCCGCGCTGGAGGACGTCCTGAAGGTCGGCTACGGCATCCAGGCCCAGCCCCGCTTCGTGGCCGGCGCCTGGGAGCAGATCCGCTGGCGCACGACACCTTCGGCGGGAGCGCTCTACCCGTTCGAGGTGATCGCGACCGTGGTCGGCGAGGGGAGCTATCTGTGGGACATCGAGCGCGGGCACCTCATCCCCTACGACGCGCCGCCGCTCCCGCGGGAGGAGCTCGCCGGGGCCGGCGTCGTCACCCGGCCGGGGCACACCGTGGAGGCCCTGCTCACCTTCGTCTCCCGTCCCTGGCTGAGCATGAGGAAGTACCGTCTGCGCGGCTACGCCTACTCGCATCTCGACGTGGGCCACACGGCCACCAACCTGGCCCTCTACACGGCCGCGCTGGGCCATGCTCCGATCCTCCACCTGCGGTTCTCGCGCCCCTTCCTGACCGAGCACCTGAGGCTCGAAGGCCTGTGCCGCGAGCCCCTCGCGGTCCTCTCCTTCGCGAGCGCCGGGCCGGCCGCCAGCCCACAGTGGGTCCCGGCTCCGGAGACCGACCCCTGCGTCCAGCCGGTTGGCCTGGAGCTGCCGGGGCCCACGGAGCTTTCGAGCTGGGAGTCGCTCCAGGGGATCCTCTCGTACGACTTCTCGCTCCAGCCTCCCGGCGAACCCGCGACCGCGCCGCTCCTTGTGGAGCCGGGGGAGGTCCCCGACCGCCCCGCCCTGAGGCTCCCGGACGGCCGCCCGCCGCTCTCGGCGGCGGCGGAGTGGCGCTCGGCGATCCTCGGCCGGCGCTCGGCCAAGGGCTTCCGCCAGGAGGCCCTGGCCGTGGCCCAGGTCGGCGAGCTCCTGGGCGCGTTCAAGGCCCTGGGGCTCCCGGCGGACTGCTCCGCCAACGGCTCCGCGCGCTTCGGCGTGCGCCTGGTGGCGAGGAACGTCGAAGGCCTTTCAGGCGTCTTCGCCTACAGCCCGGAGAACCATGCCCTCCTCCCGGTCGACGAGCAGGCGGACGACCCCCGGCCGGCCTGCATGCGCCAGGATCTGGCCGGCGACGCCGCGGCCCTGGTGATCCTTCACGCCCCGCTCTCCCGCCTGCTCGGGGAGCACGGGTACTCGGCCTTCGCCGAGCTCCAGTTCCGCGCCGCGGAGCTGGGCCAGCGCCTTCATCTCGCGGCCGCGCGCCTCGGGCCGTTCCTCGGCATGACCTGCATCGGCGGGTTCGACGGCGAGGAGTGCGGCGCCCTGGCCCGGCTCGGCGACGGCGAGGAGACGATCTACGTGATCCTCTTGGGCATCCGCGACGAGTCCGCGTTCAAGCACGACCGGCTGAGCGTGGCGTTCAGCCACGGTTTCACCACGGTGGAGGGTTGATGAGCCGGTCCCTTCTCGATCACCCGGCCCTCGAAGGGCGGACGACGCCCGCGCACCGCGATCTCCGCGAGCGCGCCCGGAGCTATTTCGACCCCGCGCGGCTCGCGGGCTGGGTCCGCGAGCCCGGCGGCTATCTCCGCAAGGAGCAGTGGGAGGAGCTCGGAAGGCAGGGGTTCCTGGGCGTCTCGCTCCCCCGCGAGCTGGGCGGCCAGGGCCTCGGCCTGCTCGGCGCGCTCATCCTCTCCGAGGCGGCGTCGCGGCTCGGGGACCTGGGCGTCTCCCTGGGCCTCCACTGCCAGACCGAGATCACCGCGCAGTGGCTCGCGACCGCTCACGACCCGGAGGTCCGGGACCGCCTTCTCCCCGGGATGATCGCCGGCCGGCTCGTCGGCTGCGCCTGCGACACCGAGCCCGGCGGGCCCATGGCGTCGACCGCCGTGCGCGACGGCGACGAGCTGGTGGTCAATGCCCGCAAGCTCTATATCGTCAACGGCGCCAACGCGGACCTCTGCTTCGTCACCTTGAAGCTCGAAGGCGAGTCGGCGACCGTCCTGGTCGAGAAGGAGCGCCCGGGCGTGCGCGTCCTCAAGGTGTTCGACAAGCTCGGCACCCGCTCGATCGATCAGGCCATGCTCGACTTCGACGGCGTGCGGGTGCCGGCCTCCCACCTCTCGGCGAAGCGCGGTGTGAGGCAGCTCATGCACTGGAACAAGGTGATGACCGCCGCCCGCTACCTGATGTGCGCCGACGCCTGCTTCCTCCACCGCCGCCTGCTCGACCGCATGCTCGCGTACGGCGGAGCGCGGATCGTCGACGGGCGTCCGCTCGCGAGCTGGCCGGTCAACCGTCACACCCTGGCCCGGGCCGCCGCGGACCAGGAGCTGATGGAGGCCGGCCTCCTCAACGGCCTGGAGCTTCTGGAGAGCGGGAAGAACGCCGTCGCCGAGATCGCCGCGCTCAAGTGGTTCACTGTGGACCGGACATCCCGTTTCGCGGCCCTCTGCGCCGAGCTCCACGGCGGCGCGGGGTACATGTGGGACAGCGAGTTCCTGATCGCCCAGGCGCAGATCGCGGGCCTCAAGATGTCGGGCGGAAGCCTGACCACGATGAAGGCGATCGCCGGCCAGGCGCTCGCCTACCGCGAAGAGCTGGAGGCGCTGGCATGATCGAAACCCTCGCCCGCGGCCCCATCCAGGACGCGATCTCCGAAAGCCTCGGCCGCCACCGCTCCCGCACGGCCGTGGTCGGCTCCGAGCCCCTCTCCTACGAGGAGCTGGGCGAGCGGATCCGCGCCGCCGCCGCCTCGCTCCAGGAGCTCCTGCCGGGCGAGGGGCGACCCGTGGGCTTCTGTCTCGGCAACCGCCCGGAGTACGTCCTCCTCTACTTCGCGACGCTGGCCGCCGGCCACCTCCCGCTGCTTTTGGATGCCAGCTTCAACACCGGCGAGATCGAGTCGATCCGGAGCGATTGCGGCCTGGACGCTCTCGTCCTGGAGCGCGCGAAGGCCGCGGGGCTGGACGTCCCCGGGAAGGGCGATCCGCTCCCGTTCGGAGCCGACGTCGCCATCCTGCCGCTCGCGCGGCTTACCGAGCCCGCGTTCAAGGCCCGGCCGTCGACCCAGGTCTGCCGCTTCACCTCCGGCACCACGGGGCGGCCGAAGTGCCTGGAGTTCAGCGGGCACGCGGTCGTCTCCGCCGCGCGCAACTGGGTCCTGGGCACGGGGATGACGGGCGAGGACCGGACGCTCTGCCTGGCCGCCCTCTCGAACGGCCTGGCGTTCAACACCTCGCTGCTCTCGACGTTTCTGGCCGGCGGCGAGATCCATTTCCTCAAAGGGGTTCCGCTGACCCGCCCGGTCGCGCGCCGGATCGTGGAGTCCGGGATCACCCGGCTGGTCGCCTTTCCCGCCCTCTACCGCAACTTCGTGGGCGAAGGCGGCCCGGACCCGTCGCTGCTCTCGGGCCTGAAGCACGCGATCTCCGCGGGGGCTCCGCTCTGGCCCGACGTGCGCGAGGAGTTCCGCGCCCGCTATGGCCTCGACATCTCCGACTACTACGGGATCGCCGAGACCGGCCCGGTCACGTTCGAGCGCGACGCCTCCCATCACACCGGGCTGGGCCAGCCGCTGCCGGGCGTCGAGATCCGGATCGCTCCCGCGGCCGAAGACGATCCGGAGACGGGCGAGGTGCTGGTGCGCACGGAATCGATGGCCAGCGGATATCTGAACCATCCGGGGCTGTTCGAAGCGCGGGTGGATGAGAAGGGTTTTTATCATTCCGGAGACCGCGGGCGGCTCGTCGACGGGCGCCTGCACCTGGTGGGCCGGACCGAGGACCACATCAACGTCGCGGGGCGCAAGATCGATCCCACGGAGATCGTCGCCCTGGTCTCGGCGCTCGACGGGGTGGCGGACGCCGTGGCCTTCCCCGACGAGGATTTGAACCGCGAGGCGCTCGTGCACCTCGTGGTCGTGGCGCAGACCCCGGAGGTCACGAAGGCGAGTGTCGCCGAGGCCTGCCGGTCGCGGCTCGCGCCCTGGAAGGTCCCGGGCCGGATCAGCTTCGTCCGGGAGATCCCGCGCACCGGGATCGGCAAGCCGCGGATCGCCGTGCTCCGCGAACAGCTCAACACGAAAGGATCGGTGGGATGAACGAAGACAGAGAGACCGCGATGAAAAAGCGGGTCCAGCGGCTGGTCTACATCGCCGCGGGAGGCAAGATCAGCGAGGAAGAGCTCGGGCGCCACGACACGGACCTGCGCGACCTCGGGCTCGACTCGCTCGGATACCTGAACCTGCTCGAAGGCCTCGAAAGGACGTTCGGCGTCGCCATCGACCTCGACCAGGAGGAGGACCACAGCTTCCTCCACACGATCGACAACCTCGTGCGCTATCTCTCCGTGGACCGGGGTGCGGCGGCGTGATCGATCTGGCGGTGCTCGAGCACCGGTCCGGCGTCCTCCCGCTGGCCGCGGCGTTCTTCGAGCGGGGCGCGATCGACGAGGCGGTCGCGGACCCGAGGATCGGCGCGCTCGGCCTCTTCACGCCGGCGCCCGAGCCCGGCTTCGGGGCCGTGGCGCTCCGGGGTGTCCCCGCGGACGGCGGCGTGATCGTCTCCGGCCGGGTCCGCCTCCCGGGCCCGGACGCGGACGGCTCGATCGTGCTGTTGAGGATCGAGAAGGAGGAGCCCCGGCTCGCCTGGCTCGATCACGGGGCGCCCGGCGTCCTAAGGCGCGGCGACGGGCCGTGCTGGCTCGAGATCGAAAAGGCCGCGATCCCCGACGGTCTCGTTTCCCGGCCGGTCTCGCTCGCCCCCGGCTCCGAGCTCGTCCGTTGCCTTGAAACCTACGCCGGGGTCTGGGCGCTCGCCGCCGCGAAGATCGCCCGCGAAGGCGTCCGCGCCCTGCGCCGCGCCGCCCGGATCACGGGTTTCAACGCCTCGCAGACCGTGGCCTTCGAGATCACCGAGGTGGAGATCGAGACGGACCTGACCTTGGCCGCGGCCGAGAGGAACCCCGGCCTCGCCGTGGCCGCCGCGGCCGCGCGGACGCTCTGGGCGGTCGCCCGGAAGACCGAAGACCTCCGCGACTCGATGGGGCTCGAGATCGACGGCCCTCTGGCCGGAAGCTCCGCGAAGGCTCTCACCGCGTCGCTGGGCGGCGCGCCGCTGCTCGAAAACGAGCTCGCCCGCGCTCTGGGCCTCGGGGAGGCGGGCGGATGAAGCTCGCTCTCGTCGGCTACGGCAAGATGGGGCGCGTCGTCGAGGAGCTCGCGGCGGCCAAAGGGATGGAGGTCGCCTGCCGCTTCACCCGGGAGCGGCCGCTCCGCGCCGACTCCGCGACGCGCGAGGCGCTCGCGGACGTGACGGCGCTCGTCGACTTCTCCGTGCCCGAGGCCGTGGCCGACACCGCGCGCGCCGCGGCGGAGCTGTCGATCCCCCTGGTGATCGGAACGACCGGCTGGCAGGACCGGCTCGACGAGGTCCGCGCGGTGGTCCTTGCCTCCGGCATCGGCGCCGTGCGGGCCGCGAACTTCTCGGTGGGAGTGAACGTCTTCTACCGCGTCGTCGAGCAAGCCGCGAAGCTCCTCTCGGCGGTCGACGGCTACGACCCCTTCATCCACGACTGGCACCACCGCTTCAAGCTCGACAGCCCGTCCGGCACGGCGCTCGAGATCCGGCGGCTCATGGCCCGCCACTACGGGGACCGGGAGGTGCCGATCACGTGCCAGCGCTCCGGCTATGTCCCCTCCGTCCACTGGGTCGGCTTCGACTCGGCGGCCGACACCATCCACATCGAGCACCGGGCGAGAAACCGCCAGGGGTTGGCCGAGGGAGCGCTCCTCGCCACGCGGTGGATCGCCGGCCGCTCGGGCTTCCACGATTTCCGGGAGGTGCTCGACGACCTCCTGCCGGTGGGCCTCGAATCATGACGATCGCCACGATTCTCACAGGAGCCTTGCTGTTGATGACGACTCCCAACTCTCCCCAGCCGGTGCCGTTCGATTCCGGGCGTTGGCAATGGAACGCGGCCGAGCACCGGGTGGAGGATCACCTGGGCCGCAAGAGCCTCTACCTGAAGGACGGGATCGCCACCGTCTCCGAGGCGCGCTTCACCAACGGAATCATCCAGTTCGACGTCGCGTTCACCCGCGCCCGGGGGTTCATGGGCGGGATCTGGCGTGTCGAGGACGCCTCGAATTACGAGGAGTTCTACCTGCGGCCGCATCAGTCGGGAAACCCGGACGCCAACCAGTACACCCCGGTTTGGAACGGCGTTTCGGGCTGGCAGCTCTACCACGGCAAGCGGTACTCGGTCCCGGTCGAATACCGCTTCAATGAATGGATCCCGGTCAAGATCCTCTTCGCCGGCGCTCAGGCGGAGTTCTACATCGGCGACATGGAAAAGCCCGTGCTCTTCGTCGACGGGTTGAAGCGAAGCGTCGCGCCCGGCAGCGTGGGCTTGAGGGTCCTGGACTTCGCCCCCGCTCACTTTTCCAACTTTTCGTTCACGGTGACGGACTCTCCTCCGATAGAAGGCCGCCCCGGCAAGCCCGACCGCGCCCCGGAAAACGTCATCTCCTCCTGGTCGGTCTCGGATGCGTTCCGGGAGAGCGCCCTGGCCGACCAGCCCTCGATCGCTCCGGACGACCTGGCCGCCCGGAGCTGGACCCGTCTCGAGACCGAGCCCTCGGGGCTCGCCAACCTCGCCCGGGTGCAGGGGGTCCACCTCCGCAAGGACACGGTCTTCGCCCGCAAGGTCATCCACTCCAGCCGGGAGCAGGTCAAGAGGCTCGACTTCGGCTTCAGCAACCGGGTCCGGGTCTATCTGAACGGACGGCTTCTCTTCCGCGGCAACGACCCCGCCCAGTCGCGGGACTACCGGTTCCTGGGGAGCATCGGCTATTTCGACTCGCTCTACCTTCCGCTTCGCGAAGGGGACAACGAGCTCCTGATGGCGGTCTCCGAGGAGCCCGAGGATCTGGGGGGCTGGGGTGTCCAGGCCCGGCTCGAAAATTTTACGGGAATCACGCTCAAGGATTAGATCGCAGAGATCTTTTCAGATGAAAGGAAGAATCATGCTCGAGATCGCGCCAGACAAGCCGCAGACCCCGCGTCCGGACACCGAGCCCGAGGCGATGACCGGCATGCCGGAGCTCTCGCGAAAGGGTGTCATCCTCAACTATCCGATGTTCCGCTACTGGAACAAGGAGGGGGTCGAAGAGGGGCTGAAGCCCCAGCCGCTGAACGTCTACGTCCACATGCCGTATTGCATCCAGCGGTGCGCCTACTGCTATTTCAAGACGACGACTCTTAAAGACAACCGCCTCCAGGAGATCGACCGCTACGTGAGCTCCGTCGCCTCAGAGATGGCGCTCGGCTCGAAGCGGTTCCACCTGAAGGAGCGGCCGGTCGAAACCGTGTATTTCGGCGGCGGAACTCCGACCTTGATGTCTGAGGAGAACATCGACAAGCTGTTCGCCGCCCTGCACGAGAATTTCACGCTCGCCGATCCGCAGATCACCTTCGAAGGAGAGCCGGTCACCCTGACGGAGCGCAAGGCGGACATCCTGGAGCGCCACAAGGTCAACCGCATCAGCCTGGGCATCCAGTCGTTCAGCGAGGAGATCGTCCGCAACACCGGGCGGGCGGACACCGAAGAGCAGACCGTCCGGGCGATCGAGCTCGCCAAGAAGACCGGCGCCGACGTCAACATCGACCTGATCAGCGGCCTGGCCGGCGAGACGCCGGAGACCTGGGCCTACTCGGTCCGGCGGGCGCTCGAGGTCGACGTGCACAGCATCACGGTCTACAAGCTCGAGCTCTACGCCAACACCCCGTACTACACCGCGGACAAGCACGAAGAGATCGCCCTGCCCACCGAAGAGCAGGAGCTGGAGCTGATCAAGTACGCCCTGGGAGAGCTCAAGGAACACGGCTACCGCCCGGTCAACGCGTTCACCTTCACCAAGGGCGGCCGGCACGACCAGTTGAACACCCGCAAACGGTGGACGGGCCACGACAGCTACGCCTGCGGCGTCTCGGCCTACGGCTCTCTCGGCCGGTGGAACTACCAGAACACGAACGACATCAAGGGCTACAGCGAGACCGTCGAAAAAGGCGAGCTCCCGGCCTTCCGGGGCTACAACTGCACCAGCTTCGACCTGGTGGTGCGCGATGCGGTCATGGCGATCAAGCTCATCGATTTAGACCACGTCTGGTTCCGCGAGAAGCACGGCCTCGACCTGCTCAAGGTCTGCGAAGCCGAGCTGGCGCAGCTCGAGGCGGGTGGTTTCATCACCGTGGACAGCCGGAACATCTCCTTGACCGAGCTTGGAGTCATCTACGGCGATCACGTGAGCCGGACCTTGGAAGCCTCGTTGAAGAAGCTCAGCGGGACCGGCTCCGCAAGCCGTGCGCGGGTCCGTTTCTAGGACCAAGAAAGGATCGATCGGATGTCGGATCAAGTGCTCGAGCAAGTCAAACGCATTGTCGCGGACGACCTGGACGTCAACCTCTCCTATGAGGAGATCGACGACATGGTGCCTCTGTTCGAAGAGGGGCTCGCCCTCGATTCCGTCATTCTCGTGGAGCTGATCAGCTTCATCGAGAAGCGCTTCGGCATCGAGCTGCGCGAGGATGTGCTCAACATGGAGACGTTCCACAACCTGGAGTCCGTCGCGCGGGTCATCCGCGAGCACCTGGCGGAGCAGCGGGCTTGAGAGCCGGTTCCATGCGCAAGCCCAACTTCTTCATCGTCGGGGCTCCGAGGTGCGGCACCACCTCGATGTACGCCTATCTCCGGCAGCATCCGGAGATCTACGTCTCGCCCCACAAGGAGCCGCACTTCTTCGGCAGCGACCTGTCGCCCCTGCCCGGGGGCATCCGCGAGCCCGAGCTCTACGGAGAGCTCTTCGCCGGGGCGGGCGACCGGCCGCGCGTGGGCGAGGCCTCGGTCTGGTATCTGTCGTCCAGGAAAGCGGCCTCGGAGATCCGGGCGTTCGCGCCGGAGGCGCGGATCCTCATCCTGCTCCGCGCCCCGCACCAGATGCTCGAATCGCTGCACTCGCTTTTTCTGCGCACCGGCAACGAGGATCTCCCCACCCTGGAAGAGGCGCTCGCCGCGGAGCCGGAGCGCCGCCGAGGGCAGCGCATTCCGCCCGGCGCCTATCTCCCGGAGGCTCTGCTCTACACCGACGTTGCACGATATGCCGGGAAGGTGGAGCGGTATCTCGACGCCTTCGGCCGCGAGAACGTCCACTGCATCGTGTTCGACGACATGGTGCGCGACACCGCCGCGGTCTACCGGCAGACCTTGGAGTTCCTGGGCGTCGATCCGGGGTTCGAGGCCGAGCTCGATCCCCGGCGGGCGAACGAGCGGGTCCGCATGATGGCGATCCGCCAACTGGCCCGCACCCCGCCGGAGGTGAGGCGCCGGATCCAGTTCAAGGATCTGCGGCGGCACGAGGGCGCCCCCCGGATTGCGCTCCCGGCGGAGCTCGCGGCGCGGCTGCGGGAGCTCTTCGCCGAGGACGTCCTGCGCCTCGGCTCCCTCCTCGACCGCGATCTCAGCGCGTGGACCCGGGGGGAGGCGGTGGAGCCTCGGGCCGCATGAACCGCGACCGCTCGAGAACGAGACGCTGATGGGTGCCGGTGCTGATTTTGCCGCCGGGCGCCTCGACCTCCACCTCGAAGGTGAGCAGGCGGCGTTGCGTCACCTTGGCCAGCCGCACGAGGATCTTCACCTCCTCGCCCGTCCAGGCCGTGCCGACGTGGGTGACGTCGACGCGGGTGCCGACGGTGGTCTGTCCCTCGGCGAGGAGCGGCTGGACGAGGTCGAGGCAGGTGTCTTCGATCAGGCCGATCATCCGGGAGGTCGAAAGGATTCCGTCCACGTGAGGGGGTCGCATGTCCGGAGTGACCCGGAAGGTCGCCTCGCGGGTCAAACCGGCGCTGAGCTCGTTGGAGGGCATGATGTCTAATCTACCTCACCGGCCTCCGCTCGAGGCTCCCGGCGGCCCCGATCTGGTCCGCTGGCTGTCGGAAGACGCCGGGGTCCGTGACCGGATTCTCACGGACGGCCGCGAGACCGTTTCATACGCCGAGGTGCCCCGCCTGCTGGACCAGCTCGACGGTTCCTTCGCCGGCTTCCCCTTGCGCCATCCCGTGGCGGTGGAGTGCTCGCAGAGCGTCCCCGGAGCCCTGGCGCTCCTGCATCTGCTGAGCCGGGAGTACGACGTGGTGCTCCTCCCCGAGCTGGCCGACTCGGCGAAGGAGGCCGGCACGCCCCGCTTCATCCCCAGCTTCTGTTCGCATGTGGTCACCGCTTCCGCCTCCGGAATCGTGGTCGCGGCCAACGAGGAGTTTGCCGAGGAGCCGGCGGTCGCGGACTTCATGGGTCCGGACCTCTACCTGCGGACGTCCGGCAGCACGGGCATCCCGAAGCTCACCCGGATGTCGCACCGGAAGTGGTTGAACAACGCGCTCGCCTGCGTCGAGCGCTGGAAGCTCACGGCCGGCGACCGGCTCGCCGTGCCGGTGCCGATCTTCCACAGCTACGGCTTCGGGGCCGCCTTCCTGCCGGGCCTCCTGGCCGGAGCGGCCATGGACTTCGGATCGGGCGGCAACCTGCTGCGCTACCTCGAACGGGAGGAGCGCTTCGCTCCCAACGTCGCGTTCCTGACGCCGGCCCTTTGCGACATGTTCCTCGCCGTCCGCAAGGCGCCGCGGTTCTACCGCCTGGCGGTGACCGCCGGCGACAAGATCAAGCGCGAGACCATGGAAAACTTCGAGCCGCGCTTCGGGCCGATCCTGAACCTCTACGGCAGCGCCGAAATGGGCGCGGTCTCCTCGGCTTCGCCTTCCGATCCGCCGGAGGAGCGCCTGGCGACCGCCGGCTACCCGCTCGCCGGCATCGAGCTCACCGTGGAAGAGACCGGAGAGAGCTTCGATCTGGCCGCAGGAGAGCGGGCCGCGGGAGAGCGGGCCGGCCGTCTGCTGTGCCGGCAGAAGAACGGCTCCCAGGGCTATCTCATCCAGGAAGCGAAATGGCGCTTCGAGCCTCGCGGGGAAGACGAATGGTTCGCGACCGGCGACCTCGCGAAGATCCGCGCCGACGGCTACGTCCAGGTGCTCGGCCGCTCCGGGCTGAGCGTCAAGCGGGACGGCCTCCTGGTGGTCTTCGCCGACGTCGAGGCGGCGGTGGAGAGGGTCCAGGGGGTGAGGCGCGCCGTCGTCGTCGCGGAAGGCGAAAGCCGCCGCGGCAGCCGGCTGGTCGCGGTCTGCCTCGTGGAGCCGAACGGGGAGGGGGCCCGGCCCGACGCCGTGCGCCAGAAGTGCCTCGAGCTGCTGCCGCGCTACGCGGTGCCCGACGAGGTGGTGATCGTCGAGTCCCTGCCTCACCTGCCGAGCGGCAAGGTCGACCGCCGCGCGGTCCGCGATCTGGTCGCGAAATAAAAGGTAATTTGGAGAGGGGGAGGGGCCACCCCGGGCGGGATCGGGGTGGCCGTTCGGCGGGCTACTTGTCCGTCTTGCCCTTGACCTCGGCGAAGAAGAGGTCGGTCACGCCGTTTCTGCTGCCATCGGGCCAGAGCACGAACGTCCGGTTTCCGGCCGAGGCGGTGCCGAGGTAATCTCCGTAGTTCGAGAACACCCCGCTGCTGAAGGTGTAGAACGTCGAGCACCAGTTGCTCGTCTGCTCGGAGATCCGCAGCGGCAGGCTCCACGTGGCCCCGCCGTCGCGCGACTGGATCCACCAGGTGTCGACCAGCGAGCTGACCAGGCCGACGCGGCGCCCGGCGCCCGTGGGCATGTTGCACTCGATGTCCGTGGGATCGGGCGTAGCCTGCGTCTCCCGGCTCTCCAGGAAGACCACATCCACGTCGCCGCCGGGGCGCACGCTGACCGTCGGCCACATGCGCTTCACCCCGGTGGGGGGCACCGGCGGCGCGAGCTCCTGCGGGGAGCTCCAGGTCGCGCCCTGGTCGTCCGAATGGGTGATGAAGATCTGGGCGGAGGTGAGCGACTGCACGGCCGTCGGCGTCAGGACCGGCGCGACCGGCTGGTAGAAGGTGACGTAGACCCGCCCGTGATGCCGGCCGGTCGTCGCCGCCGCGATCCGCGGCTGGTCGTTCTGCCGGCTCTTGCCGTGGCCCACGGGAGTGTTCTGGTAGTTGGCGTTGATCGTGACGAGGGTCTGGGGAGGATCGAAAGACACTCCGCCGTCGAGCGAGCGCGCGAAGGCGATCGAAGAGCCGGACTCCGTGGTCCCGAGCGCATCGATGAGGCGCGGACCCTTCTGCCAGACGACGTACACCTCGCCCTGAGGGCCGAGCGAGATGGCCGGGGCCACCTGGATCGGTCCGAAAGTGCCGCAGAGCGGATCGTTGGGATCCGAGCTCTCCGCCGTATCCGGGCCGGCGACCACTGGGCCCTGCCACGTCGCGCCGGCGTCGTGCGTCCTCCAGACCTCGATCTGGCCGAAGCCGAAGGAGGGGATCCCGCAAAGCTCGAGGACGTTCGACAGGGCGACATAGGCCTTGCCGCTGCCATCCTTCGCCGCGGCGACGACCGGCCGGCTGTACTGGTCGTTGGGGTTCGCCGAATTGATGATCCGGGAGTCGTCCCACACGAACGTGCCGGCGGCGAAGTGCCCGCGGTAGATGCCGATGCCCGCGAGGCCGATCAATCCGATCCGCATCCGGCTGACGGCGTAGTAGACCTCGTCCTCACCCTGTCCGCCCCGGTCGATCCAGGGGTGTCCCACCGTCGTCGCGGCGCCGATCGGCGGGAGGGCGCCGCCATCGGTCCAACTCGTGCCGCCGTCGGTCGAGAACGCGAAGCTCGTGAGCCCCGGGGGAACCGGCGCCGGGCAGGGCCGGTTGTTCGGGAAGCCGCAGAAGCCCTGGAAGTCCTCGAACACGGCGACCAGGCTCTGGCCGTCCTCGCTCGCGGCGAGCGACGGCGTGTTGCGGTTCGGCCAGTCGTTCGGGGGCAGTTGCTGCGGATCGTTCACCTGGATGTTGGGTCCCACCTCGGGGCCGCTCGCCGCCTGAGCGGCGGCGGCCGTCCCGAGGGTGATCCCGAGAGCGAAAAGCAAAATTCCATAACGGAAACGACTCCATTTTCCGATCTGATTCATTGAATTCTCCCGTGACCGCGTCCAAAGAGATTGGTTGCGGTCACTGTGGTTGACAGGCTGGAGCTTCTCGATCGACTCGGCGAGCAGGCCGGTTCCTGGATCCGGCACCATTCAGGAAGTGCCATCCAGCCGCGGGAAAGGGACAATTAGAAAATTTTTCTCTATCGATTTGCGCCCGGCTCTTTCGGATCCTTCCCCGGCCGATCGATCCCCAGCCACGCCGCCACGCGGGGGGCGACCTCGGTGGCCCGGACGGTCCCCGAGGAGCCCTTCTTCACGCCCGCGCCGACGGCCAGATAGATCCCGTGGAGGTCCGGATGGGTGCTCCGATAGCCGTGCGCGCCGTAGCCCGGCGCGGGACCGGAAGCCTTGCCTCCGGACAGCGGGCGGAAGACATAGCCCTCTCTGGCGAAGAGCACCAGTTCTCCGATGTTGGGGTGATCGAGGCCGATCCGTGCCGCCTCTTGCCGGTCGAGGACCTCCTCGACCGGCGCCTCCCCCAAGATCTTCCACTCGGCGTAGCGGCTTCTGAGATCGGCCAGGAGCCGCGCATCCCCGCCGGTCTCGAGGTGGATGTGGGCCACGCCACCGTCCGGGACCGCATAGGCGAGCTTTCCGAGCTCGGCAATCGGCGCGTTGGGATCGACCGCGGTATGGATCGGCGTCATGCCGTGATCGCTCACCACGACCACCGTGGTCCGCCTGAGATCGAGCCCGGCCATCAGCTTTCCGAGCTCGGCGTCGACCGCCTGCCAGACCCGGGTGCGCGCCCGCGCAAAGTCGTCCCTGCGTTCCGGCGAGAAGCTCCCCTGGCGGGGATCGAGCAGCAGCAGGCGGTGCCCCGCTTGATCGATGCCCGGGAAATAGCCCAGCAGGAGGTCCCAGTCCGCGCGCGCGGCCGCCAGCCTCAGGGCCTCTCCCATGAAGGCTGTCATGTGCCCGGCCTGTTCGGTCCAGGTGTCGAGGTCGATCCCGGGCTTGCCCTGCCAGGCCGCGGCCAGGCCGGCGTTGTCGGGCGCGCCGGGCCAGTAGAGCCCGCCCTCCGAAAGCACACGGCTCCACTCCTCGGGGTAGGGGAGCGTGCGGTACATCCCGTCGATGAAGAGGCGGGCGTCCGAGAGGTCCGGCGCCAGAGAGACGAGCTTCAACCGGGAGGAGACGCCGGGCTCCGGCCAGATCAGGAGCCCCCACGCGCCGGCCTGGAAGGGCGCTGTCGGGCGGCGAGCGGCGCCTTCCGGCTCTCCGATCGCCGCCACGCGGTCATAGTTGACCCGGCCGTCGTCCGTGCTGTCCAGGGCCACGAGCTCCAGAGTCCGCGTCTCCGCGCCCTCCGCCTCGCCGCCGACCTTTCTCCGGGTGGCGAGCAGCGGCGAGTGGCTCGCAAATTCTTGGGAGCCCGCGGGAAAAGGCGTCCAGTCGGTGCGCGACAGGGTGATGAGCTGCGGCCCGAACTCGGCGGCGTTGTTGTAGATCAGGCCCCACTCCGCGGTGCGCCGCTCCCCCTTGCCGTCGGTCCCGGGCCAGCCGAGGGATCCCGCCCGGCGCCCCTGGCGGCGGGCCGCCTCCCAGAGCGTCTCCGTGCCGATCGGGGCGTCGAAGCCGCTCGCCCGTTCCGAAGAGGGCGCGCCGCTCGGGTGAAACTGGTTGCTCACGATCCCCGTCGCGGCCGGCGGAAATCCGGTCGCCAGGCTGATGTGGTTTACCGAAGTGAGCGTCGGATCGACCGGAATCAGCGCCTCGGCGACCTCCCCCTCGCGGAAAAAGCGCTCGAACCCGCCCCCGCGGAGCGCGCCTTGTTGGTAGAACTCGTGGAGCGTCTGCGCGCCCGCGCCGTCGAGGCTGATCAGGATCACGCGGCGCGGCTGCGCCTCCCCCGGCGACTGCGCGGAAGGCGCGCCGGAGCAGGAGGCGAGGACGACCGCGAGCAGGAAGGAGGGGAGGACGCGGAGTCGCAGAGAGAACATAGATCGTAGTCTATCGAATCTGTTCAGCTCCCGCTTTTCAGGGCACCGCTTGGGGCGCGCTATCAAGCCGCCGCGACACCCTCTTTAGAAGAGGGCCCAACCTTTTTTCAGAAGGAGATCTCATGGAGAAGAAGAAGCTGAAGAAAATGACGCTGAGCCGGGAGACGCTCCGCAACCTCGACGACAGCGTGCTCAAGGAGGCGGCCGGCGGCAACACCCTCGCGGTCAGTTGCATCACGGACGCGACGCGGCGGTGCTCGAACTGCGCCACCTGCGAATGCTGACCGGCGTTTCCGGAAATTCCTGAGCGAACCCGGATCGGGTGGCGGTATCCTGTAGGGCGCCACCCGATCCGCCTTTTGAGGAGCCTCGATGGACAGAACCGGAGAGGAGGCCCGCTGGCGTCCCCTCCTCACAGGGGACCTGGCGGACCGGGCCCTCGAGACCCTTGCGGATATCGCCGCCGATCTCGGGCGCGAGATCGGCCGGACCTCCGGCTCCCGGTCTCCCGTCTCGCTCGCCATGGGCCAGGCAGGCCAGGCGCTCTTCTTCGCCTGGTTCGACCGCGCGTTTCCGGGCCGGGGTCATGGCGACACTGCGGTGGATCTCCTGGGGCAGGCGCTCGAAAACCTTTCAGACCTCACGGTCCGGCCCGGTCTCTACACGGGCTTCACGGGGGTCGCCTGGACGGTCGAGCACTTGGAGGGTTGGCTCCTCGACCCGGAAGAGGGGGATCTGACCGGGGAGATCGCCGCGGTGCTCCAGGAGCACCTTCGCCAGTCCCCCTGGCAGCGGGACCGCGACCTCGTCGGCGGGCTCGCCGGTTACGCGGTCTATGCCCTGGAGAGACTGCCGCGCCCCGGGGCCGCGGAGTGCCTGGAGCTCATCGTGACCCGGCTCGCCGAGACCGCCGAGCGCCGGGACTCCGGCGTCACCTGGCTCACAACCCCCGATCTGCTCACCTCCGAAGAGCGGGAGAGAATGCCGCAAGGCAACTACAACCTGGGAGTCGCCCACGGCGTCCCCGGGATCGTCGCCGCCCTGGCCGGGATCGTGGCCGCAGGCGTCGCGCAACCGCGGGCCGGAAGGCTCCTCGAGAAGGCCGTCGCGTGGATGCTTGCCGAGGGGAAGCTGCCTCCCGGTGCCGGGTCGGTCTTCCCGTCCCATCTCGCTCCCGGGGCATCGCCCAAGCCCTCGCACCAAGCCTGGTGCTACGGCGATCCCGGCATCGCGGCCGCTCTCCTGGGGGCCGCCCG
>DATHUD010000262.1:0-3702 GCA_035462575.1 Thermoanaerobaculia bacterium | reverse complement strand
CTTGACCCGCCCCTGGTCGCCGGAGATCGCGAGCGCCATCGTGCGGCTGCTCCGGGACAAACCGCTCGCCGCCCGGCTGGCCGCGGCCGGGCAGGCCTACGCGGCGGAGCGGTTCGGCTGGTTCGAGTTCGTCCGCTCGGTGGGGGACATGTAGCGGGAGGTGAATGGTGGAGCCTGAGCGGGCGCGGGACCGGCGCATCTGGCTCATCCCCCTCGGAACCGTGCCGATCGCGATCCTCTGGCGGACGCATCCGGTCCGGGCTCCCGACGCGCATCTCGGGGCCGACCTCCTCGCCACGTACCTGCTGGTCTGGGCCCTGATCCTGCTGTCCAGCCGCCGGAGCCTTGAGGAGACCAGGAAGGGGTTCCTCGTGACGAGCGTCGTCTTGGCCGGCTCGGTCGCCTTGCTCGAAATGCTGGCGCTCCTGCGTCTGGTCGACTTCCGGGTCCTTTTCCCGATCCCCCTCCACGAGCCGTGGGACCACCCCGGCAACCACCTGGACCCCAAGCTCCTGCACATCCACCAGCCGCACGACGATTTCCTCTGGGGAGGCATCCGCTACCGCTACGATCGCCACGGGCTGCGCAATGCGGTGGATGTCGAGAAGGCGGAGGTCGTCGTCATCGGAGACTCCTTCATCGAGGGCATCGGGGTCGCGGAGAAGGACCTCGTGACGACACGGCTCGGGGAGGAGCTCGGACGGACCGTGGCCAACATTGCACAGGCCTGGTACGGGCCGCAGCAGGAGCTCGAGCTGCTGCGCCGCTACGGCCTCCCGCTCCACCCGCGCGTCTGCGTATGGGCCTTTTTCGAGGGGAATGATCTGTGGGACGTGGCTCGCTACAAGGCCGTGCTCCCGGAGTGGCCCGCGCTCTCGCGGAGCAAGAGCTCCTTCTGGCCGCGCTCGTTCACGCGCAACGGGACCGCTGCCCTGCGCCGGCTCACCCGTCCGGATGAGACCGCTCCCGATCCCGAGCCGCTCTCCGGCGTCTTCCGGCGCCGGGACGGGGAGGAGGTCCGGATGGTCTTCTGGGACGGGGGGCACTGGCTCTCGAAGGAGGACGAGGCGGCGCTCGGGGATCTCCGCGGCATCGTCCGCTCGGCCTGCCGGCTCTGCCGGGATCACGAGGCCGGATTCCTGTTCGTCTTCATCCCGTCGAAGTACCGGGTCTACCGCGACATCGCCTCCTTCGAAGCCCACGCCGCCCCTCTCTACTGGGTCGTGAACGACCTTCCACAGAGGCTCGCGGAGATCGTGCGCGACGAAGCGCCCGGAGCCGGATTCCTGGACCTCACCCCCGCGTTCCGGGAGGAGGCGCGGCAGGGTGTCCAGCTCTACTTCGACTACGACAACCACTGGACGCCCGAGGGGCACGCGGCCGCCGCGGCCGCGATCGCCCGGAGCCTCCCCCGCGAGGTGAATGGTGGCGCCTGAGCGGGCGCGGACACGGTACCTCTGGCTCCTTTTTCTCGCGGCCGGTGCGATCGTCCTCCTCGGGAGACCCGACCGGACGGCCTCGCCCAACGCCCACCTCCTGGCCACGATCGCCGCCGTCTACCTGCTGCTCTGGAGCGCCGTCTCCGCGCTCCGGAGAAAGAGCGGCGGAGCGGTGGCCAAGGGATTCCTGTTGACGAGCGGCTCGCTCGCGGTCGCGATCGGGGCCCTGGAGGTCCTGGCCTTCGCCGGGGTGGACTTCGAACGCTTTTTCGAGACCCACACCGGCTCGCTTTGGAACCATCCCGGCAACAAGCCGGATCCCCGGCTCCTCTACCTCCGGAAGCCGCACTCCAAGGTCTTCTGGGAAGGGGTGCGGTACCGCTACGATCAGCACGGGTTCCGGAATGCTTCCGATCCCACGGCCGCGGACGTGATCGTGGTGGGCGATTCGTTCGTCGAGGGCTGGAACGTGCACGCCGGGGAGCTCCTCACGGCCCGGCTCGCCGGCCGGCTGGGCGTCCCGGTGGTCAACCTGGGGCAATCGGGATACGGACCGCAGCAGGAGCTTGAAACCCTGCGGAGATTCGGCCTCCCTCTCTCGCCGCGGGCCGTCGTCTGGGTCTTCTTCGAAGGCAACGACCTGGACGACGTGGCGCGCTACGAGTGGACGCGGAAGCACTGGCGGAATCTCTCCCAACCCTCCTACGGCGGGCGCTCGTTCGTGCGTAGCGCTATCAAAGCCCTCCGACAGCTTCCCGACCGGACCGAGAACACTCCCTGGACGCGGCAGCCGGGAGAGGCCGCCCGCGCCGCCAACCTCCACCGGTCGGGTCTGTGCCGAGGCTCCCAGGGGAGGAGCGAGCGCCTGTACTTCTGGTACGAGGGACGCCGGCTCTCCGATCAGGACAAGGAATCCCTGCGGCAGGTCGGCCGTGACCTCCGGAGCGCCCGCCGGCTCTGCGCGGAGACAAGGGCCGGCCTTCTGGTCGTCTTCGCCCCCAGCAAGTACCGGGTCTACCGGGACCTCTGCACGTTCGAGGAGGACGCGGACCCCGCGCGGTGGGTGCTGAACGACCTCCCCCGGCAATTCGGGGCGCTCCTGGCCCGGGAGGCGCCCGGCGCCGGCTACCTGGACCTGACTCCCGCCCTCCGGGCCGAGGCCGCGAGCGGCCGACTGGTGTACTTCCCCTACGACACCCACTGGACCGCGGCCGGCCACGCCGTAGCGGCCCGGGAGATCGCCGGGCGACTCGCGGCCTCTCCCGCGCTCGCGAGGAGCGAGGGTGGACGCTAGCGGCGTGCGCCTCGGGCAGGCGCGGGCCGGGGCATTCTCTTTCGCCCGCACGGACGCCGCCGTCTGCGCGGGGCTCGTCCTCATCGCCCTCCTCCTCTGGCTCCCCCGCCTCTCCGGGCCGCTCGATCTGCGCTTCGACGCCGCGGTCTACTACATCCTGGGGACCTCGCTCGCGGAGGGGAAGGGATACCGGCTGCTCAACGAGCCGGGGGAGATCGAAGCGGTGCAGTATCCGCCGCTCCTGCCGCTCCTTGTGGCCGCCCACCAGAAGCTCCTCGGAACGAGCGACGCGGTCCGGGTGGGAGGAGCGCTCCGGATCTTCTACCTGCTGCTGTTTGCGGTCTACCTCCCTGCCGTCTACCTCCTCGGGCGGCGCTGGCTCGCCCCGCCGTGGGCGCTCGGGGTGGCGCTCCTCTGCGCCACGAACGTGCGCACGATCTACATGTCGGACACGCTCTTCGCCGAGTTGCCGTTCGCGGTGGTGGCGGTCCTGTTCGTCCTGGCGGCCCAGGAAGAGAGGCGGGGGCGGACCGTCGTCCTCGGAGCCTTGGGTGCCGCGGCCTATCTGCTGCGCACGCTGGGGATCGCGCTGCTCGCGGCCTGGGTGGGTGAAAGCGTGCTGCAGGGACGTTTCAAGCGGGCGGCGGCGCGGGCGGCGATCGCCTGCGTGCCGGTCCTTCTCTGGCAGGTCTACGTCGCCCGGGTGGCCGCATCCCCGGAGTTCGACCGGCAGGCCTATCCCTACCAGCGGGCCGACTACCAGTATTACAACGTAACTTACCAGCAGAATCTGAGGCTCGTGGACTCCTTCGCTCCGGAGCGCGGCCTGCTCTCGCCGGGGGCCGCGGCCCGCCGATTCTTCGGGAATCTGGCCTCCGTGCCCGGGGAGCTGGGCGAGTCGCTGAGCGCCGAGCGGCGGATCTGGGAGCTGCTCCTCGCCAAGCTGGCGGGCAAGGTGGGGCTCGCGCC
>DATHUD010000261.1:0-14058 GCA_035462575.1 Thermoanaerobaculia bacterium | reverse complement strand
GCGACCCCGGCCCGGGCATAGGCTTCGAGGAGGGCGACCGGGTCGTCCCCATACACGGTCGCCCGGGCGTCGTCGCCCTGCTTCAGGCGCACCGCCTGGCCGCGCCGCAGGTCAATCGCCGGCAGAAGCTCCATGGGCCATCTCCAGGAAGTTGGCGAGGAGGCGCAGGCCCGCCTCTCCGCTGCGCTCGGGGTGGAACTGCGTGCCCAGGATCCGGTCCTTCCCCGCGATCGCCGGGAAGGCACGGCCGTGGGTGCAGCGGGCGAGGCAGAGCTCGTCCGGCACCCCTTCGGGCGCATAGCTGTGAACGAAATAGAAATACCGGCCTGTCAGTCCCGCGAGCAGCGGGTGGGGTTTCAGATCGTGGAGGCGGTTCCAGCCGATGTGGGGCACGGGCACGTCCGAGGGGAGGCGGGTGACCCGGCCGGGGAGGAGCCCCAGGCCATCCGTTGCGCCGAACTCCTCCCCCTCTTCAAAGAGGATCTGGAAGCCGACGCAGATCCCGAGGAGCCACGCCCCTTGATCCAGCGCCTCGCGGAGCGCCTCCTCCACGCCGCCGCGCACGGCCTCGCGGGGAGGGGCGAAGGCGCCGACGCCGGGGAGCAGGAGGCAGCGGGCCGCGGCCACCCGCTCCGGAGCGGCCGTGATCTCGGCCTGCCCGCCCACGGCCTCCACGGCGCGGACGAGGTTCCCCAGGTTGCCGACCCCGGCGTCGATGACGAGCGCTTTCATGCCGAGAGCGTCCACTTGGTGCTAGGCACCTCCACACCTCGGAGGGCCACCGCCTGCCGGAGCGCCAGGGCCACGGCCTTGAAGGCGGCCTCGGCCGCATGGTGGCCGTTTCGGGCGGAGAGGACGTCCAGGTGGAGCGTCAGCCGGCCGCGGTCGGCGAACGCCTGGAAGAAGTCGGCGACGAGCGTGAGCGGAAACTCGGACGTCACCCAGACCGCTTCGAGCTCCGGCGGCACGCTCCAGGCGAAGAAGCCCCGCCCGGAGAGGTCGACCACCGCGCGGGCGACCGCCTCGTCGAGCGGCGCGTACGCGTGCGAGAAGCGGACGATCCCCCGCCGCTCCCCCAGAGCCGCGGCGAGCGCCTCGCCCAGGGCGATCCCCACGTCCTCCACGGTATGGTGAAGGTCCACGTGCGTATCCCCCTCCGCTTCCAGATCGATCCCCAGGTTCCCATGCGTCGTGAGCGCTTGGAGCATGTGCCCGAAGAACCCGTCCGGAACCCCGATCCGCCGCGGGCCGCCGTCGAGCGACAGCGCCAGCCGGATGCGCGTCTCCCCCGTCGTCCGCTCGACTTTTCCTGTCCTCTCCCCCCCTCTCCCGGGGAGGGGGGAGGCGTGGCGGGAGAGGGGGCCGGGGGGTGAGGGCGGGAGGGGGGCCGCGGCGCCGTCCCGGATCTCCGCGAGCGCCTTGCGAACCGCCCGGAGCGACGCCCCAGTCCCCACGGAAACCCGCAGGCACCCCGCGAGGCCGGGATAGGAGCTCACGTCCCGCACGCGGATGCTCCGCGCCTCCAGCCCCTCCCGGACCTCCCGCGCCCTTTCGCTCCGCACCAGGAAGAAGTTGGCCTCCGAGGGGAACACCTCCAGGCCGGCCTCCTGAAGCATCTGCGCCCACTGGGGCCTCCGGGCGGTCAGGATCCGCACCCGCCGGCTCGACTCCTCCTCCGCCGCCAGCACCACCCGGCCGGTGACGATCGCCGCGTGTCCCAGGTTGTAGGGGAGCTTGACCTTGATCAGCTCCGCCACGAGCCGCGGATCGGCCATCAGGTACCCGAGGCGCATCCCGGCGAGCGACCACGCCTTCGAAAACGTGCGGAAGAGGACGAGATGAGGGTGACGGGCGAGGAGAGGCCTGTAGTCGTACCGGCAAAACTCGCCGTAGGCGTTGTCCAGCAGCAGCGGCGCATCCAGCCGCTCCAGCAGCCGCTCGACCCGTTCCGGGGAGACCGCGTCGCCCGTGGGGTTGTTCGGCGAGCAGAGGAGGACCGGCCGGCGCGGGTCGCGCTCCACCTCGGCTTCGAGCTCGTCGATCGGCAGTCGGAGGTCCGGGCGGGGCGGCAGGAACCGGGGGACGCCACCGGCTTTGAGCACGAAGCTCGGATAGAGCCCGAAGGAGGGCTCGGCGCCCAGCACCTCGCTACCCGGGGAAACGAGGGCCGTCATCACGACCGACAGCAGCTCGTTCGAGCCGTTCCCCACGAGCACCCCCTCCCACGGGTGGCCGTGGAGGCGGCCGAGGTCGCGGCGCAGGGCGTCCGCGTGGAAATCCGGGTAGCGGGCCCAGTCGGCCGCGAGGAGCCGGTCCGCCACCTCCCGCTTCAGCCGGAGCGGCAGGTCCCAGGGGACCTCGTTCTGGTCCAGCTTGTGCCGGCAGGGGGTCAGATCCAGGTGGTAGACAGAGAGCTTCCGGAGCTCCGGCCGGACGAATTCGACGGGGTTCCTCATCCGAGCCTCCTCCGCGCCGCGGCCGCGTGGGCGGGCAGCCCCTCCGCTTCGGCAAGCGTGGCCGCCGCCGCGGCCTTGCGGGCGGCCGCGGCCGGCGTGAAGCGCAGCGTGTGGCTCCGGCGCAGGAAGTCCTCCACTCCGAGGGACGAAGCGAAGCGGGCGCTGCCGCAGGTGGGGAGCACGTGGCTCGGGCCCGCGATGTAGTCGCCGAACACCTCGGGGGTCGCGGCGCCGATGAAGATGGCGCCGGCCGAGCGGACGTGGGGGGCCAGCGTCTCCGCCTCGGGCCCCACGAGCTGGAGGTGCTCCGGGGCGATCCGCTCGACGATTTCCAGGGCCTCTTCCACGTTGGCGACGACCAGGGCCACCCCGAAGTTGGCGAGGGAGGCCCGGGCCGTCTCGGCCGTGGCGAGGTCCGCGAGCTGGCGGTCGACCTCGGCGGAGACGCGCTTCGCGAGCTTCGCGTCCGTGGTGACGAGCACCGCCGCGGCCAGCGGGTCGTGCTCGGCCTGGGCGAGGAGGTCCGCCGCCACGTCCCCGGGATCGGCCGTGGCATCGGCCACAATGACCACCTCGGAGGGGCCGGCGAGGCCGTCGATCGCCACGTCGCCGGAAACCAGCTTCGTGGCCGCCGTGACCCAGGCGTTGCCCGGCCCCACGATCTTGTCCACCCGGGGGATCGTCTCCGTGCCGTAGGCGAGCGCGGCCACGGCGTGGGCGCCGCCGATCCCCCAGACCTCCGTCACCCCGAGCCGCGAGAGCGCGTAGCGGACCGCCGGGTTCGAGTTGTAGGAGCCGGGCGGGGTGACGGCGACAATCTCGCGGACCCCCGCGAGCCGCGCGGGAACGACCGTCATCACCACCGTCGAGGGGTAGCTCGCCCGGCCGCCGGGCACGTAGATGCCCACGCGCCGGAGCGGCGTCACCCGCTCTTCGAGCTCCACCCCCTCTTCCTCCAGGCGGTAGCCGGTCCGCACCTGCGGCGCGTGGAAGCGCTCGACCGCCACGATCGCCCGCTCCAGGGCCTCGACGAACCCGGCGGGGAGCCCGCCCGGATCGGAGTCCTCGGGCGGCGGGGCCAGGGCGAGGGCGGCGACCGAGTCCGCCTCCACGCCGTCGAAACGGCGGGCGCTGTCGAGGAGCGCCCGGTCGCCGCGCTTCCGGACCTCCCGGACGATCCGCTCCGCCCGGGAGAGCGTCTTGGCGTCCAGCACGGCCTCGCCGCGACGGGTGAGGCGGTCCAGGGCGCGGCGTCCACCGCGGGAGCCGGCTTCTACGACGGTCAAAGGGCTCACAAGACCACCTCCGCCGCCTCCAGGCGGCCGATCCAGTCGTTCAAGAGCGCGCGGTGGCGCTGGAAGGACGCGCGGTTCACCACCAGGCAGGCCGCCACCTCGGCCACGGTCTCGATCTCCACGAGGTGGTTCTCGGCGAGCGTCCGGCCGGTCTGGACGATGTCGAGCGCCAGCTCGGCCAGATGGAGCACCGGCGCGAGCTCGATCGAGCCCGAGAGCTTCACGATCTCGGCCCCCCAGGGGCGCGCCGCCACCACGCGGCGCGCCGTGTTCGGGTACTTGGTCGCGAGGCGCACCTGGCCGCCGGCCGCGGGGAGGGACTCCGCCGACCGGCCGATCAGCGACATGCGGCTCCTCCCCTCCCGGAGCCGGACCGGCACCAGCAGGTCGCCGTCCACCTCCTCCAGCACGTCGCTCCCCACGATCCCGCAGTCGGCCACGCCGTGACTCACGTAAAGGGGGAGGTCCCAGTCCTTCAGAGACAGCACCTCGATCCCCTCTTCAGGAAGAGTGGTGCGCAGGCTCCGGCCGGCCGCGCCGAGCCCGGAAAGGCCGATCCCGGCGGCTCGGAAGGCGGCCAGGGCGGCGTCCAGATTCCGCCCCTTGGGGAGGGCCAGGCGGATCACGAGCCCGCCTCCAGGAGCCTCTCGAGATTCACCGAGAAGCCCACGGCCGACACCTCGGCCCCCAGAGCGAGGAACAGGCGGTCGTACCGCCCGCCGCCGCCGACCGGCACGGCGGCGGGTCCGGCGTAGGCCCGAAACATGATCCCGTCGTAATACGGACGCTCCCCTTCCTCCAGGAGAAGGTCCGGATCGAGGCTGTAGTGGGCGAACTCGGCGAGATCGACCGTGAGGAGCACGCCGGGGAAGCGGACGGCGAGCTCGTCCCGCAAGGCGAGGAGACCCCGGAGGCGCACCGCGGCCTCGTCCCCCAGATCCTCGGGCCGGTCCGGCAGACCGTTCTCGACGACCCCGAGGAGCGTCCCGCAGGCGCGCCGCACCTCGCCCCGCTCGCGCCGGGCCACGGCCGCGGCGAGCCGGACGGGGTCCGCCGTGTCCGCTTCGAGAAGCAGCCGGTCGAGCGCTCCGGCGAACCCGAGCACCACCTGGAGCGCGCCCCCGCCCACCGCGGTGGCCGAGTCGAGGAACAGGCGAAGGACCTCCCGCTCCCCCCCCTCGCCGGGCACCCCCAGGAGCTCGGCCCCCATCTGGTAGAACTCCCGCTGGCGGCCCGCCCTCTCCTCCTCGAAGCGGATCACGTCGCCGCGGTAGAAGAGCCGCAGCGGCAGGTCGAGGCCGGAAAGCCGCGGAGCGATCAGGCGGGCGAGCATGGGCGTGAAGTCGGCGCGGAGAGCCAGGAGCTCGCCGTCGCGGTCGATGAAGCGGTAGAGCTCCCCCCGGGTCGCGGGCGTCAGGAGCGACTCGTAAGGCTCCAGGTAGTCGAGGATCGGCAGGATCACCTCGGCGTAGCCGGCCTCCCGGAGGAGGCCTCCCAGCCTCTCCTCCGCCTCGCGGCGGCGGCGGGCGCTCTCGAACAGCAGGGCGGCGACCCCGGTCGGCAGGGCGGCGGAGATCCTCATGCGGCGTCCTCCAGACCCGTCATCCGGCGGGCGAGGTCCAGGGGCAGCTCGCGTCCCGTCATCATGCGGAACTGACCCCGGGCCTGATCGATCAGCACCTCCCGGCCGTCCACGGCCACCGCCCCGCGCGCCGCGGCCTCCCGGAGGAGCGGCGTCGGCCGGTCCAGGAGATAGACGAGGTCGATCACCACCGCGCCGGAGCGCAGCCGCGAGACGTCGAACGGAAGCGGCTCGCGATCCCCGCCCCGTCCGAGGGAGGTGGCGTTGACGAGCAGATCGAACCGGGAGGGGTCGAGGCCGGTCAGGGGGAGGAAGGGGAGGTCCAGCCGTTCGGCGGCGCTCTGCCCTCGCTCGGCGCTCCGGTTGAACACCGTCACCCGGGCTCCGGCCTTGGCGAGCCCTGCCGCCGCCGAGCGCCCCGCTCCTCCGGCTCCCACCACCGCGGCCTCCATCCCGGCAATTTCAAACCCGCGGTCCTTCAAGGGGAGGACCACGCCGTCCGGATCGGTCGCCTCGGCCTCCCACACTCCATGGTTCCAGACCAGCGTGTTCGCCGCGCCGATGAGCCCCGCGAGCGGGCTCTCCGCTCCGGCCACCGCGAGGGCGGACTCCTTGAAAGGCGCGGTCACCGAGAGCCCGCGGATGGGCAGCCCGATCGTTTCGAGCACCGGCCCCTCCACGACCTCGAGCCACAGCTCGCCGAAGAAGTCGGTATGGAACGGCAGGTACAGGGCCGGGATGCCCAGGGCCCGGTAGGCCGCGTTGTGGATGCGGGGCGAGAGCGAGTGGGTGACCGGATTGCCCACGAGGCCGAAGAGCACCTGGGCGGGCCGGAGCTCGGGGAGGCCGTAGTCCCGGCGCAGGCGCTCGATCGAGAGCTGGCCCGGCGCCCCGGGGACCTCCCCATGCGCTCCGTACACCACCGGCGCCCCCAGGCGCGGCGCCACGAACCGGGTCCAGGCTCCGGACGGGCCGGCCGCGAAGGCGGCCACGTCCCGCCGGCCGAGCCCGTGGAGCAGTTGGAGGACCGGCAGCTCCTCGCCCGGCTGCGTCGCCGTGGGCACCAGCTTGTAGAGGAAGGCGTCCGTGGCGGACATCCGCCCGAAGGTGGCCTGCAGGCCGTCGAGGCCCGGGGCCGGGCCGTGCCAGGAGAGGATCCGCTTTTCAGGCGGAATGGACTTCAGGATCTCCGGCGAGAGGTCGCGGGCCGCCTCGAGGTCGACCAGGTCGTAGCGGTCCGCCGCTTCGAGGATGCGGCGCTTCCTGCGCTCGGAAGAGCCCTCGAAGGCTCCCCCCTCGGCGCGGCTCCGCAGGGTGTAGAGGATCTTGCCTGGAAAGATCCGGCGCAGGCGGGAGGCGTCCAGATCCCCCACCAGGTCGGCCCGCACCTCCAGCCAGTCGACCTCTTCCAGGCCCTCGACCACCGGCACGAGGCTCCCCTCGGGGACCGTCGTCACGGTCGCGACCAGCGTAGCGCGGGCCGGATCTCCCTCGAATCTCTCCAAAACGAAAACCTCCTTCCGGACCGGAAGGAGGCGGCGTAGGCGGCAGGCGTTCTCGTCCCGGTCCGTGCGGCCGGGACTCAAAGCCCGGCTAGATCACGGCGTGATGATGCGCGTGGCCCCACCAACCGAGTCCGGGCTCGGTGTCGGCTGCGAAACGGCGGGTGGTCTGGGAGCGCATCATCAAATCCCGATTCGCTGGGGAGCTTACCGCAAGGGCATGCCAGAATGGAAGGCCATGGAAGAGATCGTCGCCTACCTGATCGAATACGGCCTCCTCGTCGTTTTCGCCAACGTCTTCCTGGAGCAGATCGGCGCCCCCATCCCGGCGCTGCCGACGCTGATCGTGGCCGGCGCCCTGGTCGCCCGGGGAGGGATGGACCTCGCCTCTCTCCTCGTCGTAGCCCTCCTCGGCTCGGTCCTCGCGGACGTGGTCTGGTTCCTCATCGGCCGCTGGCAGGGGCACCGGGTGTTGAAGACCATCTGCCGGATCTCGCTCTCGCCCGACTCCTGTGTGCGGGGCACCGAGGCCCTCTTCGAGCGGGCGGGGCTCCCCTCTCTCCTCTACGCCAAATTCATCCCCGGCTACAACACCGTGGCCCCGCCGCTCGCCGGTGCAATGGGAGCCTCCCTCGGTGCCTTTCTGGCCTGGGACGCTTTTGGAACCCTCCTCTGGGTCGGCTCCGCGGTGGTGCTGGGCATGCTCTTCCACAGGACCGTGGACCGGGCGATCGACTATCTCGAAACCCTGGGGCTCTGGGCCCTGGCCGTGCTGGGGGTGGGCCTCGTCCTGGTGATCGCCGTGAAATGGTGGCAGCGGCGGCGGGTGATGAAGATCCTGCGCCTCGCCCGGATCCGGGTCGACGAGCTCAAGGCCCTGCTCGACTCGGGAGAGCCGCCGATCATCGTCGACGTCCGCACCAAGGGGGCCCACCGCTACGACCCGCGCCGCATCCCCGGCGCCCTCCACATGACGCTCGACGAGATCGGCGAGAAGGTGGCGGACCTCCCGCGGGACCGGGAGATCGTCCTCTACTGTACGTGACCGAACGAAGCCTCCGCGGCCCGTGTGGCTCGCGCCCTGATGCAGAGAGGTTTCAAGAAGGTCCGCCCCCTGGAAGGCGGCCTCGACGCCTGGATGGAGGCGGGGCACTTCGTCGAGGACGTGACGATCGTGGCGATACGGCGGCGGAGGTGAGACCCTCCTAAGGCTGATAGGCGCCGCCTCGGGGACGGACGCGCAGAACCAGGATCAGGAGCAACGCCCCCTCCCGGGTGAACAGAACACGCCAGTCTCCCACGCGCAGGCGGTGCACTTTGTCTCTGCTGCCCTGAAGGGGACGAACATCGCCTTGACCCGACTCGGCGAGCCTGTCAAGAGCCTCCACGATTCGCTTCTGGAGGGGGCGGTCCAGACGCTTGAGATCCTTCTGGGCATGGTCCGACCACTGGACCTGCCACCTCACTTCTCACCCATTACGCGACGACGGATCTCTTCGTGAGGAGTGAGCCGGCCTTGCCTCACGTCTTCCCAGGCTTCCTCCAAAGCCGCCCGGTCTTCCTCGGTGACGGGCTCATCGTCCGGAGGAGCTTCGCGTAGGGCTTTCAGGAGGGAGTCCTCCTCGATGGAGCGGAGATACTCCAGATAGCGCAGGGCCGCATGCACCTCGCTGTCGGGGATATCATCAATCAAAGCGTGAAGGCGTTCCCTCTGGGTCATGTTTCCATCGTAAGAGGGTTTGCCTGCTCTGGCAACTCCGCGATCGCGCCTGAATCCGGTCGGCTAGAATGACGCCTCCACACCCAGCACAGGAGATGCACCCCTGAGACACCAAGCCATCGCCCGCATCCTCGACCTCGTGCCCGACGCCGGCCAGCACATCCTCAACATGTCCGTGGAGGACGCACGCGTCCTCCTGCTGTCGGAAGATCCTCGCGACGTCCTGCAGATCCAGGGCTCCTTCGCCCTTGTCGCCCGGGACGGCCAGCGGGTCTGCCTGGCCCGCAGCCTCGACCGGCCGCTGCGCTACTTCCTCGCCAAGGAGACGGACGGCCCCATGCTCGTGGTGGCCGACCGGATCGACAGCCTCCGCGAGGCCCTGGATCGAGAGGGGCACGGCGACCAGTTCCACCCGTCCTACACCCGCATGGTGCCGGCGCACCACGTCACCGAGATCCAGCTCGTGGGCTGCCCCGACCCCAACCCGGCCTACCGGCGCTTCTTCGACCCCCCGCGGGAGGTCCTGCCGCCGGACCTGGACGTCATCGGCGAAGCCTACGTCCGTGCCCTGTGCGCGGAGATCCGCCTCTGGCTCGACGCCGTCCCCGGCCAGGAGCCCCTGGGCGTCCTCTTCTCCGGCGGCGTGGACAGCGGCGCGCTCCTCCTCTGCCTCTACCGCGAGATCCTCGCCCGGGGAGAGAGCCCGGCCCGGCTCAAAGCCTTCACCCTCGCCGTCGACGGCGGCGGCGCCGACCTGGAGCAGGCCCGGGAGTTCCTGAGGCGCACGGACCTCCAGATGCTCGGCGAAGCCGTCGAGGTGGCCAGCGACCGGCTCGATCCCTTCGCGGCCGTCGAGGCCATCGAGGACTACAAGCCTCTGGACGTGGAGTGCGCGGCCATGAACCTCGCCCTCCTTCAGGGGATCCGCGAGCGATACCCCTCCTGGCGCTTCCTCGCCGACGGGGACGGCGGCGACGAGAACCTCAAGGACTATCCGATCGAGGAGAACCGGGAGCTGACCATCCGGAGCGTCGTCAACAACCGGATGCTCTATCAGGAAGGCTGGGGGGTCGAGGCCATCAAGCACTCCTTGACCTACAGCGGAGGTTTGAGCCGGGGTTGCGTCCGCGGCTACGCCCCGGCCCGTCGGCACGGGTTCTCTCTGTTCAGCCCCAACAGCCGCCCCGGGGTGATCGCGGTGGCCGAGGCGATCCCCTTCGCCGAGCTGACCCGCGGCTCCCACGAGGCGCTCTACAGCCTCAAGGGCGAGGTCTTGAGCCGCGGCGTCCGGCGGGTTCTGGAGCTCGAGCTGCCGGTCTTCCCCAAGCGGCGGTTCCAGCACGGAGCCGCGCCGGAGGAGACCTTCCGCGGCCGCTTCGGGGTCCATCCCGTGCAGTACCGGAGCCACCTGCTGAGCCTCTATCACCGGGCCTAGCGCGTGGACACGGTGTCGCAGTCGGGCTGGGTCCGCTCGTTGCGGCCTCCCCGGCGAAAGATCGATCCCTGGGAGCCTCTGGGGCAGATCTGGGAGGAGGAGCGCACCCGCGAAGGGGGCCTCCTCCCGGCCCTCACGGTCTTCCTGGCCGGGGCCGAATGCCCCTTCACCTGCATCTTCTGCGACCTCTGGCGGGAGACGTTGGACGGGCCCACGCCGCCCGGGGCTCTCCCGGCCCAGCTTAGAAAGGCACTGGCCGCCGCCGGTCCCGCACCGCGGCCGGCGGCTCTGAAGCTCTACAACGCCAGCAACTTCTTCGAGCCTCGGGCGGTCCCTCCCGAGGACGAGGAGGAGATCCTGGCTCTCTCCGTCCCGTTTTCCCGCGTCACCGTGGAGTGCCACCCCCGCCTGATCGGGGAGCGCTGCCTGCGCTTCGCCGGGCGGCTCGCCGGTCATCTCGAGGTGGCGATGGGACTGGAGACCGTCCATCCCGAAGCCCTGCCCCGGCTCAACAAGGGAATGACCCTGGACGACTTCGACCGCGCGGCGGAGAGGCTCGGGCGGGCGGGGATCGGTTTGCGGGTCTTCGTTCTGGTCGCGCCGCCGTTCGTGCCGCCCGGAGAGGCCGTGGAGTGGGCCGTCCGCTCCGCCGCCCACGCCTTCGAGCGGGGAGCCGAGCGCGTCTCCCTGATCCCGGTCCGGGAGGGCAACGGCGCCTTGGACGCCCTGCGGCAGGCGGGGGATTTCACGCCTCCCCGCCTCGATCAGCTCGAAGAGGCTCTGGAGCGCTGCCTCGCCCTGGGCTCCGGGATCGTGACGGCGGACCTCTGGGACGCCCACCGCTTCGCGGCCTGCCCGGCCTGCGCCGAGGCGCGCCTCGCCCGCCTGGAGAGGATGAACCTCACCGGCCTCCCCGAGCCCCGGCCAACCTGCCCCGCCTGCGGCGGGAGCTGAAGTGCGGATCGCGGTCGTCGGCTCCGGCTTCGCGGGATCGATCCTGGCTCGCGTCCTCGCGGTCCAGGGTCACCGCGTCCTCCTTCTCGACCGCGGCCGCCATCCTCGCTTCGCTCTGGGCGAGTCCTCGACACCCCTGGCCGCCCTCTGCCTGGAGCGCCTCGCCGCCCGCTACGGCCTTGAAGACCTCCACGCCCTTGCCGCCTGGGGCCGCTGGACAGAACGGCTCCCCCACCTGCGCCGGGGATTGAAGAGGGGCTTCACCTTCTATGGCCACGAGCCGGGCCGCCCCTACGCCAACGGCCCGAAAAACGAGCGCCGGCTGCTGGTGGCGGCCAGCCCCTCGGAGGCGATCGCCGACACCCACTGGCTTCGCGAAGATGTAGACCACCACCTCGTCCGCGAAGCCGGGGCCGCGGGCGTCGAGGTCGTGGAGGAGGTCGATCTGGACGGCCTGGAGCGGGCTTCCGGCGGCGTCTGGTGCCTCTCCGGGACTCACCGGGGCCGGACCGTCCGCTTCGAGGCCGACCTCCTTTTCGACGCCTCCGGCCCCGGCGGATTCCTCGCACGTCACTTGCCTATTCCGGCGGTGGAAACGGAACCCCGGCCGGACACCAGGCTCGTCTTCGGACACTTCGAAGGAGTCGCGAGCTTCCCCGAATTGCCCATCGGCCCCTATCCCGACGAGCAGGCGGCCGTCCACCATCTCCTGGAGGAGGGGTGGATGTACGTCCTCCCCTTCGACCACGGCACGGTGAGCGCCGGCTTCGTGGTCTCCCGGAACGCCGGGCTCGGAGCACTACCCCCCGAGCGAGACTGGGAGCACCTCCTCGCCCGCTACCCCACTCTGCGAGAACAGTTCGCCTCCGCCCGTCCGGTGCGCCCCCTCGGGATGATCCCACGCCTCCAGCATCGGCTCTCGGCGGCTTCGGGAGAAGGCTGGGCCGCGCTGCCCCACGCCTACTGCTTCCTCTCTCCCCTGTTTTCGACCGGCATCGCCTGGAGCCTGCTCGCCGTGGAGCGGCTGGCTCTGTCCCTGGAGACGGGGACCGGGCTCGACCGCTACGGAGCCCTGCTCGGCCGGGAGGCGGATCACCTCCAACGCCTCCTCGGCGGAGCCTACGAGGCGCTCCGGGACTTCGACCTTTTCGCCGCTTACTCCTCTCTCTACTTCGCTGCCGCCAGCTTCAGCGAAGCCTCCCAGCGCCTCCTCCCCACGGCTCCGGGTGGCGGACCCTGGGCCTGGGAGGGGTTCCTGGGGAGCACCGATCCGGAGATGGACGGAATCCTGGAGCGCTGCCTCGCCACCCTGGAGCCGGGGCGCCCCTTCGAGGAGGAGATCCGGAGCGCCATCGCGCCGCGCAATCTGGCGGGCCTGGCGGACCCGCACCGGAACCGGCTCTACCCGGTGGACTTGGCACCTCTGGTCGAAAACGCGGGGCTCCTGGGGCTCACAAAAGAGGAGATCCGGCGGGAGATTCCGCGGCTGCGGGGAGCCGAGGACGAATCCACTCTCGAGGATTCCGAGTCATTGTCTCGGAAGTCCAAACCATGAAGAACTGGTGCTCGAACTATTTCGTAACTCAACTGGCTCGAACACCAAACGACTTCGCTCTCCAAAATGCAAGGAAGTTCCAGCGGGTCCCGTTAGCCAAGGTTAAGCCGGCGGCCCAGCATCCTCCTCAATCAGCGAACCAACTATAACTATCGCTGACCATGTTAATGGATCTTAGTTTTCCGGGCCCGCCTCTTCTGGACGAGCGGAATGGCAGGACTGACACTCTCTTCGAAAGAGACTAATGGCTCCCTAGAGTCCAACTCCTCGAAGCCAGCCGCAAAGCGCTCCCGCCGCCGTTCGTCGCCAAGCACATAACGCCAGAAACCCACAAGAGCCATGATGATTGTCTGAGTATTCTTCACATTGAAACCCCACGATCCGGCATCAGGCCCTGTTGGAATCCAGATGCGGGAGCGGATGCATCGGTAGCATAAGTCTATGAGTTCGGCGGTTCTATGCTCCTCCTTCGCATCCCTCAGCAACATCGCAGGCCACAAATACATCCTGCTCATCTGTGATACCCCACCTTGTACGACATTGTCGCAGGCCCTGAAGAGTTCTTGCAGAAAAATCTCCTCTTCCGCTTCGTTCTCCTTTCTAATTCGAAGAACCTCCCCTCCCATATTCCACAAATCAAAGCACGCCAGGGATACCCTACCAAGAACAAACGAGTGCGGCTCCTCCGCCTGATCGCTTAGGAGTTGGCCATACCTGAGGCTGAAAAGATGAAGCAGACGACTACGAAAGAGTCCCTCAACTTCACTACGGTTGATGCCACAACCGGCCAGCCAGTCCTCCCGGACCTTTTCGTTGAGTTCCTGATCGATGGACAGGCAGGTACCAACCGATCGGACAGCCCACGCCAAATAGTCCGCGGAACGGATATCGTACGGTGACCGTTCACCTCCGCGGATATCAAGGCCCAGCCATGCCTCCCGGTCACCTTTCCGATCGCGGTTAAGCATAAAGCAAATAATTCCTTGCACGGTGCTGTCCAGAGTCTTACCACGAGGCTTACCGGAGAACTTAGAGATCTCGTGACGAGGAAAAAGGCGGCGGATCAGCGACAGAACGTAAAGGAGACGCGAGGTACAGAGTGTGCACCCTCCATGGCCACAAGCCGACTCCCGCGTTACCCATTCTACCTTTTCGCTCAGGATATGCTTCAGCCCTCCCACAACCTCACTGCGAAATCGTGAAGAGCCCAAGTCCAAGCATGCGCGAGCCATGAGGAGCTCCTCGATCCCATCATGCCAATTGCGGGCGAAAAACCGCCAAGCCGGATGTATGATACGCTCGAAACTCTCGAAAAAGACCTTCTCCATGATACCTTGTGCTCCGCGCCGCTTCATAGGAAAGTAAAATTGGAGGACTCCCTGAGGCACGCCCCAGAAGTTATCCGACCGTCTCTCCACCAGAACATCCAACGCCCTACCAACAATACCAGATCTGGAAAGATCAACTCGCGGCTCGATGTGCTCCTTTTTCGTTTTCGGGTCACCTGATTCCGGTCCTTTTTCATAGTAGAAAGCCGGCATCTGGAGGCCGCCAGAGAG
>DATHUD010000260.1:0-2656 GCA_035462575.1 Thermoanaerobaculia bacterium | reverse complement strand
ACGCGCTCGCGTCGAAGGTCACCGGAGCACCCGGAGCCGGGGTAGCCGGTGAGAAGGTGAAGCTCGAGATGAGGCCACCCGGCCCCGGCCCAGGCCCAGGCGTATCGCCGATCGTGACCGACTTGGTGCCGGTCGCCGACGGGCAGCCGCTGTTCCTCGCGGTCACCGTCTTCGGCCCGGAGGACGTCCAGGTGATCGAAATCGAGCTGGTGGTGCTGGAGCCGTTCCCGCCGCCGGTCGTCCAGGTCCAGCCGTTGGCCGAGGCCGTGCAGTTGCTGGCCGAAGCCGTGAGCGTGACCGCCGTGTTGACCTGACCGGAGCTCGCGCCGCCGATCGTGATGGCCGGAGTCGGCGGCGGAGGCGGCGGCGGGGTGTTGCCCGACACGGTGAACTGGGAGTGCTCCTTCGTCACCTCCTGCTCCGTGCCGCGCACGATCGCCATCTTCGGCTTGTAGGAGCCCGCCTGGGTGTAGGTGTGGGTCAGGATCGGCGTCGTGCTCGTCTGCTCGTAGCTGCCGTTGCCGTCCCAGTCGTACTTGTAAGTGTTGGGATCGCCCTCCACCACCTGGGCGAACGTGATCGCCTCGTTCACCCCGAAGAGGCAGGGGGCCACGTTGCACTGCGCCTGGAACTGGTTGATCTTGAGCGGCGCGATCTGCGTGATGTTGACCGTCAGCGCACTGCTCTCGACAAAAACTCCTGGAGCAAGCTGGCAGTTGCGGACCCTGACCCGCACATTCCGGGAGCCGATGCTCGTGTAGCTGTGGACCGGATTCGGGCCGGTCACGGGGTTGTCGCTGAACGCCCCGAAACCGGCGCCGTCCCCGAAGTCCCAGCTCCACTCCGTCGCTCCGGGCACCGCAGCGTGGAACTGCACCGTGCCCGCCTGGAAGGGGTCGTTCGTCGGAGCAAACGTCACCGGAATGGTGCCCAGCGCCTTCAGGGTGATCAGCGCGCTCGTGGTCATCGCCGATCCGGACGCGTTCTGGACCGTCACCTCACCCCGGTACTGCCCGGGCACGGAGACCAAATTGACCTTGCTGTCCCACTTGTAGGTGGAACCGCTGCCCACGACGCCCGTCGGGTTGTCCGGGTTGAGGATGCGCCAGGAATAGCTGAGCGCCGGCCGGCCTGTCGCCGTGGCGGTGAACGTCACCGGCTGGCAGACGAAGTACTCCGCCGCGTCCGTCGTCACGCTGCCGATCGCCGGCGCCGGGTTGAGCACCGTCACGCTCTGCGTCTTGGTGCTGGGGCTGAAGGTATCTTTGGATACCACGAGGGAGGCCGACTTGGTGCCCGGGGAGGCGAACGTGACCGCCTGCGAGGCCGCGGAGCCGGTGGCGGGGCTGCCGTCCTGGAATGTCCAGGAGCGGGAGGTCGGGGCCCCGGTCGACGCGTCCGTGAAGGTCACCGTGTCGCCTGCATAGATCTCGCTCGGCGACCAGGTGAAATTGGCGACCGGCGGGCTGCCGCCGCCACCGGTCCACCGGTGGATGTCCAAGAGCGAGACGCCCGCCCGGTAGAAGTACTCGCCGTTGAACTTGCCGCCGCGGGGGGCCGCAAACGAGTAGCCCCCGAGCTCCGTCGAGTAATACCAGGTCCAGTAGCCCAGCGTCTTCGAAGGGGCATTGGCGGGGCTGAGGATGGTCTGCGTCGGCGTGACATCCGTCGGAACCGCAGGATTGCTCACGTTCAGGAGCATCTCGAGCTGCTTGGGCTGAGCCACGTTGGTGTGGCACAGGTCGTGGTGCCCGAGAAAGAGGAACGGGGTCGAGCCGCTCCGGGAGAAGTCCAGCGACATCCAGTGGGGCGAGTCGGTGGCCGAGTTGGGGACCGCCTTGTCGTAGACGGGCGTCGGCAGGGATGCGCAGCCGCTGTTCAGGCAGGAGGTGACGTTATAGATCTGGAGCCGGTCGCCCGCCCGGGAGGACACGCGGAGGCCCATGTACGCGTTGCCGCTCTGCTCCCACATCGCGACACCGGCGGCGAACACGCCGCTCTGCCCACTGACCACCAGGGAGGGGCTCGACGGGTTCGTAACGTTCCAGATCTCCGTGATCCAGGGCTTGGCCGAGCCGGCGCTCCTCGCGATGAAGTGCTTGTTGCCAAACTGCATTCCGTGAACGTACGTCGTGGCCGTGGAGCCGGCCTTGGCGATGTGGACGCCGGAGCAGTTGTCGACGCACCGGCTGTGGGCCTTGGCTGCCGTCATGTCGTAGACGTGAACGCCGACGTCGCCCTGCCAGCTCCCCGCGAAGGCATAAGCCCGGCCGCCGATCGTGGCCGAATAGACCTGCTGAACGCTCACCTTGGTGTCCTGGTAAAGCCCCTTCGGGCCGGTCTTGTCGGTCGTGTCCCAGATCGAGAGGCCGACCGGCGTCAGCGCCCCGACCGCGATGAGGTTGTCGTTCCCCTCCGGAGCATCCACGGCGTAGACGTACTGATCGATCTCCGCGTTGCCGGAGATCCATGCCGGGAACTGCCCGGACCAGCCGTCGGCCTGGCTCAGCCGGACGGGCTGGGTGGCGTTGCTCCCCCGCGCGTCCCAGATCTGCAGCCCGCCCATGTACGTAGCGAACAGGAAGCCGTTCTCGATGTCCACGCTGCTGTACAGCGGATGGTTCGAGTCAGCCCGCGGGCTGCCGTTGTACCTCGT
>DATHUD010000259.1:0-7473 GCA_035462575.1 Thermoanaerobaculia bacterium | reverse complement strand
CACCCGGTTTTCGTCCTCGCCTCCCCGCACGAGGCCGAGCGAGAAAAGGGCCGTATTCACCTGCGGGCGCGTGAGCCCGGCGAGCCTCCCGGCGAGCTCTTCGCGCCGGGCGCGCTCGGCCTGCAGCTCGCCTTCGAGCCTCTGGCGCTCCGCATCCAGCCGCTCCCGCTCGGCCCGGAGCGCCGCCTCTCCTCCGGCGGGAGGAGGCGGTGGAGCCTTCGCCGCCGCGCGCGCTGCGGCCAGTTCCTCGCGCAACCTCCCCTGCTCCCGGAGAAGCCACGCCGGCAGGGCGACGGCGAGCAGGAGGAGCGCGGCGATCCCGAGCCACCGGCCGCGCCGGAGGAGGACGGCCAAGAGGCCCACCTCCGCCGCGCGCGTCCGCTCCTCGACGGCCAGCGCCTCAAACGAGCCTTTGAGATCGTCCGCCCAGGCCACCCGCTCGCGGCACTCGCGGCACTCGAGGAGATGCTCCTCGAACCGCTCCTCGTCCTCCGGCGGAAGCTGGCCCGCCGCGTACAGCTCGGCGATGTTCTGCTCTTCGATGAGACGGTGATCCATGGATCTCCTCTAGAGCTCGACGCGGCCTTCCACCGCTTTCTCGAACAGGGCCTGGTAGCGCTTTCGGGCGCGGAAGAGGACGACGTTGAGCTCGGCCCGGGAGAGCCCGAAGTCCTCGCGGATGCGCTCCTTGTCCTCCTCGTGGAGATAGAAGCGGGTGAGGATCTGCCGGTCCCTCTCGACGGGCAACTCGGAGAGGAGGCGGCGGACGAGCCCGATCTTCTCCTCCCGCAGGAGCTTCCCGAGCTGCCCGGCCTCGGCCTCGGGCAGCGGCAGCTCGCCCGTCGACTCGATCGGCGCCTCGCGGTCGCCGCGGCGCGTCTCGCGGCGGTAGTAGTCGATGCTCAGGTTTTTCCCCAGGCTGCGCAGAAAGGCGGGCAGGCGGTCGGGATCGCGCACCTCCCCCTTGCGGATCTTTTCGAGGGCCAGCCGGAAGGTCTCCTGGTAGAGGTCGGACGCCGCGTCCTGAGTCCGCGCCCAGCGCCGGAGCAGGAAGGCAAGGCCCTCGCCGTAGCGCTCGACGAGCTCCTCCTCGGCCCGGCGGTCGCCGGCCCGGATCCGGAAGACGAGGTCGCCCGGCGCGGCCGCGGGTTCCATCAGAGCCCGCCTCCCGCCGGGGCATCGACCGGCCTCGAAAGCCAGGACTCTCCCCACCATCCCGTCGCCTCCCACCAGGTTCCGGAGCTTCCCGGGCCAGGTTGCCCTTCAGGGAGACAGTGAAGCCGCAGGGCGGGAAATTGCAGGGATGCCGGGATGAAGGCAGCCGCCAACCCTTTTTCGGGCATCGGAACCTCGTTTGAGAGTTGTCCGGAAAAGCGGCAGAAGGATACCACGGACTTGGACAGGAGATCTGCAATTCCTTCCACCGACGCGTCACCTCCTCATAAAGCTCGTTCATCGGGCCTGCGGATCTCGAAACCGGCCGAGATCCGTCTACCCTCGAAAGGAGGAGAGCAATGAGAGTCAAGGGCAGGTTCTTCCCATCCCAAGGGCTGTTCCGGTTGTGGATCGGGATGTCAGGGGTGCTGCTGGCCTGTACGGTCTTGGGGCCTCCCGCCTCTGCCGAGAACCGGGAGTTGGCGGACACCGAGCTCCGCGCGGTTCTCGAAAGGATTGAAGCTTCCGAGGCCTTCCAGCGGGCAGCGGCAAGGGAGAGGGATCCGAGGCTGTATCGCGTGGGTTCCTGGGCGTACGAAAGCGAGCCGGAAGGCGGCCGGCAGCGTACGCTCGCCGAAGTCCTCTATTTCAAGTACGAGGGGGGAATCACGATCCGCGTACAGATCGACCTCGACTCTCTGGCGGTGCAGCAGGTCGAGGCTCTCGAGGCCTATCCGACACCCCTCTCGCCGGAAGAGGAAGCTCAGGCCGTCTCGTTGGCCAGGGAAAACAGCGAAGCCGTCCGGAGCCTGCTCGCCCGCTCCGGGGAAGACGAGGTGGACGTGGAGATGCTCAACCCTGTCATCTCCAATCGTGACGACCCTCGCTACGGCCACCGGATCGTCTATGTGACCTTCCGGCGCAACACCGGGAATCCGGAGAGCGCGATGGTCGAAGTCGACCTCACGGCGAAGAACGCCAGGCCCCAGGGCGCGAACCGGTAACGGACATTCTTTTGGACATCCTACAGCGGAGGGACTCATGCAAAGGAAGAGCGTTTTGAGCGGACTGCTGTTTCTCCTGGCGCTGGCCGCCGGGCCATCGCTCCTCGAGGCCGGCGAGATCTCGCAATACTTTCCCGCGGACGAGATCGAGGAGCACATGAGAACGAAGTGGCGCGTCGTCTGGGGTATCGAGAAGCACGCGGGACAATCCCAGATCCTTTACGTCAAGGAAGCCTATTTCACGCGCGGACCCGGAGAGCCGGAGATCAAGGTTCTCGACGACTCCCGGCTGGCTGAGATTTTCGTACCGTACAACGGCGGGGGCCGGATCTACGATATCATTGGCTATAAGTGGCCGCTCGCCAATCTCAACCGTCTGGACCTTGGACCCGGGTGCATCGTTCCCGGCCAGATCTACGATAAAGACGGCAACCCCGCCGAGACCGGGCCGGTGGCCTTGGAGATCCACGACGACCACCTCCGGTGGATGAATTCCGCGGGCCAGAGCCGCCGAGGGCAGTCGATGCTGCTGTGGTCCGTCCTCGTGGCAGGCAACTACCGGTATGTCATCCTTTACATTTTCCGGGACGACGGACAGATCGGGTTCCGGGTGGGGGCGACGTCTCACAACTTGTTGAGCACACGCGAAGACTGGGCCACCCATCTGCACACGAGCTGCTGGCGGGTGAACCTGGCCCTCAAGGATCAGAAATCCACCCGGGTCAGCGAGGTGTGGCTGGACACGAAAGCTTCGAAGACGATTGAACAGCCGCTCGACAAGGAAAAGCGGATCCGGTGGGACGCCGAGACCTTCAAACGACTGAGGATCCGAAGCACGGCGTACTCCAATCAGCACGATCCGGCCAGTCCGATCGGCTATGAGCTGCTGCCGATCTCGGGCAGCGGCCGCTACTACGGGAGGAACGAAGATTTCACTCAACACGATTTCTGGGTAACCGCCGGCACCCCGCGCGAGATCCGGTGCAATGACGTCCACAAATACGAGAATGGAGAAAGCTTGAGCGGCAAGGAGCCTGTCCTCTGGTACCTGGCCGGAGGCAACCATTCTCCACGCGATGAAGACTTCGGCAAGAAAGAGTACGATCCCGGCAAGGGCGTCGCTCTCACGGCCTGGGTGGGGTTCGATCTCAAGCCTCGCGACTTCTTCTCCAGCACGCCGCTGTACCCCAACGAGACGTCACACGAGTCCCGGCTCGAGGCCCACGAGCATCACCCTTGATTCGATACCCTCCCTGGGCGCTCCGGCGGTCCAGGGAGGGTCGGGCTCCGGTCCGGTTGATCCCAATCCCCCTGCAAAACGAAAGGCGCCCAGAAATAGGGATCGCGCCAGCGCGGGTCCTGCCGCAGCGCGAGCTGGGCGGCGCGCAGGGCCTCGGCGGGCGGGAGGCCGTCCCGCAGATGGGAGCGGTAAAACCTTTCCATGAGATCGGCCGTGGCCCGGTCGCGCACGGGCCAGAGGGTCGCCAGCACCCGCGAGGCCCCGGCGTAGAAAAAGCCGCGGGAGAGCCCCATCAGCCCCTCGCCGCGGACCTCCCGGCCGAGGGCGGTCTTGCAGCCGCTCAGGACGACCAGATCGGCCCCGAGATCCAGGTTGTAGAGGTCCGGGAGGCGGAGGAACCCGTCCCGCGGGCGCCCCGAAGCGTCCACGAGCGAGAGCACGAGGCCCGACAGCTCCGGGTGCCGGTCGTCGATCACGCCGTGGGTGGCGAAGTGGAGCACCCGGAACTGCGACAGGTCCGGACGGCGCACGGTGTCCAGGCTGGCGTCGAAATCCAGGGCGAGCAGGACCGGCCGGCCGCCGGCCTGGCGTACCGCGGCCTCGGCCTCGCTGCGGGTCCAGGCGAGGCGCGGAAAGTCGTCCAGGCCCGCCCCGGAGGCCGCGCGGACGAGGTCGGCGGGGAGGGAGGCGGCCCGGCTCTCCGCGGCGCCGGGCGGCGACGCCACGCGGGCGTCGTCCGGCCGGAAGACCGGGTCGGCCAGCACGGCGATCGCTCCGGGAGCCGCGCTCGGGGCCTTGCGGCGAAGCTCTCCCAGCACCGCGGACGACGGCAGGCTCACCACCTCGTGCGCGGCCAGCACGGGCTCGCCCGAAGGCAACGGGAGCACGGCGAAGGGCACGAGCTGGAGGGCGCCCCCGGCCACCACGGCGAGGCGCCTGCCTCCGAGGCTCTCCGCGACCGGCCCCAGGAGCATCCGCCCGAGCCGGGAGAGGATCTCGCGCCGCCGGGCGCCCTCTCCGGGATCGAGCGTGCGGAGCGATTCGTGCGCCTCCCGGGCCGCGGCTTCGATCTCCGCCCGGCCGGGCAGCTCGAAGCTCCGGAGGCCCGCGGGCGTCACGGCCCAGAGGAAGCTCCTCCTCTCCCCCAACGAATACTCCAGAAGGACCGTGTCCTCATCCAGGAGCGCCTGAACCGCCGTCAAGGGGATCGCCTCCGGCCGCAGGAGTCCGGCATAGGCGGGGTTTCCCGCCCGCAGGCGCGCCTCGGCGATCTCGTAGGCGGCGAGCGCCTCCTGAAGCTCCCGCCGGGCCTCGGCCGCCTCCTCCTCCGTGTGCTTGCGCTCCAGGACCCGCGCCTGCCGCTCCGTCTTGCCGCTCAGCTCGAGGCGAAGCCGCCTCTCCTCGTCGAGCAGCCCGGCGTCGGCGCCCCGGCGCAGCTCGACCCGGGCTTCGCGCAGCAGGTCAAGCAGGCTGCGTGCCCGGGCGGCCTCGGCCGCTTCGAAGGCCCGGGCGTCGTACCCCGCGCCGGGCTGCCGCGCGTGGAGCGACATGAGGAGATCGACATAGAGCTCGTAGGCCTCCTGGAACGAGGCGAAATATGCACTGCGGAGCCGGTCGGCGGTGACGCGGAGGCGCTGGGATTCGAGGATCTGCAGGGCGGGCTCCAGACGCGCCCGGGCCGGCTCCAGGTTGCCGCGGGCCAGCTCCGTCCGGGCGATCTCCTGAAGCGCCGCGGCCTCGCCCGCCGGGTCGCCCACCTCCCGGTGCAGGCGCAGGGCCGTCTCGAGCTCCAGAAGGGCGGGGCCGGTCTCGCCCAGGTTGAGGAGCGCCCGGCCCAGGACGTGGCGGACGCGGGCTTCCCGGTAGCGGTCGCCCAGCTCCTGCCGGATCGCGAGCGCCTGGCGCAGCGGCTCCAGGGCCTCGCGGTCCCGGTGATCGGAAACGAGGCCCAGACCGAGGTTGCTGAGCGTCGCGGCCTCGCCAGACCGGTCCTGGGCCGCCCGGTGCAGGTCGAGCGCTGCGGAAAAGGCTTCGAGCGCCTCGGCGGACCGGCCGAGGGCCGACAGCGCGCGGCCGAGGTTGTTGAGCGCCGATGCCTGCCCGCCCCGCGCTCCGGTCTCGCGGTGGATCTCGATCGCCTGGCGCAGCGGGCCGAGCGCCTCCTCGGCCAGCCCCAGCTCGATGTACATGCTGCCCAGGTTGTTGAGCGCCGTGGCCTCGCCGCCGCGGTTGCCGGCCGCGCGAAAGACCGCCAGACCCGCGTGATAGCTCTCCAGCGCCTTCTGGGGCTCGCCGAGCTGGCGGTACACCAGGCCGAGGCTGTTCCGTGCCTCGGCTTCGAGGCCGCGGTCGCCGGTGGCGCGCGCCAGGGCCAGCGCCTCTTCCTGAAGGCGGAGCGCGGCGAGCGGCTCTCCCAGGAATTCGTGGACGTTTCCCAGGTTGCCGAGGAGGATCCCCTCCCGTTTCCGGTCCCCGGTCCGCCGGAAGATTTCCAGCGCCTGAAGATAGGCCTCCCGCGCCGCGCGGAGGCGCCCCGCGCGGTGGTGCAGAAGGCCCAGGTTGTTGAGGATCTTGGCCTCGCTTTCCGCGTCTCCGAGGGCCCGCCGCAAGGCGAGGGCTTCGTCGAAGGCGGCGAACGCCTTGTCCGTCTCCCCGAGCTGCCAGTACACCAGTCCCCGCTGGTTCAGGACGGCGGCCTGCCAGGCCCGGTCTCCGAGCCCGCGGAAGGATTCCAGGGCCTGCTCGAGCTGGTGCAGCGCCTCCCGGGGCTCGCCGCGCAGCCGCTGGACCAACCCGAGGCGGTACACGACCTCGCCGGCCTTCCTGGGATCGCCCACCTCGCGCCAGCGCTCCAGGGCTGTGCGATAGCTTTCCACCGCCTGGGCGAGCCCCTCGGCGGTCTGACCGAGGTACTGCCGGTCCGCCACGGCCTCGGCCCGCTCGGCCGCGATGCGGAGCCGGTCCGCCGGAACCGGCTCGCGAAGCTCCTCGATCCGGATACGGTACCGCCCGGGTCCGGCCGTTCCGGGCAAAGGCCGAAGCTCGAAGAGGTACGTCGTTGCCGTCTCGGCGAGCAGAGAGACGATCTCGGAAGCCTGTCTCTCCCCGGGATTGTTGACCTCGGCGACAACGGCGCCGTCCTTCTCCCGGACGCTCACCCGCAGATCGACCCCGGGCTGGTCTATGACGATCCGCAGGAAGCGGTTCGCCTCCGCGGAGATCTCGTAGAGATGGACCTCCCCCGGCGCGATCTCCCGTTCCACCGGCGTCTGCGGGAGAAGGCGAAAGGAGTCTCCAGCCTGCTCGCCTGCCAGGGCCTGGATGGCGAGGGCGAGCAGACCGAGAACGAACCGGGCACAGTGAGCCTTGACTCTCACTCGTTGGAAGGTCTTCGTGCTGTAGCGTTAGAGCTTCAGCGGAAGAATACACCAACGAGGAAGCGCGGGAAAGAATCACCCTGAGAAAGGAGGCGAGTCTACCCCTTGTTGAGTCGCCGTGAAGGTACCGGTGTCCTGTTCCACGCCGGAGGTCGTCCGAATGGCTCTATAACTTCCAGGCAGAGTGAGAGGGACTATTTTAACAAGAAAGCTCTGCCCTTCTTCTTGGTAGGAGCCGCTCCAACCTTCTTCGGCAGGGGTCAGCAACACCGAGTGTGCTATTCCGGTGGGGGTGCGCCGACGGATGACGAAGGCAGCCATACCCCCGGGCTCCAGTTGGAAGTAGTCTCCCTCCCGAAGCACATCGTAAAGTCCCTGCTCGCTTGTATAACTCGTGATCAGATAATCGGCCATAATTCCCTCCTTGTCGGGATCAGATGGTTACACCCAGGGAGTGAGGCCAGGCCCGGAAAAATTACAGCCGGCATCTTCTGCAATTCCCACCGCCCCGGGATCACTGTCTCTCCAAACCTTGTTTTCAGGAGGGACCGACATGCTCACCCGACTCCCGCAGTCCCGCCTCTGGCGGACGACCCTGTTGCTGCTGTTCCTCGCCCTCGCCGCACGCCCCGGCGCCGCGGCGTCTTCTCCCCATCCTCTCGATCCGTTGAGCGCGGAGGAGATCGGCGCGGCCGGC
>DATHUD010000258.1:0-11709 GCA_035462575.1 Thermoanaerobaculia bacterium | reverse complement strand
TTCTGTTCCTCCTCCTCGCCCTGGCCGCCCCGGCCGGGGCGGCGGAGATCGAGGTGCGGGCTACTCTCGAGCCCGATGTCATCGGCGTCGACGAGACGGCGCTCCTCACGATCGAGGTCCAGGGCGGAGGGTTTGCCCGTCTGCACTTCCAGCCGGACTTCGAGCTGGACAACCTCGAGATCGTGGGCGGCCCCTTCCAATACGAAGATGTGCGGTTCGGCACCGGCAGCCTGTCGCGCTCGTTCCGGCTCTCCTGGCAGTTGCGGCCGACCGCGGTGGGCAGGGCGCGGGTCCGCTCCCTCGTCGTCCGCCTGCGCGGCGACGAGGTGCGGCAGCTCCCCGACCGGGAGATCCGGGTTCAGGAGGAGCCGGCCGGGGGCGCGCGGCGGCCCGGCCGGCGCCGGGCCGAAGACCTGGTGGACCCCTTCGACCAGCTCTTCGGCCGGCTGCCGCGCCCGTGGCGCCAGCCCCGCGCGGAGGAGCCGCCGGGCGTGTTCCTCCGGGCCGAGGTCGAGCCGCGGCGGCCGGTCGTGGGCGAGCAGGTCCTCTATACGGTCTATCTCTATACGCGCGAGGACATCCTGTCGATCACCCCGAGCGGCGTCCCCCCTTTCCGGGGATTCTGGGTGCGCGACATCCCCCTCCCGCAGCACCTCCCCACCGAAATGGTGGAGATCGACGGCGGGCGCTACGCCCGGGTGCCCCTCCTCAAAAAGGCCCTCTTCCCCCTGCGGCCCGGCCGCTACCGGATCGAGCCGACGCGGATGGACTTGACGGTGCGGCAGTTCGAGAGGCGGTTCTTCGGTCCGCCGATCACCCGCTCGGAGCAGGTCGAGGTGCGGACCGATCCGGTGGCGGTGGAGGCAGAGCGGCTGCCGCCGGCCCCGCCCGGGTTCGGCGGCGCGGTGGGCCGGCTCGCGCTGTCGGCAGAGCTGACGCCCCGGCAGCTCCGCCTGGGCGAGGCCGCCACCCTGACCGTGACGCTCTCGGGCGAGGGGAACCTCCAGGGGGTGCAGGAGCCGAAGGTGGAGGCGCCCTCCGGAATCACCCTCTTCCCGCCCCAGGAGGGGGGCACGGACGAGGTCTCCGGAACCCGGGTCCAGGGCACGCGCACGTGGAGCTACGTCGTCGTCCCCGACCGGGCCGGGCGCCACAGCCTGGAGACGCCGAAGATCCCCTACTTCGATCCCTGGACCGGGAGCTACCAGGTGGCCTCGGCCGCTCCTCTGGACCTGACCGCGCTCCCCCGGGCCGCGGCCGCCGGGGAGGACGAGATCCACGGCATCCGCACCGCTGCGGCCGGAGGGAACGGAGCGGCGCCGCGGCGCTGGACGGCGATGCTCCCCTGGCTCTTCGCCCTCCCGTGGGGGCTCGCCCTGGTCGTCACCCTGGCGCGCAGGCGCCCGGCCCAGGCCGGCACGGAGGCCGGAGCCGGCAGCCGCCAGGCCGGGAAGCGGCTCCGGGAGAGGCTCGCGGAGGCGGAAGCCGAGGAGCGCCCCCGGCAGGTGGCCGGGCTCCTCGAAGACGGCTGGCGCGAGCTCCTGGCGGAGCGCTGGGCCGTGCCGCGGGAGATCCCCTCCAACCGCTGGGCCGAGACCCTCCTCCTCAAAGGAGCGCCGGAGGACGCCGTGGAGCCGTTCGCCCGCCTGGTGGACGACCTCCACTACCTTCGCTACGCGCCCCAGCTCTCGGCCACCGAAACCCTGCGCGGCGAGGTGATCTCCCAGAGCCGCCGCCTGCTCTCCCGGCTGCAATGAGAGCGGGGCGCCTCCTCGCCGTCCTCTCCTTCTTCCTGGTCTTCGCGGGGATAGCTGCGGGGCTATTCGCGGGGATGGCTCCCCGGGATCCCTTCGTGGCGGCCGATCCGACCGATCCGGACGTGGCCCTCCGCGAGGGCAACCGCCTGTTCCAGGAGGGGGAGCTCGAGGAGGCGATGACCGTCTACGCCGCCGGCTATGGCCGGGGCGCCGCCGAGGTCGATCCGCTCCTCGCCTACAACCTGGGGACGACCGCCCACCACCTGGGCCGGCTCCCCGAGGCCCTCCTCTGGTACCGGAGGGCCCAGGCCGCGGCCCACGACGACCCGTGGCTCCGGGAGAACCTGGAGACCCTGCGGCGCTCGCTCGGCACGGCCGACGGGCCGGCCTCCGCCTGGGGGATCTGGGCGAAGGCCGGCCTCTGGCTCTCGATGACGGGCGTCGCCCTCGCCTGGGCGTCGCTCGCCCTCTTCGCCCTCGGCCGGCAGAGGGGCGTCCTCGGGGCCCTCGCCCTCCTCGCCTGCGCCCTGTTCGGAGCCGGCTTCCTCCTGGATTGGAAGGGGCCGCGCACCGGCGTGCTCCTCGAAACCTGCCCCACCGGAAAAGACGGCCTCCCCGCGGGCACCGAGGTCGTGGTGCTCCCGGACGGCCGGGATTTCCGCGTCCTCGGCCAGCCCGATCTCCGCTGCCCGGGCGAGGTGGTGGGCCTTGTCGAGCCTTAGTTCCCCCTCTCCCGGCGGAGGGGGGGCGATGGGAGAGGGGGTCCGGGGGTGAGGGGGTGAGGCCCCGCTTTTCGTCGGACGGCAACTTCTGATATCGTTCCGAGAGCCGGCCCTCACAATTCGAGGTTCCTGGAGTTCGAGTCGCATGGGAACGCACATCCAAGGGAACGCCACCTGCTTCGTGAGCGTAGGCCCATGAGCGATGCTCTCGTCAAGATCAGCGGGCCGGCGGAGAGTCCGAGCGTGACGGACGACGTCCACTGCCTCGACCACGTTCAGCTCGAGCGCTTCCTCGAGAGGCGCCGGGCGAATCCCAATTTCCCGCTGGAGCTCTCCCTGGCCGAGAACCTGGCCGAGGTTCTGCGCCGGGCCAACAGCTTCGTGCCGTCGGCCGCGGGTTGCATCCTGCTCGACGATCCCGGGAACAAGACGGACGAGCGGCGCAAGAACTCGCTCACCTTCATCGCCGCCTTCGGCGAGAAGTCCGCCGGCCTCGTGGGGCAGACGATCCCCGCCGACCAGGGGATCGCCGGGAGGGTCTACCTGACCGGCGAGGCGTACGCGACCCCGTACGCGCCGAACGACCGCTTCTTCTACCGGAAGATGGACGAGCGGACGAGCTACCAGACGGAGTCGCTCGTCGCGATCCCCATCCGCATCGAGCAGGAGGTCTGCGGCGTCCTGGAGCTGATCAACCGCGACGGCGCGCCCGGCTACAGCAAGGAGGACCGGAACCTCCTGGACATCTTCGCGGGCTACATCTCGATCTCGATCCAGAACGTGCTCGACGGCCGGCAGGCCCAGGAGATCGCCAAGCGCGACAACCTGACGGGCCTCTACAACGACCGCTACCTCCACATCGCGCTCTCGGAGGCGATTCTCCACTGCCAGGAAAAGGGGCGCGACATGGCCCTCCTCTTCCTCGACCTCGACTACTTCAAGCACGTCAACGACACCCACGGGCATCTGGCCGGCAGCCAGGTGCTGCGCGAGGTGGGGCATCTCCTGCGCCACCGGGTCGCCGAGCTCGAGGGGATGGCCGCCCGCTACGGCGGCGACGAGTTCGTGCTGCTCCTGCCCGGCTGCGACCTGGAGCGGGCCATCGACGTGGCCGAGGAGATCCGCGCCGAGGTGGTGGACACGGCCTTCTGCGACGGCCCGGGGGACATCCAGCCCGACCCGCTGCACCTGAAGGGCATCACCTGCTCGATCGGGATCGCCACGCTGAGGCGCCACCTGGCCGAAGACCTCTCTTTGGAGGACAGCAAGAGCGCTCTCCTGCGCCTGTCGGACACCGCCATGTACGTGGCCAAGGAGACCGGCAGGAACCGCACCGCCACGGCGGGCGAGCCGATCCGCCGGCGCTCCGGCTCGACCCCCTCCATTCGTTGACCCCCCGAACCGGGGGGTGCTACGATCCCGCCGCTTCCTTCAGTACCGGTGGGGCCACCTCCCACGGTCCAATCCTCTTCCACGGATAGGTACGACACATGGCCAGAAGGCACAGGATCATCATTGCCGGAGCGGGCAATATCGGGGAGGCGGCCGGCCTGCTCCTGCGGGAATTGGGGGACTTCGAGGCCGACCTGTTCCTCGGCGACCTGGATCTCGCGATCGCTCAGCGGGCCGCCGAGTTCATCCGCGGGGGCTCGACGAAGCCCGGGGAGATCGAGTGCTTCGCGATGCCCGCGGACGGCGTGAACCCCGAATTTACGAGCGCGCTCTCCCGCGCCGAGATCCTCCTCGACTGCCTGCCGGGCCAACAGGCGCCCCGCATGGCCCGGCTCGCCCACGAGCACGACCTCCACTACGTCAACCTGACCGAGTACGTGAAGGAGACGGAGGAGATCATGGAGATCGCCCGCGGCGCCCGGCGCGGCTTCCTCCTCCAGACCGGGCTCGCGCCAGGGTACGTCAACGTCCTCGGCCACAGCCTCTTCCAGACCTTCTGCCGGACCTGGGGCGTCGACTCCGTCGACAGCCTGAAAATGCGGGTCGGCGCTCTCACCGAGAACGCCCGCCCCCCCCACTACTACGGCTTCACCTGGAGCTCCATCGGGGTGGCCACGGAGTACGTCAAGCCGTCGACCGTGGTCCGGGACGGAGAGCGCACCGAAGCCCCGTCGCTCTCCGGGCTCGAGACGATCCTCCTGGGCGGCGTGGCCTACGAGGAGGCCCTGACCTCGGGCGGCGCGGCCGACCTTCCCGTGGCGCTGGCGGGCCGGGTGCGGACGCTCGACTACAAGACCTTGCGCTACCCTGGCCACTACGGCTGGGTCAAAGAGCTTCTCGAAAAGACCCCCGCGGGGAGCGACCCGGCCCAGTACCTTCAGAAGACCATGGAGGAGGTGGTCCCCTTCGTCGACGACGACCGGGTGGTGATCTACGCCGCGGTCGAGGGGAAGGACAGCCGCGGGATTCTCCGCCGGACGGAGAAGCACCAGACGATCCACCCGATCCGCGTGGGGGCCCGGACGCTCAAGGCGATCCAGGCGACGACCGCGGCGGGGCTCGCCGAGTCCGCCCGCTTCCTCCTGACCGAGGGTCACCCGGGCGGCGTCTGCCTCCAGAGCCAGATCGATCCCGACCATTTCATGGCCGGCCCGTTTGTTGCAGCCGTCTATCACCGGTGAGAGCGGCCGGCCGCGAAGACCCGCGGCCGACCCCACCGCTGATAGACCCTGATGATCCGCACCTTCGCCTTCGCCGCCCTCGCTTTCGCCGCCTGCCCCGCGGCCGCCACCACCTTCGTCATGGTGGAGGACGCCGACCTCGCCGACCAGGCGGCGGTCGTCGCGGAGGTGCGGGTGGAGAACGCGAGCTCCCCGGCGGACGGGGCGCCGGCCACCGAGTACCGGGTGTCGGTCGAACGGCTGCTCCAGGGCCAACTCCAAGGGAAAAACTCCGCCGGCCGCCTGACCGTGCGCGTGCCCGGCGGGCAGCAGCCGGACGGCATCGGCCTCGCGATCCACGGAGCGCCCCGGCTCGCGGCCGGCGAGCACGCCCTCCTCTTCCTCGCCCCGAACGCCGACGGCTCGTACCACATCCTCCACCTGATGCTGGGCGCCTTCCGGGAGGCCTCCTTGGGCGGCCGGCGGATCGCTGTCCGCGACCTCTCTGGCGCGGTCGGGCTGAACAAGGACGGGAGCGGGCCCGCGGCGCCGGACCAGCCCCGGGATTTGGAGCGCTTCGGGGACTGGCTCGCCGACCGGGCGAAGGGAATCCGCAGGGAGCCGGATTACTTCGTGGCCGAAGAGAAAGCGGGAGATCTCCAATCCGCCTGGGACGACTTCAACCTGCTCGACGGAGGCGGCGTCAAGATGCGCTGGTTCGAGTTCGACGGGGGGAAGACCGTCTCCTGGGCCGCCCACAGAGCCGGCCAGGCCGGCGTCCCGGGCCGCGGCTTCGCGGAGCTCCAGCGGGCCCTCGCGTCCTGGACGGCCGAGCCCTCGACCCCGGTCCGCTACATCTACGCGGGGCCGACCGAGCGCCAGGGGGGCCTGGACGTCTTCGACGGCGTCAACGGAATCGTCTTCGGCGGCGCCCTCCCCGACCCCTTCGACTGCGAGCGGGGCGGAGTGCTCGCGATCGGCGGCCCCTGGTTCGACGTCGAGCGGCGGGCCCCCTGGGGCGGCGAGACCTGGCTCCGCATCCTCGGCGCGGACATCGTCACCAATGCCGGGATCGAGTGCTTCCTGGCCGCCAACAAGAACCCCCGCAAGGCGGTCGAGGAGCTTCTCGCCCACGAGCTCGGCCACACCCTGGGGCTCGACCACTCGTGCGGCGACGGCTGGAGGGGGCCCTGCAACACGCCGGAGAAGGACGAGGCGCTGATGCGCGCCTTCCTCCACGGCGACGGCCGGGGATCCCGCCTCATGGCGGACGACGTGGCCGCCCTCCAGGCGCTCTATCTGTCCAGCGAGTCGCTCCTCCAGAACGTCGTCGCCGGGCGCGGGGAAAGAGGTGGAGGGAGCGACCTCTGGCTCCACAACTCGGGAACGTTTCCGACCCTCGTCCGGCTGACCTACCGGCCGCAGAACGGCGCCTCGCCGCTCGTCCGGGAGCTGACCCTCGCCCCCGGGGCCTCGACGCTCGTCCGCAACGTGCTCCGGAGCCTCTTCGGCCGCACGGCGGAGCAGGGCTCGCTCTTCCTCTCCTCGCACGCGCCGCCCTCCGCCGGCTCCGCCCGGCCCAGGATCCTCGCCTTCGCCCGCTCCGGGCCGGGCCAGATCGTGGGCGAGGAGCCGGCCTCGGCCTGGTCTGCCATGGAGAAGACCCTGGGCGGCCTTCTCGAGGGGGAGGGCCTCACGACCACGCTCCGGGCCGTGAGCCTGGACAGCGCGGCCGGCCAGGTCACCGTCGAGCTCCTGGACCGCGACGGGCAACCCGTGGGCGCCCCGGCGCTCCTCCCCCTGGGACCGTACGCCACCCGGGCCCTGCGCCTCGTCCGGCTGTTCCCCGAAGCCGCCGGCCGGCCGGGCCCCTTCAGCGCCCGGCTCTCTTCGGACGGAATCCGCTTCACCGCCTCCGCCACGCTCGCGGGCGCCGTCTCCGCGGGCCCGATCTTCGTGCCCGCCACCACGGCCTCGCCGCAGGTCGAGGCGTCAACGACAGGCGACCCCCAGGGAGAGATCTTCATTCCCCGCATCGTCCGCGGCCGGGGGCCTTCCGAAACCTCCCAGGCGAGCGAGCTCGTCGTCCTGAACCCCTCCGGGGAGACCCGGGACTTCACCTTCGAGCTCTGGAGCGCCGGCGCGGACAACGCCGCCCCCCTGACCGCCCGGCGGACCCTCGGCCCGGGCGCCTCCCTGGCCGTCGCGGACGTGGTGCGCGACCTCTTCGGCGCCGGCGACACCCTGGGCGCCCTGCGGGTCACCTGGAACCGTCCCGCGGGACCGGCCCCGCGCATCCTGAGCCTCCTCTTCTCCACACCTCCGGGAGCGGGAGAGGAGAAACGCTTCGCAACCCTCGTGGACGGCCGCGCCCGCGAGGAGGCCGCCGCCCGGACCGTGGCCTTCGGCGCGGGCTCCCTCTACGGAGTCGTCAACCTGGGGGGCGGCCCCACCACCCTGCGGCTCACCCTCAAAAGCCCCTCCGGCAAAGTCCTGGGCCGGACCGAGCTGCTCCTGAAATCCCGCGAGCCCTTCGAGCGGGGGATCCCGTCGCTCTTCCGCAAAGCGGGCGAGAGCGGGAGCTGGTCCGTCGAAACCGAGGTCCTGCGCGGCGGCCCGGTGCTCCCCTGGCTGACCGCCGTGGAAGCCAACGGAGAGGTCTCCGTCCTCCCCGGACGAGCGGACTAGTTCAACCGGTTGTCAAGATCTTGACAGGGGAACGCCGGCTCTGGTTGTGGAAAATCTGCCATCGCTCCGAGGGCATTTAGGGAAAACTGCCATCGCACCCCCGGAAGGTTTTTTCAACTCTTTGATTCCAAAGAGGTTGCCTCCATTGCACAGTTTTCTGTTCAAAGTGGCCCAAATTGCTGTCCTTCCGTGTTTTTGGTCCCTGCCCGCCCAGTTTTCCCACAAGGTTTTCCACAGGAGTTGTGGAGATCTCCGGAGCCTTCGGGAAGCGCCGTAGGGTTGCTCACGGAATGAGCAGAGGATGCCCACCCGCTGAGCACCTCAAGTCCGCCGAAGTCGTCCGGAGCGTCGCCGCGGGCGGCAGGGAGAGCCCCGGGAGGAGATCCTCCCGGACCGTCACGAGCCGCCATTCGAGCGGCCAGGGCCGGCGCCGGAAGACGGCGAGAGAGAGCGACTGGCCGGCCAGGGTCTCGTCCGTGTCCATCTCCAAACCGATCTTCCGGGTGACGAACCCGCTCCGCGGCTCGGACGCCCGGGCGGCGACGATCAGGGCGTCCTTCCAGCCCGGGTCCACGCCGGGCCACCGCCGGACCTCCTCCAAAGCCTGTTCCAGAGGGCGCCTTCCCCAGACCGTCGCCGCCGCGAGCCGGGGATCGGCCAGGAGAGCGTGGGCGCCGTGGACCGGCGCGGCGGCGCCCTGAGGCTCCGAGAGGCTCAGGTAGAACGGCGGGAGGGGATCGAGCGGAGCGAGAGAGCACGCCCGCTCGAGAGCGGCGGACGCCCACGGCTCCCTCGCCGTGAATCCGAGAATGCCGGCCACCGTCCAGAGCGCGGGCACGGCGGCGCCGTCCTCGGCCGCGCGGAGGGCGAGCGCCGCGGGATCGCCTCCCCCGAGGAGCGCGAGGCGCATCCGGTAGAGAGGAAAGGACGGGTCGAGAGCCACCGCCCGCGCGATCTCCGCCCGGGCGGCGCCACGCCGCCCCGCGATGTCCGCCGCCCGGGCGCGATCGTAGTGCCAGCGGGCAAGCTCGGACGGGGCGAGGGCGAAGACGGCGAGGAGCGCGCAGAGCCGCGCCGGGAGATCGGACCCCTGGTCCTCTTCGGCCGTGGACAGCGCCGCTCCGGCGGCGACCGCCGCGGCCAGAGGGAGGGCCGTCACCGCGATCGCACCGCTCGCGAGAGACGCGACCGCTCCCCCGGCGAGCCCGAGGAGGCCGGCGAGAGCCGGCTCGGAGCCCCGGACCTCCCGCAGGCGCCGTCCCACGAACACCGCCGCCACGGCCATGGCGAGGAGCAGGCCGGGGAGCCCCAGCTCGTACGCGATCTGGAGCGGAAGGGAATGGAGGTCCCCCACCGCCTCGGTCCGCGGGCTCACCCCCGGCTCCGGGTCGAGGAACGCGGAGATCGTCCAAGGCGTGCTCCCCGGCCCCCAGCCGAGGACCGGCCGGGCGCGGAAACCTTCCCACCCCGCCTCGTAATAGACGGCCCGCGAGCGCGCCGAGGGGTCCTCCCCCGTCGCGATCCGCATCAGCCGGGGGAGTTGGGTCGCCGCTCCGGCGAGGATCAGAAGGACGAGGAACACCGCCCTCCGCCTCTGCATTCTTTTCCAGACGATCAGCCCGAGCCCCTCCACGGCGAGCGCCGCCACCCCACCGAGGGAACGGGTCGCGAGGATTGTGAACACCGCGAGGACGCCCGCCGTAAACCCCGCCAGGCGCCACGCTCCGGGCTCCCGCACGGGAAGCAGGGCGAGCGGCAGGACGATCACGAGCCAGGCGGCGAGAAGATTGTGATGGCCCAGCGGGAGCGCCGGGCGTTCCAGGCCGCGCAGGAGCCAGTCCACGAGCGCCCAGAGGGAGAGCCCCGCCGTCGCCAGAGCCACGGCACGGAAACCCCGGAGCCGGCCCTCCTCGCTACGCCAGCAGCGCGCCACTGCGCCAGGCAGGTAGAGGAAGGCCGGAAGGAGGAGGACTCCCATCTTTCCCGCCCGGGGCACCGGCGACGCCCACAGGGACGCAGCCGTAGAAATCCACAGCGCCAGGGGCAGCAGCCTCCCCGAGGCTCCCAGCCCGAGCGGGTCCCGCCGGGGCGAGCCGAGGAAGAGGAGCGTTCCGGCCAGCGCGATGAGCCCGGCCGAGCTCGCGGCGGCCGTCGTCCCCAGGTCGTACGTTCCGCTCCAGGCGGCGAAGAGGGCGAGGAGGAGGGCTGGGAAGAACGGGGCCATCGAGGGGAATTGTAGGATGCGATATCCTTATCGGCCCGCAGGACGTCCCACACGCACTTTCCAGGAGAGATCCGATGACCGTCGATACCGAGAGCACCGTATCCCACATCCTCGACTCCCTGGGCATCGAAGCCGAGAATCCCGGCGCCTTCGATGGCCAGTGGATCGCCACCCACGGCGAGAGGGTCGAGTCGCTCAATCCCGCCACGGGCGAGCCCCTGGCCGCCATCCGCCTGGCGACCGCCGAGGACTACGAGCGGGTGGCCGCCGTCTCCCTGGAGGCGTTCCGGGAGTGGCAGACCTGGCCCGCGCCGCGGCGGGGCGAGATCGTGCGCCAGTTGGGCGACGAGCTGCGCCGCCACAAGGAGGATCTGGGGCGCCTGGTGACCCTGGAGGTCGGCAAGATCCTGCCCGAAGGGCTGGGCGAGGTGCAGGAGATGATCGACATGGCGGATCTGGCGGTCGGCATGTCCCGCCAGCTCTACGGCCTCGCCATGCACTCCGAGCGCCCGAACCACCGGATGTACGAGCAGTGGCACCCGCTGGGGCCGGTCGGCATCATCACGGCCTTCAACTTCCCGGTGGCCGTGTGGGCCTGGAACGCCATGGTGGCCGCCATCTGCGGCGACTCCATGATCTGGAAGCCCTCCCACCAGGCGCCGCTCACCGCCGTCGCCGTCACCAGGATCGCCGACCGGGTCTTGAAGGCCAACGGCGCGCCGCCGATCTTCAATCTCGTCCACGGCGGGCGGACCGGCGTGGGCGAGCGGATGGTCGCCGACCGGCGCCTGCCGCTCATCTCCGCGACCGGCTCCGTGCGCATGGGACGCGAGGTCGGCAAGGTCCTGGCCGACCGCCTCGGCCGCGGGCTGCTCGAGCTCGGCGGCAACAACGGCATCCTGGTGATGGACGACGCGGATCTGGATCTTGCTCTGCGCGCCGTGGTCTTCGCCGCCGTGGGCACCGCCGGCCAGCGCTGCACCACGACGCGCCGCCTCTTCCTCCAGAAGGGCATCGCCGCCGACATGAAGCGCCGGCTCGTCAATGCCTACGCCTCGATCCGCGTGGGCGATCCCATGGAGACGGGCACCCTCATGGGGCCGCTCATCGACCAGACCGCTGTCGACAACATGATGGCGGCCCTCACGCGGGTGAAGACCGAGGGTGGGAGCATCCTCGTGGGCGGCAACCGGATCGACCGGCCGGGCTTCTTCGTCGAGCCCACGATCGTCGAGGTGCCGCGGCCGCTCCCCATCACCTGCGAGGAGACCTTCGCGCCCATCCTCTACGTCTTCGAGTTCGAGGACCTGGACGAGGCGATCCGCATGCACAACGACGTGCCGCAGGGCCTCTCCTCGGCCATCTTCACCCTCAACATGCGCAGCGCCGAGCGCTTCCTCGCCGCCACCGGCAGCGACTGCGGCATCGCCAACGTCAACATCGGCACCTCGGGAGCCGAGATCGGCGGCGCCTTCGGAGGCGAGAAAGAGACCGGCGGCGGCCGCGAAGCCGGCTCCGACTCCTGGAAGGCCTACATGCGCCGCCAGACCTGCACCCTCAACTGTGGGACGGACCTGCCGCTGGCACAGGGGGTGGAGTTCAAGGTGGGGTCGTAGGGGAGGAAAAGGACACCAGGGACACCAAGGACGACAAGGACAAAGGACAAAGGATGTCCTTGGTGTTCCTGGTGTCCTTGGTGTCCTTTG
>DATHUD010000257.1:0-21861 GCA_035462575.1 Thermoanaerobaculia bacterium | reverse complement strand
TCGATGTCGGCTCATCACATCCTGGGGCTGAAGCCGGTCCCAAGGGTTCGGCTGTTCGCCGATTAAAGTGGTACGTGAGCTGGGTTTAGAACGTCGCGAGACAGTTCGGTCCCTATCTCGTGTGGGCGCAGGAGACTTGAGGGGATTTGTCCCTAGTACGAGAGGACCGGGATGGACGAACCTCTAGTGCACCAGTTGTCGCGCCAGCGGCATGGCTGGGTAGCTACGTTCGGAAAGGATAACCGCTGAAAGCATCTAAGCGGGAAGCCCCCCCCGAGATTAGGTCTCCCTGAAGACCCCTGGAAGATGACCAGGTTGATAGGCAGGATGTGTACGCGCTGCGAGGCGCTTAGCTTACCTGTACTAATCGGTCGTTCGGCTTGACCAATGATTCCACTCCTCCTCCAGTGGATCCTATCGCTCTGACCCGAGCCAGTTGACAAAGACTCTGTTCTTTTCAAGTTTGAATTTTCCGGTGACTGTGGCGAGGGGGAAACACCCGTTCCCATTCCGAACACGGCAGTTAAGCCCCTCAGCGCCGATGGTACTGCACGCGTTGGTGTGTGGGAGAGTAGGTCGTCGCCGGGAAGTATTTTTGTGAAAAGGCCCTGGCTAACCCCCAGGGCCTTTGCTTTTGCGCTCTGACCTCCAATCCAGGTTAAAATTCCTGCAATGCTTCCGGACTTGGAGGTCCTTTCATGAAGCTTCTTCGTTTCCTCCCCGCGCTCCTTCTCGCCCTGCCTCTCCTGGCCCAGGAGACTCCTCCCCTGCAGCCTTTCAACGAGGCCATCGACGTCAAGGTGGTCAACGTCGAGGTCTATGTCACGGATCGTGACGGCCGGCGGGTCCAGGGGCTCGGGCGCGAGGACTTCGAGCTCTTCGAGGACGGCAAGCGGGTGGAGGTCGTGAATTTCGCCGAGGTCGGCGAACGCGCCCAGAGCTCGCAGGCTCCGGCGCCGGTCCCGCCGGCGGAAGGGGCGGCCCCGGAAGCGGTGCCGGCTCCCCCGGCTCCCCCGGTAGAGCGCGACCGGCTTCATCTGCTCGTCTACGTCGACAATTTCAACCTGACCCCCTACAGCCGCAACCGCGTGCTGAAGCAGCTCCGCAGCTTTCTCGAGGAGACGGTCCAGGCGGACGACCGGGTCCTGCTGGTCACCCACGACGAGGGGCTTAACGTCCGCGTGCCGTTCTCCGCAGGGAAGAACGCGATGCTGGCCGAGCTCCCGAAGCTCGAGAAGCTCGCGGCCCGGGGGGCCCTGAACGACCATCACGCCCGGCAGGTACGGTCTTTCATCCAGGAGACCGGCTGTGACGACGAGCTCAAGAGGGACCAGGTGCTCTCGGCGGCGCGGAGCTACGCGCAGACGTCCTACAACAACGTGGCCATGAGCCTGAACGCTCTCCAGGGGCTGGTCGAATCCCTCTCCGGGATCGAGGGGCGCAAGGCGATCCTCTACGTAAGCAACGGCCTCTCGTTCCGTCCGGGAGAGGATGTCTACATGCTGGTGGATGCCATCTGTGGCCGGCAGCCCTCGTTCAGCCTCGTGGATGTTTCGACGCGCCTCCGGGAGTTGACGGCCACGGCGAACGCGGCTCGCGTGACGTTCTACTCCCTGGAGGCGGCGGGCCTGCGGTCTTCGACCTCCGCTTCGGCTGAGACCCAGTTCAACTCGTATACGGCCGAGATGGACTTCATGAAGAACTCTGACCTTCAGGACGTGATCTATAACCTGGCGAGCGAAACCGGGGGGCGCGCGGTCCTGAACGCCACCTCGATCGCGCCGGACCTCGCGCGGATCGCGTCCGACCTTCGCAGCTACTACTCCCTGGGCTACACGCCCGCACACAGCGGGGACCGGCGGATGCACCAGCTCAAGGTCAAGGTCAAGCGGGACGGGGTCCAGGTCCACCACCGCACGACCTACCGCGACAGCTCCCGCGAGGAGATCCTGGCCTCCCGGGTCCAGACGGTGCTGCTCCACGGGTTCGAGGACAATCCGCTTTCGGCACAGCTCGAGTTCATCTCCTCGGAGCCCGAGAAGAAGGGACGGCACCTCGTGACCTTGCGGCTCCGGATTCCGTTTTCGAAGCTCGTGCTCCTGTCGCAGGAAGGCTTCTGGGGCGGAAAGCTGACCCTCTGGGTCGGGACCCGCGATACGGCCGGGCGGATGGCTCCGGTCCGGTCGGTGGAGATCCCGGTCCGGATCCCCGCGCCGAAGGGGGGCGAGGCGCTGTCCGGAGCTTTCGTCTACGATATCCGCATGACGATGGCCGGCAAAGGCGAGCAGACGGTGGCGGTAGGCATAAGGGACGATCTCGGCCAGACGGCCTCTTTCCTCGCGAAGGCGCTCCAGGTGGAGAAGCGTGGCGTGACCGACGCCGCGCGACCGGAGCCGGGGCGGTAGACCGCGGGTGCGCCGCGTCCTCGCCATCCTCCTGGTCCTCGGGGCCCTGGCCGCAGTCCTCGTGGGGTGGCTGCGGAGGCCCGAGGCGTCCTCCGCCCGCCGGGCGCCTCTGATCGTGATCGGGATCGACGGCGGGGAGTGGAAGGTGATCCACCGCCTCTGGGCGGAGGGCAAGCTCCCTCACCTCAAGGACCTGGCCGACCGCGGGACCACGGCATCGCTGCGCACCGCCTACAACTCCTCTCCGGTGATCTGGACGACGATTGCGACCGGCGTGACCCCGCCGGTGCACGGCATCACCGACTTCGTGGTGGCGACGCCCAAAGGGGACGTGCCGATCTCGTCCGAGGTGCGCAAGGTCCCCGCGCTCTGGAGCATGCTGTCGCGGGCCGGCCGCCGGGTGGCCGTGCTCGGGTGGTGGGGCTCCTGGCCGTCCGAGGAGATCCGCGGTGTCGTGGTGAGCGACCGCGCCCTGCTGGACCTGCCGGACCGCGTCTCGCCCGCGGCGTACCTCCCCACCTTCCTGGACGACCTCCGGGCGGCGGATGCCGATCCGGGCCTCTTTCGAGAGGATGAGCCGGAGAGGCGGGACCGGGTGATGGCCCGCACCGCGGCGAAGTTTGCCCGCGAGGGCTTCGACCTGATCCTGGTCTATTTCCGGAGCCCGGACATCGTCAGCCACAACCACTGGAAGGGCTTCGATCCGGAGCGCTTCCCGGGCGCCGATCCCGGGCAGATCGAAGCCTCCCGGGGCGAGGTCCCACGGATCTACGAGGCGGTCGACCGGGAGATCGGGCGGATCGTCGAGGCGGCCCCGCCGGACGCCAACGTCCTGGTCCTCTCGGATCACGGCTTCCATGCCGCGCGGGGGGAGGAGATCAAGATCTTCTTCGACATGGATGCCCTGCTCGCGCGGCTGGGCTACCTCAAGCGCCGCGGGGGAGCGGTCGACTTCGAGCGGAGCCGGGTCTACACCTACGGGACGCCTGCGTTCCGCCCCGCCAAGGTCCTGCGCTTTGTGCAGCCCGGCGAGCGCGAAGACCTGCGCCGGCGGCTCACGGCCGACCTCGCCACGGTGACCAACCAGCGGGGCGAGCCGGTCTTCGCCGTCCGGGAGGCGCGTCCGAAGAGGGGGGAGGACGGGGATCTCGTGGCCGTCGTCCAACTCGAAAAAGTGACAAAGACCCTGCTCGTGGGCGGCCAGCCCTTCGGCGGAGCGGTCCAGAGCCTCGGCCGGATCTCAGGGACCCACACGCGCACGACCCACGGCATCCTCCTCGCGGCCGGACCCGACGTCCAGAAAGGTGTGGACCTCGAAGGCATCCACATCCACGACATCGCCCCGACGATCCTCTACGGGTTGGGCCTGCCGGTGGCGGAGGACTTCGCGGGAAAGCCCCGGATGGACCTGTTCGACGAAGAGTTCCGGCGAGCCCGCCCCCTGCGGACCGTCCGCACCTGGGGCGTGCGTGAGGAGGGGGGGAAAGCCCGCTCGTCCAAGGCGGACGAGGATCTCCTGAACGAGCTCCGGGCTCTCGGTTACATCAATTAGGCCCATTCCTGGCATCCCCCTTGCGGCGTGCCTCCGGCGAAAGGAGGCGCCATGGGCGAAAACACCAAGCTGACATTGTGGAGGGATACGCGGGACGTGCCGGGCCATCCGGCGCTCGAAGGGGATGCGCGGGTGGACGTGGCGGTCGTGGGCGCCGGGATCACGGGGCTGACGGCGGCCCGGCTGCTCGTCAGGGAGGGGAAGACCGTGGCGGTCCTCGACCAGGAACGGGTCGGCTGCGGGACGACGGGCGGGACCACCGCCCACGTGACCCAGGTGCCGGACCGCCGCTACCGGGACCTGACCTCGAAGTTCGGCAAGGACGACATGCGGACGGTCGTGGACTCGACGCGGGTAGCGCTCGAGCGGATCGCCTCCTTGGTCGAGCAGGACGGCATCGACTGCGATTTCGTGCGGGTCCCGGCCTACCTCTACACCGAATCCGCGAACGAGGTCTCCCGGCTGGAGGAGGAGGCGAAGGCGGCCAACGAGGCCGGGATGCCCGCGACTCTCGTGCGCGACGTCCCGCTGCCGTTCCCGGTGGCCGCGGCGGTGCGCTTCGAGGACCAGGCGCGCTTCCACCCCATGGCGTACCTCGCCGGGCTCGCCCGGGCGGTGACCGGGGCCGGGGGGCGGATCTACGAGGGGACCCGCGTCCTGAAAGTCGACGACAGCGGGCCCTGCGGCCTCGAAACGGAGCGCGGCACGGTGACGGCCGACAGCGTGCTCTTCGCCACCCACACGCCGGCCGGCTTCACCCTGCTCCACGCCGAGCTCGAGGCGCTGCGCTCCTACGTCCTGGCGGTCCGCCTGCGCGGCCAGGCGGCTCCGGACGGCCTCTTCTTCGACACTGCCGAGCCCTACAATTACACGCGCAAGCAGCCGACCGCCCGGGGGGACCTCCTGATCGTGGGCGGCAAGGACCACAAGACGGGGGACGACGAGTCGGAGGAGAGCTACCGGGCGCTCGAGGAGTACGCGCGGCAGCGGTGGAACGTCGAGTCGGTCGAGTACCGCTGGTCGGCCCAGTTCTACGATCCGCCCGACGGGCTGCCGATGATCGGCGAGGCGCTCACGTCGTCAAGGGTCTTCCTCGCGACCGGCTACTCGGGGACCGGCATGGTCTTCGGCACGCTCGGCGGCATGCTCCTGGCCGATTTGGCTCTCGGCCGCGAGAACCCCTGGGCCCGGGTCTACCGCCCTTCGCGCTTGAAGCCGCTCGCGGCCGGGCCGCATCTGGCGAAGCTCAACCTCGAATCGGCGGCGGCGTTCCTCGTGGACCGGGTGAAGATCCCGAAGATCCACGACGTGTCCGAGGTGCCGGCGGGCGAGGGGAGGGTGGTCGAGATCGGCGGCGAGAAGGCGGCGGTCTATCGCGACGCTTCCGGCGCGGTGCAGGCGGTCTCGCCGATCTGCACCCACGCCGGCTGCGTCGTGCACTGGAACACGGCGGAGAAGAGCTGGGACTGCCCGTGCCACGGCAGCCGCTTCCGGACGGACGGCCGGGTGATCGAGGGACCGGCGGTCCAGGATCTGGCGCCGGTCCCGGTTCCGTCAGCCTCCGTTCGGAGCTAGTCCTTCCAGAGACCTTTCCACCAGGGCTCGTCCTCCTCCGGGGCGGGCCCGCTCGCTTTCAGGTTCATCCGGCCGCGGATCTTGTTGATCTCCCAGCCGGTCAGCGAGGCGAGCGTCCGGGCCTCTTTCTCGAAGCGCTTCGGGAGCTCCCGCCGGTAGGCCGTGGCCTCCTCGCAGCGGTCGTTCCCTTTCCAGGGGTGGCGCAGGATGTAGCGCCCCTGGAAGTTCTCCCGGTCGGCGGTCTCCTGGAAGACCAGGTCCTCGGGGAAGTGGGCGTTGTCGTAACGCAGGTGGAGCCGGGTGACAAAAACGTTTTGGGCTCCGCCCGGGGGAAAGCGCCGCGAATCCTGTGGCGCGGTCCGCTCGACCCAGAAGACTCCGAGCTGGCGGAGCTCGTCGGCCGAGAGGGGATCGGCCGCGCACGGGTCGCACCAGGACATGTCCCAGGCGTATTCGAGGAACACGGCCCGCATGTCCTCCTTCTTCACCTGCCGGGCGAACATCGATTTGTAGAAGTTGGCGAAGTCGTTCTTGACGAAGACGGGGACTTCGAGGTCCAACGGGAGCCGGACGGTCCGGTAGTTCGTGGTCTCGACCCGGCCCTTGTTCGTGAGGGCGTAGACGAAGAGCTCCTGGGGCCCGTCGGCGTTGACCATGCCGAGGCGGATGGGGAGCATGAACTTGGCGCTCTCGTAGGCCACCTGGATCGGCCGCAGATAGGAGTAGCCGAGCTTCGACTGCTCTTCCAGGTTCACCTTGGCCACGAAGAACTTCATCCCCTGCTTGATGTAGCCGCCCAAAACGCGGGAGGCCCCCTGGGGGATGCGGTAGCCGCTTTCGAGGAGCCAGGTCTCGAGCCCGTCGCTCTCTTTCGCTGAGAGGATCACGATGTCGTACTCGCCCACCGTGTACTCGGCCTCCACCTTCACCCCGAGGCTTTTGGCGCGGCTGTCGGCCACCGCTCCCGGAGCCGCTTGCGCGGCCGGAGCGGGGACCCGTCTCATTTCGAGCCTCCGCTCGCACGGGTTGTCGTCGTAATACTCGACGAGGCGCGGCGCCGAGTAGGCGTCCAGGTGGTCGAGGAGCGCCTTGTCGGCCACGTGGATCTGCTCTTTGCGGATGAAGGTGGGCACGGGGATGACCACCGCGAACTCCTTGGGGTCCCCTCGGAAGTCGTTGGCCATGGTGAGGACGGTCCGGTCCCCGTCGCGCACCAGGACCACCTGGGAGGCCTTGTTGAAGATCTTGGTGTCCGCCTTGGCGACGTAGAAGCCGCAGAAGCCCAGGGCGGCCCGGGCGGCGACAACGAGGACCAGGAGGGAGAGGAGGAGCCGGAGCCGTTTCATGCAAATCTCCTTTCTTCGAGGAGAAGGGGTTCGGACGTGGGAGCCTTCGCGGTCCGCCAGGCGTACCGGCGGCCCGGCAGGAGCCGGTCGAGGAGCGGCACGGCCGGCGAGAGGACGGCGAGGGAGAGGATCAGGCCGTTCGGCCGGAAGAGCACGAAGTGGACGAGCCCGGCTCCCAGGGCCACGAGCAGGGCGAAGAGGATGCGGCCGGCCCGGGAGTCGGGGGTGGTCTTCGGGTCCGAGATCATGAAGAAGGTGAAGAGGAGGAACGAGCCGCTCCCGAGCTGGTGGAGCGGGATGGCCAGGGGCTGGCCGAGCCACAGGGCGCGGCCGAAAACGATCGCGAGGTAGAAGGCGAGGAAGGCGTACGTGACGTCGCTCCGCGCCGCCCGGTTGACGACCAGGCCCCCCAGGCAGGCCATCAGGAAGGCGAAGAAGGCCGCGTTCCCCCACTGCCCCGGCGAGACCCACACCTGGCCCGTCACCAGGATCATGGCGACGATCCCGAAGTTGGTCGGGTTGAAGACGTGCTTGCCGTCGAGGCGGAGGACGAACTTGCTCGCGATGGTGACGACGGCGGCCGCAATTGCGAGCGCCGCCGAGTTGGTCCGCAGGAGGAGGCAGAGCGACAGCCCCGAGATCAGAGCGCTCCGCGGATCGAAGGCCGGAAGGTGCCAGATCCTCGTGCAGGCGAGCTGGGTGAAGAGGGCCGTGGCGAGGAGGAGGAGAGCGCGGCCCGGGCGGATCTCCAGGTCGAGGCGGGCGATGCCGTAGACCAGGAGCGAGGCGAGAACCAGGATCTGGTAGAGCCTGGGATCCCGGAAGAGCGGGGGCGGGCCTGGGTTCATGGAGCACCTCTCATCGATCGGCGTCGGGTGTCGCATCGAGCTTCCTTCACCCCTCTTGGACACGTCAACGCCCGGGAAGGAAACCGGACGCTCCCAACGCCGGGAGGGGCAGGACCGTAGAAAGAGCAGACGGTCTCCATTCGGAGGAAAGGAATCTCAGATGTCCAGAGCAGCAATGTTCATCGCGGGGACGCTCGCCGCCCTCGCTTTCGCCGCCGCGGCCGGAGCGGCGCCCGTTCCCCAGGCCGGAGCCTTCCGCGCCACCAGTTGTGCCGACTGCCGCCAGCGCAACCCGGCGGTCGCCGGATCGGCCGCCGGCTTCCTGGTGACCTGGGAGGGCTCGACCGCGACGGACCACCGGGGCGCTGTCGCCCGGTTCTTCACGGGCACCGGAGCCCCGAAGGCCGCGGACTTCCTGGTCAACAAGGAGCTTCCCCCGGACCAGTATGACGCCGATGTGGCGGCCGATCCCCAGGGGAACTACGTCGTGGTCTGGTCGGCGGTGGCGGACGGCAACAGCGAGATCCTGGCCCAGCGCTTCAAGTCCACGGGCGAGACGCTCGGGAGCGCGGTCAAGGTGAACACCGACGCGGCCGGCTCCCCGTCGGTCCCGTTCGACTTCAGCCCGGCCGTGGCCACGACGAAAGACGGCGGCTTCGTGGTGGTCTGGATGAGCCTGCTGCCCAATTCGGGTACCTTTGCGGGCACCCCGCCCGGCATCTATGCCCGGCGATTCAGCAACGCGGGCGTGCCGCTTTCGGCGCAGGTGAAGATCAGCACCGGCCTGGTCGGCGGCGATCGGCCGGATGTCTGCGTAGACACGAGCGGCCGGCCGGTGGCCGTGTGGACGAGTGTGGACGGCTTCCGCCCCTTCGAGCCGAACAAGAAGGGGGTCTCCGCCCGGCGGCTCTCCGCCGCGGGCGTTCCTCAAGGGCGCGAGATCGTGGTGGCGAGGCCCCTCGCGCCCTCGGCGGAAGCGGCGGTCTCCTGCGGCAAGGGGAACACGTTCGTGGTGGTCTGGCACACGGATCAGGCGCCGGCGGCGGCCCAGAACGACATCTTGGGGCTGCGCTTCACCCGGACCGGCCGGCCGGCCGGGACCCCCTTCCGCGTCAACAGCAACTCGGCCGGAGAGCAGAAGGCCCCTGCCATCTCCCACGACGCCACGGGCGCGTTCGTGATCGTCTGGCAGAGCGGGAGCGGCCAGCAGGGGATCTACGGCCGGCGCTTCCTCGCGAGCGCCGCTGCCGACGGCGCGGACTTCGAGGTTCTCCGGGAGACCGTGGACCCGACCCAGCGGTCGCAGCCGTCGATCGCCCACCTGACCCCCGCGGGCAACTTCGTGGTGGTCTGGCAGAACGGCAACCTGGGAACCTACGGCCGTCGGTTCTCGCTCTCCCGGCGCCGCCGGTAGGGGAAGGCGAAAAGGACTGCAAGGACAGCAGGGACTGCAAGGACTTAAGACGAAGGATGCCGGAGAGGTGTACGTCCCGCGGAGAGAGCGGTGACGGTTGCCGCTCCGGCGTTTTTCAGAGTGGCGGCGGCGGCGTCGAGCGTGGCGCCGGTCGTGGCGACGTCGTCCACGAGGAGCAGGGAGAGGCCGCGGACGCGGCCGGGGCGGGGGACGCGGAAGGCGCGGCGGAGGTTCCCGAGCCTCTCCTCCCGGCCGAGACGGCTCTGGGGCGGCGTGGCGCGGCGGCGGGAGAGGGCACAGAGCAGGGGGAGCCCCAGGAGGCCCGCCAGGGGGCGGCCGATCCTCTCGGCCTGGTTGTATCCCCGGGCGAGCCGGCGGCGCCAGTGAAGGGGTATGGGGACCACCGCGTCGAAGCCCGCGAGCTCATCCCCCAGAATTTCCGCGATCGCCTCCGCCAGGTGGCGTCCGAGATAGTCCAGGCGCCCGAACTTCAGCCCCTGGATAACCTCGTGGAGGGGCGGCTCGTAGCTCCAGAGCGCGAGCAGCCGGTCGAAGCCGGGCGGATGCTCCCGGCAGGACGCGCACCGGAAGCCGGGGGGCGGGTTGTGAGCCGGGAGCGGGAGGGCGCAGACGGCACAGGCTCCGAGCGGGGGGCGCTTCAACCGCGAGCGGCAGTCCGGGCAGAGGCCCAGGGAAGCCCCCCGGGCCGGGAGAGGGCGGCCGCACCCCAGGCAGGGCGCGGGCAGGAGCGCGTGGACGAGCCGGTCGAAGAGCCTCAGGCCCGCGGGAGGTGCGACGCCCGGGGGACCCGGTGCGTATAACGGAAGGCGGCGGCCCGGCCCGGCGTCCTCAGAGGTCATGGAGACGAAAGGCTATACTCTCGGCGTACTGGAGGCGGCATCCGCCGCGAAGGAGGGGATTTTGAAGCGAGATCACGGCCTGCTCCGCAGGCTCTTCCTGGTTCTGGCGCTCTCCGCCCTGCCGGGCGCGGCCGGCGCCCAGGAGCTGTACAACTTCACGGTCGGCGCGATGGGCGGCCTCGGCGGCTCGGTGGACGTCGACCCGGGCGACAGCCTCACCAACACCGGCTTTCAGTTGAACCTCACGATGGTCACCGAGCCCCGCACCCACGTGGGCTTCCGGCTGGGCAAGCTCGCGCTCGACGACGACGAATTCTTCGGCTCGCTGTCGGATGCCGATCTCACCTATGCGACGGTCGGCGGCGAGTACCGGTTCCGCGAGCCCTACTACGAGTCGGGGCTGTACATAGGGCTGGGCGGCTATCGCCTGGAGGGGACGTCCTTCGACGGGCGCGACGAGAGCGATACCGCCGTGGGGCTCTCGATCGGGGCGACCGGCGAATTCCCCCTGACCCGCTGGCTGGGCGTGCTGGTCGAGCTCTCCGGCCACTACGCGGACTTCGACGAGGCGCAGTTCTTCGTGATGGGCCACGCCGGCCTCGCGATCCACTTCTAGCGCCACCCTCTCCGGGGGCCGTTTCTCAAGGAAGCGGCCCCCGCCGGGGGGGCGCCTCGCCGTTGTCTTCATTGCTCGCGGCGCTCTCTTCCGGGGCCCCCCTCCGCAGCAGTCGCTCCAGGGGGCGCAGGGCCCCGAGGATCACGAGGAGAGCCCCCGAGGTCACGACCGCCTCGCCGTAGAATCCCCCGCCCACCGCGATCCCGATGGCCGAGGCCACCCAGAGCCCGGCGGCCGTGGTCAGGCCCTGCACCGCGCCCCGCGACTGGATGATCGTGCCGGCGCCGATGAAGCCGACCCCCGAAACGATCTGGGCCGCGATCCGCCCCGGGTCCCAGGCGTTGCTGCCGACGGCGTACTCCCGGCCCACGAGGATCGAGATGTGGGTGAGGAGGGCCGAGCCCACGGCGATCAGCATGTGGGTGCGCAGGCCCGCCCACTTGCCCTTGCGCTCCCGCTCGGCCCCGATGAGGCCGCCCAGGAGCGACGACAGGACGATCTTGACCGTGATCTCCCAGAGCGGGCTCACGAGCCTCCGGCGGCGGGAGCGGCGGCGGAGCCGCCCGCGTTCTTCAAGTGCGAGGTCAGGAGCTCCCGCAGGGCTGGATCGTCCCAGTCCTGCATGCCCACGAACTTCTTGACCACCTCGCCGCGGACGACCAGGTAGGTCTCCGGCAGCTTGTCCGTCCCGTAGCGGTTCGCCACGTCCCAGTTCGGGTCGAAGAGCATCATGTCGGCCCAGTCGCCCATGAAGGACCGGACCTTGGTGTTGTCGTCCGAGACGGCGACCATGACGAGCGAGAAATCCGGGTGGTCCCGGAAGTCGCGGTTCAGGCGCTGCAGCGCCGGGATCTCCTGGATGCACGGCGGGCACCAGGTGGCCCAGAAGTGGACCAGGCTGACCGGCGCCAGGCGCGGCCCCAGGGTCATGGCCTTGCCGTCGATGTCGTAGAGGAAACCGCCGGGCTCCTTGAAGGAGCCGTCCCCCCGCGGCCAGAAGAGGGCCGCGAGCGCGCAAACCAGGAGGACGCCCACCGCCAGCTTCGCCTGCCGGCCGAGGCCGTGGACCGTCTTCGGCTCTGTGACGGGAGGGGTGGAGATCGCCGGGCTGCTCTGTTCGGTCGGGGAATGCATACGAAAGCTCCGATGTTGTAAAAGTCGGGTCAACTTTTGACCCGAACCCTACACTTCCCCTAGAATACTCCACGGACCCAGAAACATTGTACAGCCCAGACGAAAGCAATTCCGTGCGTCCCCGCCGGGCGTTCCTGGTGGGGCTCATCGTGCCCGGTCAGCCGGGCCACGTGGTCGAGGAGCATCTGGACGAGCTGGCCCAGCTCGCCGACACCGCCGGTGCCGAGGTCGTGGGCCGGGCGATCCAGTCCCGCAAGGCGCCGGACGCCGCCACGTTCATCGGCAGCGGCAAGGCCGAAGAGATCGGCGCCGAGGCCAAAGAGCTCGAGGCGGACCTCCTGATCTTCGACGACGACCTCTCGGGCAGCCAGGTGAAGAACCTGGAGGAGGTCACCAAGCTCGCGGTCATGGACCGGAGCGCGCTGATCCTCGACATCTTCGACCAGCGGGCGCACACCCGCGAGGCCCGCACCCAGGTGGAGCTCGCCCGGATCAACTATATGCTGCCGCGCCTGACCCGGCAGTGGAGCCACCTCTCCCGCCAGCGCGGCGGCCGGGGCACCCGCGGCGGCGAGGGTGAAAAGCAGCTCGAGCAGGACCGCCGGGTGCTCCGCGCCCGCGTGCGCAGGCTCGAGGAGGATCTCAAAAAGATCGAGCGCACCCGGGGCGTGCAGCGGCGCGGCAGGAACGGCATGCCCACGGTGGCGCTCACCGGCTACACGAACGCGGGCAAGTCGACCCTGTTCAACCGGCTGACCCACGCCGGCACCCTGGCCGAGAACCGGCTGTTCGCCACCCTGGACGCCAAGCTCCGGCGGGGCCCCGTCGAGGACGGCGGCCGGTCCCTGGTTTTCGCGGACACGGTCGGCTTCATCCGCAAGCTTCCGCACCACCTGGTCTCCTCCTTCCGCAGCACGCTGGGGGAGATCACCGCGGCGGACCTGGTGCTCCACGTGGTCGACCGCAGCCACCCCTCCTGGCGCGAGCAGATGGAAGTGGCGGAGAAGGTCATGGAGAGCCTGGGGGTGGAGAAGGACCGGGTGATCACCGTCTTCAACAAGAGCGACCTGGTCTCCCCGGGGGAGCCGAGGAACGGGGGCGCGGTGTGGGTCTCGGCCGTGACGGGGGAGGGGATCTCCGCTCTCAAGGCCGAGCTCGCGCGCCGGACCGGCCCCGGCGCGCGTCTCGATCCGCCGGAAGAAACTCTGCAGGATCTCGCACCGGGTCTCGTTTAGTGCTCTTCCCGCACCCTGCTCTATGTCGGCGGTCCCGAGGCCGCCCGAGCTGAAGAAGGATGCGCGACATCGAGCCCGACCTATCCCACCTGGACCGGCTGCTGGGCGACGTCCTGTTCGAGGGCGAGATCGCCCGCACGTCCCGAGCGGTGGTCTACAGGGTGCGCACCGGCGCCGCGGACCGGCCGCTTGCGCTCAAGGTGGCCCTCGCGAAAAGCGACGCCGAAGAGCTCGCCCGCTTCCGCCACGAGGTCCGGCTCCTCTCTGAAGCCCGGCATCCCAACGTCATCGAGGTTCACGACTTCGGCGTCCTCCCCGGCGACTTCCCCTTCCTCACCATGGAGCTCCTGGCCGGCAACGGTCTCCAGGAGAAGATCCGCCGGGCCGGCTGGGAGGCGTTCTACGACGCCGCGATCCAGGCGGCGGCCGGCCTCGCCCACATTCACCGCCAGGGCGTCGTCCACATGGACCTGAAACCCAGGAACCTGGGCCTCGCGGACGGCGACAGCGGCAGCGGCCGTGCATTCACGCTCAAGATCCTCGACTTCGGGCTCGCCCAGGCCGTCCGCGGCCCGCTCGACCGGCGCATCCGGGGGACGCTCGCCTACACCGCCCCCGAGGTCCTCCTCCAGGATTCCTACGATCACCGGGCCGACCTCTACTCCCTGGGGATGACCCTCTACGAGCTCGCGACGGGCGTCCTCCCCTCGGCGGGGGACGACATGGCGGCCATCCGCTTCCACCTGGAAGGGGAGCTCCCCGATCCGGCGACGCTCCGGCCCGATCTGCCGGAGGCCCTGTCCCGCATCCTCGTCCGGCTCCTGAAGCGGGACCCGGGGGAGCGTTACCCCACCGCGGGGCGTCTCCTCGCGGACCTGGGGGAGGCCGCTGGCCGGAGCCTCGACCCCGCGGCCCTGTCCTTTTCCGAGGGCCGGGTGCTCGCGACCCGGCTGGTGGGACGGGACGACGCCCTGGCGCGCCTCAAGTCCGAGCTCGCGGCTGCCCGGGAGGGGAAGGGCGGCGCCGTGCTCGTCGAGGGCCCCGAGGAGATGGGCAAGAGCCGGCTACTCCGGGAGTTCCGGCTGATCGCGGCCGTCGAGGGAGCTCGCGTGGGGATGGGATACGGCTCGGAGGAGAACGCGCAGCCGCTCGCCCCGTTCTTGACCGCCCTCGGCCGGCTGGGGATCGCGAGCCCCGCCCGCCCGGAGCGTCCGCCGGGCGAGTCCGACCCGCGCGAGCGGTACCGCTTCTACCGGGAGAGCGCCCTGCGGATCGCCGCCGAGGCCGTTTCCGGCCCCCCGATCGTCCTGCTCCTGGACGACGTCCACCTGGCCGGGCGGGAGAGCGAGGACCTGCTCACCTACCTGGCGGAAGAGCTGCGCTCCTCCCGCGTCCTGGTGGTCGCGACCCGCCGCCCCGGCGGGGACGCCACCCGGGACTCCGAGTCGCTGGCCCCGATCCGCCTCGGCCCCCTGGACCGCGCCGGCACCGTGCAGCTCGTGGACGCCTGCCTGGGCACCTCCGGGCTCCCGCCGAGCTTCTACACCTGGATCCACGAGCAGTCGAAGGGCGCGCCCGGCCTTGTCCAGCAGCTCCTCCGCCATCTGGTGGACGACTCCGTGCTCCTCTATCGGGAGGGCGACTGGAAGCCCTCGCTCGCCGCCCTCTCCCGCTGGTCGAGCGCGCCGGGGGGCGTCGAGGCCCAGGACTGGCAGCGGATCGCCTCTCTCCCCGCGCCCCTCCAGGAGGTGCTGGAGGCGGCCGCCGTGATCGACGAGCCGTTCTCGCTCGCGACCCTCGCAGCGCTCCTCCGGGAGGACCCGCAGGTCCTCTACGAGCGGGTCTCCGCGCTCGCCGCACAGGGCTACCTCGGGCGGCTCGAAGAGGCCGAGGGCGTGCTCTACCACATGCCGCAGAGGCGCTTCCGCCAGGCCCTCTACGCGGGGCTCGACCCCGAGCGGCGCGCCACGCTCCACCGGCGCCTTGCGGGCCTCCTCGAAAGCTCCCTCTCGCGGGGGGAGGCAGGCCTCGTCACCGCGGTTGCGGAGCACTACTGGCGCGGCGGCGAGAAGGTGCGGAGCCTCCCTTTCCTCCTGCGGGCGGCCGAGCTGGCCACGGCGGTCTACGGCTACGCCCAGGCCGCCGCCTTCTACGGCCGCGCGGCCGAGGCCGCGACCGAGGCGGGAGACGAGGAGACGGCGGCCCGGGTCCTCGCCTCCCAGGCGGAGTCGTTCGCCGCGGCCGGCTTCTATCCGCGGGCCCTCCGCGTCTGGCAGGACCTGCTCCGCCGGCCGGACCTCCAGCCCCGCCGCGCGCGCGACCGCGTTTTCGTCGCCCGCGTCTATCTGCGCAAGGGGCGTGTCCACACGCGCCTGGGCGAGCACGAGGCGGCCCTCGAAAGCCACGAGGAGGGGTTGATTCAGCTCGGAGGGCACGAAGAGCCGGAGCTCGAGGTGGAGCTCCTCCACGGCAAGGCCGTGGCGCTGCGCGACCTGGGGGACTGGCAGGCCGCCTTCAGCACGGCGCGGGGCGCCCTCGCCCAGGCCGGGCGCCTGGGATTTCAACGCCAGCGGGCGAGTCTCCTGAACACCTTGGGGATGATCTACTCCGGCCGCGGCGACTGGCGCCTGGCCGGCCGGCTCCTCACCCGCGCCCTGTGGGTGGCCGAGCGGGCGGGCGCTGAGGTCCTCTGCCTTACGCTCCGTAACAACCTGGGCAATGTCCTCTGGAAGACCGGCCACTTCGAGCCGGCCCTCGAGCACTACAGCCGGAACCTCGCCTTCTGCGAGCGCACGAACGACGTCTGGGGCCAGCTCTTCGCTCTCAACAACCTTGGCATCCTCGAATGTAGCCGGGGCAACTGGAAGGCGGCGCGCGAGCCGCTCTCCCGGAGCCTCGAAATCAAGCGCCGGCTGGGCGCCCGGGAGAACGAGGCCGTCTCGCGCCTGAACCTGGGCGAGGTCGAGGAGGTGCTCGGCTACTGGGCGCGGGCCCAGCGGCACTACGAGCGGGCGTTGAAGCTCCTGGAAGACGCGCCCGACCACCGGGAGCGCTTCGCGGCCCTCGCCCAGATCGCCTCGCTCGACCGCAAGCGCGGCAGGAGCTCCGATGCCGAGCGCCGGGCCCGGGAGGCCCTGGAAGGGGCCGAGCGGATCGGCGACCTCGACCTCCTCGCCCAGTGCTACCACCAGCTCGGCCTGCTCGAAAAGGACCGGGACAACCTGGAGGCCGCGGGGAGCTACCTGACCCGGGCGCTGGAGCTCGTCGAGACCGCCGGCACCCGCCAGTCCCTGGCGCGCATCCACATCTCGCTCGCCGACCTGGCGCTCCGGAGCGGCGAGCTCCACGAGGCCGAGCGCCACTCCCAGGCCGCCCGCGGCTACGTCGAGGAGCTGGGGGACCGCTTCACCCTGGCGAAGCTCCTCTCGGTCGAGGCGCGCCTGGCCTCCGCCCACGAGGAGGTGGACCAGGCCGAGAAGCTCTTCGCCGAGGGCGTGAAGCTCCTCGAAGAGCTCGAAACCCCCTATGAGCATGCCCGGAGCCTCTACGAGTGGGGCCTTCGCACCTGGAACGTGGACACGGCGCTGCGCCGCCTGCGCCGGGCGCTCGTCGGCTTCGAGCGGATGGGGGCCGAGACCGAGTCCAAGCGGACGAGCGGCGCCATCGAGCGCATCCGCGAGCACCAGCGCTTCTCCTCCGGCCGGGGGATCAACTCCGTCCTCTACGAGGTCCTGAAGGTCGTCAATTCGAGCCTCGACCTCCAGGAGGTGCTGAATCGCACCATGGACCTCGTCCTCGAACGCCTGGGGGCCGAGCGGGGGATGATCGTGCTCTCGAACCGCATTACCCGGGAGCTCGAGGTGGCCGTGGTGAGGAACCTGGGCTACGAGGACGAGGACGAGGGGAGGAAGCTCTCCGAGAGTGTCGTCCGCCGGGTGATCGAGACGCGCGAGCCCGTCCTCGCCGTCGACGCCGTGTCGGACGGCCGCTTCGCCGGCTCCGAGTCGATCATCGCCCGCCACATCCGCTCAATCCTCTGCGTGCCGCTCGCGATCCGGGACCGGATGGCCGGGGCGATCTACGTCGACCACCGGCACTCCCGCCACCTCTTCGGGCAGAGCGACCTCGAATTCCTGGTCGCCTTCGCGGACCAGGCCGCGATCGCCATCGAGAACGCCCGCCTCTACGGCGAGCTCGACTCCTCCCGGCAGAAGCTCAAAGAGGAGAACGAGTCGCTCCGGCGGGAGATCTTCTCCTCCCACAACCTGGGCTCGCTGATCGGCCGGAGCCGCTCGATCAGCGACTTGAAGAAAATGCTAGAGAAGGTGGCCCAGAGCCCGTCGACCATCCTCATCCGGGGGGAGAGCGGCACGGGCAAGGGGCTTGTCGCGCGCATCGTCCACTCCGTCTCCCCGCGCCGGCAGATGCCGTTCATCCACTTCAACTGCGCGGCCCTCCCCGAGACGCTCGTCGAAAGCGAGCTCTTCGGCCACGAGAAGGGGGCCTTCACCGGCGCCGCGGGCCAGAAGCCGGGCCGCTTCGAGCTCGCGAGCCACGGCACGATCTTCCTGGACGAAATCGGCAAGGTCTCCCGCGCGGTCCAGGCGAAGCTCCTGCGGGTCGTCGAGGAGAAGGAGTTCGAGCGGGTGGGAGGCACGAGGACGCTCAAGGCCGACGTGCGGATCATCGCCGCGACCAACCTGGACCTCGAGGACGCGATCGTCCGGAACGAGTTCCGCGAGGATCTCTTCTACCGCCTGAACATCATCCCCATCGTCCTGCAGCCGCTGCGCCAGAGGAAGGAGGACATCCCCTACCTCGTGGAGCACTTCCTGGGGAAGGTCAGCCGCGACCTCGGCCGCCCGGCCAAGGATCTGGACCCCGCCGTCCTCGGCCTCTTCGACGCCTACGCGTGGCCCGGCAACGTCCGCGAGCTGGAAGCCGCGATCCACCGCGCCTTCGTCCTCTCGGGGAGCGACACCCTGACCGTGGCCGACTTCGGCTGGATCGCCCTCCACGTCCAGGGTGCCCAGGGCACCGCCGCCCGTCCCCCCGAGGTGGAGGGGATCTCCCCCACCGTGAGCCTCGGCAACGGCGGCTACGAAGAGGCCCTCGACCGCTACGACCGCCAGCTCATCTCCGCTGCCCTCTCCCAGTGCCACGGCAAGATCCGCGAGACCGCGCGCCTCCTGGGGATCGCGCGGAACACCCTGCGGGCGAAGATGAAAAAGTATGGGCTGACAGGGGTGGGGGAGTAGGGAGATCGAAAAACCCCCCGCCGTTTGACACCCTCGCCCGCTCCTCTCTATAATCCGCGTCCCTGTGGGGCCGTAGCTCAGTTGGGAGAGCGCTTGAATGGCATTCAAGAGGTCGTCGGTTCGATCCCGATCGGCTCCACCAATCTCCTCCTCTCTACTCCTGACTCCCTGAAAACCGGATTGACGGATGGTGAGCCCGGCTGGACGCGACGGGGCCTTCCTTGAAACCTCCGGGCCGCTTTGGCTACACTCCCTGTGGATTGAGCACCAGGGACAAGGGAGAGGTGCGGGGAGCCGGAGCGGCCGCGACGCTTCGGCGTGCTCTCGTTTTAGGCTAAGATATTGCTCCTTTTCCGTGACCTCCGGGAGACCGCCGTGCAGCCAAGGAAAGTGCTCGTCGTCGACGACTCGAAGCTGATGCACAAGATGTACGAGGTGATGCTCCGGCAGTACCCGCTGGTCTATGCTCTGGACGGGCGCCAGGCTCTGGACCGCCTCGGGGAACATCCGGACGTGGATCTCGTGCTGCTCGACATCAACATGCCCAACATGAACGGGCTCGAATTCCTGGCCGAGGTGCGGACCCAGCGCTCGCGGGACGACCTGGCCGTCGTCATCATCTCGACCGAAGGGCGCGAGGAGGACACCGCCCGCGGCCTCGAGGCCGGGGCCTCCGCCTACATCAAGAAGCCGTTCCAGAGCGAAGAGATCCTCGAAGTCATCTCCCGTCTGGAGAAGGGCTCCGCCGCTTGAGCGACCGGCAGACCACGGAGACGCGGCTCGATTCCCCCGGGGTGGGGATGGATCTGGTCGCGGAGCTGCGCTCGACCCTCGAGCGCGCGGGCGAGCTCGTGCGGGTCGTCGAGCTCAACCTGCGCGAGGCGGGCGAGCGCGTGGAGTCCGCCTCGGCGGACGAGCGGATCGCCGAGCTGGAGCGCCGCCTGTCCACGGCCGAGTCGGACGTCAAGGAGCTCGCCTCGCGGCTCGTCGACTCCGAGCACCAGGGCGGCCGGCTCATGAACCTGTACGTGGCCACCTACCAGCTCCACGCGACGCTCGACCCCGCCGAGGTGCAGGCCACGATCGCCGAGATCGCCATCAACCTCCTGGGCGCGGACCAGTTCGTGCTGCTCCTGCGCCGCGAGGAGGGACAGGGCTGCGAGATCGCGCTCCTCGAAGGGATGTACGACGAGCCTCTGCCCAACTACTCCGGGGAGAGCTACACGGGCGGCGACCCGATGGTCGACGCGACCTTGAAGGACGGGGTGCTCCGCCTGGGCCCGACGGCCGAGTCGCCGGTGCTCGCGGCGGTCCCGCTGCGGGTCCAGAACGAGATCGTGGGCGCTCTGGTCGTCCTGAAGCTCCTCGACCACAAGCCGATCCTGCGGGCCGAAGACCGGGACCTCCTGGACCTCCTCTCCGCTCACGCCGCCTCCGCGATGTTCGCGGCCCGTCTCTTCGCCACCAAAGACCGCAAGCTCCGCACTCTGGAAAGCCTGGTCAAGCTGGCGCGAGGGGAGTAGGGCGCGCGGTCTTCCATCGCCGTCCGTGCAAACCCATGTCGATCTCGGGCAGCCTCAAAGACGTCTCCGTCGCCGATGTGATGCAGTTCATCCATCTCGGGCGGCGGACCGGGACGCTCCTCCTGAACCGCGGCGCCGAGCGGGCCATGATCGGCTTCCACGGCGGCCGGCTGGTCTCGGCCCAGGCGCCGCGCACCCCCAAGCTCGGGAACCTCCTGATCACGTCGGGGATGATCGACCGCGGAATCCTCGAAAACGCCATCCGGCTCCAGACCGAAGAGCGGGAGCGGCGCTCGCTCGGGCAGATCCTGGTCGGCTCCGGCACCATCGACGCCGAGGGTCTGCGCCAGGTCATCGCCCAGCAGATCGAGCAGGCGGTCTCCGAGGTGATGGTGTGGGACACCGGCACCTTCGAGTTCGCCATCGACGACCTGCGGCCGATCGACGACATCGCGCTCTACCCGAGCGACGTCCTCCCGGACGCGGACATCAACACCCAGATGGTGCTGCTCGAAGCGGCCCGGATCTTCGACGAGAGGAACCGGGATAACGCCGACGCCGGCTCGGACACCCGGCCGGACCTGCACCGTCCGTCGTCCTCGCCCTCCTCCGGAGAGTTCGACGGCGACTCGACGCACCCGGCGATCCTCGATTCGACGCACGCCCGGTCCTCCGCTCTCGCGGTGGCGGATCCGGACGACTACGAATTCCGCGCGGCGCCCAAGCCCGCGGCCCAGCTCCTGAAGCTCCACATCGTCTCGGCGGACGTCCCCTTTGCCGAGCAGCTCGCCGAGGCGCTTCAGCACGAGGTGGCCGGGGTGGAGCTCGCGGAGCTCTCCCACGCCGGCATGCCCGGCCCGGGCGAGCCGCCTCCCATCGTGCTGATCGACCTGCGCCAGGGCGCGGCCACCCTGGAGCAGGCGGCGTCGCTCCGGCGCTCCCGCCCACGGGCCTCGCTGGTCGCCCTGGTGGAGCCCGGCACCTCCTTCGCCAAGGTCTACGAGGCGGGGGTTCTCGCGGCCTTCACGGCGGACGTGGAGGCGGTCGTCGCCTGCATCGAAAACGTCATCGAGAGCCGGCGCGACCTGGTGCGCGGCGGCGGTCACATCCCCGAGACGCGCTCCGGCGTGGCGCGGCTGCGGCGGGTGTTCGGCGACCTCCGCTCCGGCCTGATCTCGGCCACGGTGGCGCTGAACCTCATGCACATCATCTCGGAGTCGGTCGAGCGCGCCGTCCTCTTCCTGGTCAAGCGCGACCACCTGGTGGCCCTGGGCGCCTTCGGCACCGACTCCAAGGGCCGGCCGCTCGCCGAGGTGACCCGCGCCCTGAAAGTGGAGCTGGACATCGAGAGCGCCTTGGCGAGGAGCCTCGACACGGGCGAGGTCCAGAACCTCACTTTCGACGAGGCCGCCCTCCCCGAGCCCTTCCGCTCCATGGTCGGCCCGCCGAAGAACGGGCAGGTCGTCGTCTTCCCCGTGCTCGGCTCGCAGCGGGTGATCTCGGTGATCTACACGGACAACGGCGACAACGAGAGGGGTATCGAGGACATCGACATCCTGGAGCTCGCCACGGCCCAGGTGGGCATGGCCTTCGAAAACGAGCTCCTGCGCCGGCAGATCTCGCAGGGCAAGGGCTAGCCCTCCCGGGCTGTCCCGATCACCATCACGAACTCCCCCTTCAGGGCGGCCCGGCTTTTGAGATCCGCGAGGATCTCCGAGAGGCTCCCGCGCAGGACCTCCTCGTGCATCTTCGTGAGCTCCCGGCCGAGCGCGGCGGGGCGGTCCCCGAGCTCGGCCAGGGCGTCTTCGAGGCTCGGGAGGAGCCGGTGGGGGGACTCGAAGAGGATGAGGGTGTGCCCGAGGCCCGCCCAGCCTGTGTAGAACGTCCGGCGCTTGCCGGACTTGGGGGGCGGGAAGCCCGCAAAGGTGAACGGGTAGGGCGGCAGGCCGGAGACGGCCAGGGCGGCCAGAAGGGCCGAGGGGCCGGGGATGGGCTCGATCCGCGTGCCCTGGGCCGCGGCCTCGCGGACGAGGAGGAACCCGGGGTCGGACAAGAGCGGCGTGCCCGCGTCGGACGCGAGGGCGATCGTCTTCCC
>DATHUD010000256.1:0-15656 GCA_035462575.1 Thermoanaerobaculia bacterium | reverse complement strand
TGCTCGCGACAGAGGTCCAGGTATTTGAAGTAGTGCCGGTTGTCGAAGAACATCTGGGTCACGACGTAGTCGGCCCCGGCGTCGATCTTGTCCTTGTCGTGGCGGACGTCGCTCTGCAGGTTGGGCGCCTCGAAGTGCTTTACGGGATAGCCTCCCACGCCGATGCAGAAGCTGGTCGGCTCGGCGTCCAGCAGGTCCTGTTCGAGATACCGGCCGTGGTTCGTGGCCGCGATCTGCTTGACGAGGTCGCAGGCGTAGGCGTTGGCGCTCCGCCCGAACTGGAGGGGCTTCTGGAAGCCGCTGTCGTCCCCCCGGACCGCGAGGACGTTGTCGATCCCCAGGTAGCGCAGCTCGATCAGGAAGTCCTCGGTCTCCTCCCGGGTGAAGCCCTGGCAGAGGATGTGGGGGACGGCGTCGATGTGGTACTTGTTCTGCATCAGCGCGCAGACCCCGAGCGTTCCTGGCCGCTTGCGCTTGACGCGGCGCTCGATGCCCTTCGGGGTCTCTTCGTAGATGACCTCGGCCGCGTGGCTCGTGATGTCGATGAACGGCGGGTGATATTTGACGAGGTCGTCGATCAGCCCGAGAAGCCCCTGCACGTTGCCTCCGCGCAGGGGCGGGATGATCTCGAAGCTGATGAGCGGCTGCTTGGCGTTGGCCAGATGCTCAGTGACTTTCATGATGCCGGGACGGCGGCTCTCCCTTTAGTCGAACCTGGCCTCGAGCTTGATCCGGACCTTGTCGATCATCGGGACCACGTACTCGAGGATCGGGTGGTCGATCCGGGCGGTTTTCGCCTCTCCCTCGAACCCTTCCTTGCCGGTCGCCCGGTCGATGAGCTTGCCGTTCTTGTCGAGGAGCTCGAGGGTGAAGGTCACCACCCACTCGTCCTCCTTGGGGTTTTCGCCGTCGAAGGTCGCCCTGAGCGTCGTCTGGGTGTCCGACGCGCCGCCGCCCCGGAAGCGGCTGGCGATCGAGCCGCCGCCCTTGCCCTCGTTCGAAAACTCCACCTTTCCGATCCGCACCGGGCCGACCGTGGCGCCGATGTCGATGAGCTTGCCCGTCGTCCAGTTGACGGTCTTTTCGAAACGCAGGCTGCCCTCTTCCTGCGCGCCGGCCGCGCCCGCGAGCCCGATCCAGAGGAACAATCCGAGAATTACCAGTTTGCGCACGATGGCCTCCTTGGCGAGGGCAGAGTATTCCGCAGGCCCCCGTCCGGGTCAAGAGAACGCCGCCGGGGCGGGAGCCCCCTCACCTTTCGTATAGAGTCCCCGCCATGACCTCGACCCGCCGGACGTTCCGGCTGATCGGCGACGGCGCCGCCGCCGTCGTTTCCCTGTGGGCCGCGTTCCAGGTCCGCCTGCACGTGCCGATTCCCTTCACCCGGGGGCTCCTGCCGGGGGACCGCCTGGAGCTCTTCGCGCGGGAGTGGCTGGTGGTGGTGCTCGTGCAGTTCGCCACCCTGTACTTCTTCGGGTTCTACGATCCGCCGCGCCCGCGGGCGCGGTCCGAGGTGGCGCGGCGGCTCCTGGGGGCTGCCTCGCTCCAGGCGTTTGCGCTCACGGGCTGGTGGTTCTTCGCGAACCGCCTCTTCCCGCGCTCGGTGCTGCTGCTCTTCGTGGTGCTCGATTTCCTGCTGCTCTTCCTGTGGCGGATCGTGCTCGACCGGACGGAGCGGCACCGGGAGCGCCGGGTGGCGATCGTGGGGAGCGGCTCGGCCGCGCGGGAGATCGCCGTGGCCCTGTCCGTCCACCGCTGGCACGGCCTCCAGGTGGTGGGCTTCGTCCCCCTTCCCGGAGAGCCGCCGCCGGCACCGGGGGAGGAGCCGGCGCTCGGAGTCTGCCTCGGCGCTCCCGAAGACCTGCCGGCGCTCCTCGCCGAGGGGCGGGTGGAGGACATCATCCTCGCGGGCGCGGCCGAGTCCTGGCAGACGCGGCTGATCGACGGCCTGGCCGGCACCCGGCCGGACCACACGAACGTGCTGCTCCTCCCCGGCCCGTTCGAGAGCCTGATCGGGAGGATGCGCTACCGCTGGGTGCACGACCTGCCGCTGATCGAGGTGGTTCGGGAGTCGGAGTGGCGGATCAACTGGCCCCTGAAACGCCTGCTCGACCTCTTCGGGGCCTCGCTCCTGTTCCTTCTGGCCCTGCCGCTGATGGCGGCCTGCGCCGTGGCCGTGCGCCTCACCTCGCCGGGCGGCATCCTCTACCGGCAGACGCGGGTGGGCCGCGGGCAGCGCCCGTTCACGCTCTGGAAGTTCCGCACCATGCGGCAGGACGCGGAGGCCGAGTCCGGCGAGGTGCTGGCCCAGCCGGGAGACCCGCGCCTCACCTCGATCGGCGCGTTCCTGCGCCGCTTCCGGCTGGACGAGCTCCCCCAGCTCGGGAACGTGCTCCTGGGAACGATGAGCCTCGTCGGCCCCCGCCCGGAGCGTCCCGGCTTCGTGCAGCGGTACCTCAAGGAGGTTCCGGGTTACGCCGAGCGGTTCTCGCTCGCCCCGGGGCTGACCGGCCTCGCCCAGGTGAACGGCGACTACCACTCGAGCCCGCAGAACAAGCTCCGCTACGACCTGGCCTACCTCGCGAACTGGTCGATCTGGCTGGATGTGTCGATTCTGCTCCGGACCGTGAAGATCGTGCTCACGTCGCGCGGGGTGTGAGCTCGGCCGGCGCCCTGTGCTTGGGGGGATGGGTCAAGCTGTGGCGGAAGGACCGCCACGCCTCGGCCGGCCGGAAGCTCGCGTAGGTCAAGAGCATGGCGAGCCTCTCGCCCGTGCGGTCGACCACGGAGCCGCGGCGGACGAAGGCCGCGATCAGGCGCTCGAGAAGGCGGGCCTTGACCGGGGAGACCCCGAGCCCGTCCAACGCCCCTGCCGGAAGGTCGCAGCCGACGGTCTCCCGCGTGGCCACGAGAGCGGCGTGAGCCATCCCTTCGCAGCGCCCCTCCCGGGCGAGAGCCGCGACCCTCCCCCAGTCCGGACCGCGCAGGCGGGCCACGGTCTCGGCGAGGTCGAAGAGCCCCTTCAGGCGGAAGTAGCGCTTGCGGCAGGCGTTGATACAGAGGGAGAGCAGGAGGTCCTCGGGAGACGGCAGCCAGATGTCCTCGCCGCGGAAGCGGGCCGGCCGGGCGTCGCGCCAGATGCGCGGAAAGTCGATGGGGAGGACGCCGTTCATGGTGACGTCGTGGTGCTCCTTCAAGTCGCACTCGATGCCGTTCGTGTAGAGCGACTTGCGGACCGCCTTCTCCTCCCCCTTCCCCTTCTCCCACGTCGGCCCGGGGCGGAGCACGAGGTCGATGTCGTGGGAGGTGACCACCCAGGGCTCGCGGTAGACGAGGAGGGTGAGCGCGGTCCCCTTGAGGAGCATGGCGTGGAGCTCGACCTCGCGCAGGCGGGCGAGGGCTGTGGCCAGGCGGTCCGCATCCCGCTCGCGGACGGCGGCGCTCTCGAAGACCGCGATCTCCAGGCGCTCCGCGAAGCCGGGGGGCAGCCTCAGCACGGCAGCGTCGCACTGGCGGAGGTTCGCGCCCACGATGGGGAGCACCCCGTGCCGGGCGGCCGTCTTCGCGAGGAGCTCCCAGCGGATGTCCCTTCCCCGGCAGAGGGCCTGGACCGCGTCCCGGTGGCCCGGGAGGAAGTCCTGCCGGGCGCAGAGGAAGAGGATGCGGTCCTCGGAGGTCACAGGATCTCCCCGAGCAACCGCACGGCGCCGTCCAGATCGCTCCCGGTGGCCAGGCGGTAGCAGTCGCACCGGGCGGCGAGGTCCGCCAGGGCGTCGAGGTGGGCCTGGGAGGAGCGGGGCTCGGTCAAGAGGACGTTGGGGACGAGCTCCAGGAGCGCCTCGTCCTTCCCGATCGGCGTGAGGACGCTCTCCCGGGCGCCCGAGACCTGGGGAAAGACGAGGAGCGCGGGGAGGGCGTCCCAGACGATCTCGGCGCCGTAGACCTCCTCGGCCCGGAGCTGCCGCTTGCGCCAGCCGGCCGGGAGCGGGGAGTCGAGCCGCGGAGCCAGCTCGGGGAAGAAGGAGACCGTCTGGTCCGTCAGGTCGAATTCGTCCGGAAAGGCGAGGACGCGGAGGCCCCCCTCCCGGCGCGCGAGGAACAGGGTGTCGTCCCCCAGGAGACCGAAGCCGGCCCGCGCCAGGGCGAGAGTGAGGGTCGACTTGCCGGCGCCGCTCGTGCCGGGCAGGAGCAGGGCGCGGCCGTTCCTGGCGAGCCCTCCGGCGTGAAGGCCGTAGAGCCCGCGGCGCTTCAGCATCTCCATCAGGGGGATCGTAAAGAGGGGATGGGAGAGGAGCCAGAGGTCTTCCTCCTCCTCTTCAAGGACGGAGACCCGCGTCCGCCCGCTCCCCGGCTCGCAGAGCACCCGGAGGCGCGGCCCGGCCTCGATGTAGAGGAGGTCGGCGCCGTCGGCGTAGACGACCTCCCCCACCGGCGGCTCGTAGACGGTCCGCGCCCCTTCCGGCCGGCCGAACGGGTGTCCGGAGCCGGCGGAACCGGCGCGCAGCTCGAAGGCGAGGTCGTGGGGCGGCAGGCCGTCTTCAGGGATCCGCGCGAGGCGGGAGAGGATCGCGGCGGACGCCCGCTCCCCCAGCTCTTCCGTGGAGAGGCCGAGGCGCACGCCGTGGAGGTCGTAACCTCTCTCAGCCACGCTGGACCTCCTCGACGGAGGCCCTCTCCCGGAACAACGGCCCGGGAGGCAGGGGATCGATCCGCCAGGTCTCGGCGAAGAGGGGCCGGGGATCGCGCCGTTCGGCCAGGGGCTCCCCCTGACAGACGAGCCAGCAGTGCCCCTCGAAGCGGCCCTGGACCTCGCCCATGCCGAAGCAGAGGGAGACGTCAGCTCCTGCCCGGCGCAGGAAGTAGTAGAGGGTCACCCCGCGGGTGAGGCACCCGGACCGGACCACGGGACGGCCGGCCGCGAGCAGACGGTCGATCCGCTGGACCATCCTGGCGACCTCGCCGGGCGCGGGAGACGGCGGGAGGGGGCCCCGGGGCTCCAGCCAGAAGCGGAGCTCCGGGAGCTTCAGAATGCGGAGAAGGAAGGGGACCGCCGCCGCGAGCAGGAGGACGCGGAGGGGAGAAGGCTTCGCCGCCAGGCCTTCAGGCGTCGTGGACGACCACCAGGAGGCTCTCATCGACCATCTCCTGCAGGAATTCCTGGACGTCCGCGCGGATGGTCTCGACCGGTGCGTCGTACTCGGTGCTGACCGTCGCGATGATGGTGGCGACGTCGCGCAGGCCGTCGCACAGGTCCCACACCCGGCCGCTCACCTCGTCGAGCGCGAAATACTCCCCTCCGTCGACATCCAGAAGCACCAGCGAATCGGCGGCGCGCTGGGTGAGAACGCGCTCCCGGTGCCGGAGCCGGCTTGCCGGTCCGATCATGCAAAATCCCCCCCGGGCGGCCCGAGAGCCGCCTCCAGAATTGCAAAACCGGCGAGGGCCGTTTTCTCTACGGGACCCCGCCGGCACATTGAAAACACTTCGCTCTAGAAGCTGAAACGCGTCACCTGTCGCAGCAGGCCAAGGCGCCGCAGAACCGGCTTCTTGTAGGCTCTCTTCATCGAAGTTCTCCTCGTGTTGGAAGTGCTTGGCGCTCGCCCAGACTTCGGGGGAACGCCAAGCGTTGTTTTCAAGATTCGTGCCGCTTACTGACTGCCGCCGTCCCAGATGATGACCTCGGCCCAGCTCCCCTTCTTGCCGCGGCCCTCCAGGTTCACGACGTTGTTGTCTCCAGCGTGCATCGCCGACGAGATGTCAACCGTCTGTTCGACGCCGTCCTTCAAGCCCGTGACCTTGAACCGGACGCCGTTGACGTTGATGGTCAGGTTGGACAGGCCCGGAGAGCCGTTGCGGATCGTCACCTTGTCTTCCGCCCTCGGCACGTCGGCGTTGATCTCCTCGACCGGCTTGCCGCTGTCGCGCACCACGATCAGGTGGATCGGGTCGCAGATCGCCACGTTGCCCGCGCCGTCGGTCGCCCGGATCTCAATGCGCGCCCGCTGGGTCTGGTCGATCTTGGTGGAGGTCACCGTCACCGGCTCAGTCGTGCCGGGGATGAAGGGCGGCACCACCGTGTCCGCGTTCTGCGACAGGGTCACGACGAGCGACACGAGCCCCGTGCCGGTGTCCTGGAACGTGGTGACGGCCTGGGCCGGCGGCCCGGAGATCACGACCGTCGGGCACGACGGCGGCGTCGGCGGGAGCTCCGAGATGTCCGACGGCAGCGCCACCCGCAGGGCGGCCATCTGCCAGAGCATGGAGTCGGGGTTCTGGCCCGCCGGCCGGGAGTGCATCTGCACGACCGTGGTGTCGACGTTGGCCGGGATGTTGATCGTGTACTCGTCGGTCGTCCACTGCGGCCCGTCGGGCAGGCTGTCGAGGACGTTGAAGAGGGTCGGATTGTTGCTGACCGTCGTCTCGTCCGGCCGGTTCGCCTCGCCGTCGCCCGCGAACAGCCAGAGCTGCGCCGTCCGGTCGAAGGCGGTCGCCCCGTGCCCGAAGGTCACCGGGCTGGTGACCCGCGTCTCGCCCGGCGTCGGATCGTCGCCGTACGCGAAGTCGAGGTTGTCCCACACCTGGACGCGGTAGAACGTCGAGTCCGCCGCATCCGTGTAGGCGATGAACAGGCCGACGCCGTCGAGGCGCCAGAGGTTGCTCGCCCCGTTCCCGTCGTTGAAGGTAAAGGTGTGGTTGCCGGGGCCCGCCGCCGACACCAGCGAGGTGACGTCGGCGAAGTAGCCGATGTTGAGGATCGGTCCGCCGCCCGAGACCGGCTGGCTCTCGGTGCCGATGACGGTGCCGGTGATCGGCGTGCCGTTGAAGATCATCTGCTGATCCTTGTACGGCTGGGTGAACGTGCAGGTGCTGCCGTTGAAGTCACAGGGGCGCTCGCGGCCCGCCCAGTAGAGCAGGGCGAAGCGCACCGTGCCACCGACGTTGACGTTGAGGGTGGCCGGGGTCGTGTGGTCCCAGAACATGAGGCCTTCGCCGTCCTCGGTCACGGTGAGGCCCGCCTCCTGGAGGTCGATGAACGGCGCAAGGGCGGTGGCACCGCTTGGCGCGGCCAGAGCCATGAAGCCCAGCGCGGCGATCAGTGCGACGGTGATTCTCCGATGGAAGGTCATAGCAGTCGTCTCCTTTTTGTAAGTCGTTCCATTCGGTCTTCCAAAGACAAATCCGAATATGAAATACAAAGACCTTTCGAAAGGCCTTTTGCTGCCGATTGGAGGTAGAGGTGGCGGAAGCCGCGGGCGCCCTGAATACATCGGTGAAAACCCCCTTCTGGAACTACACCTTCTGTGAAGCTACTTAAAGGGGCTTTTCGGCGACCGGGCGATCTCGGAGAGAGACCCCAGGCTTTGCGGCCCCGCCTCGCGGCGGGTGTGCCTTGATCCAAGCCGATCGAGGTTCATTGCAAGCCGTAGGCCAAGCGGCTCTAAATCAGCCGGCGGCCCTTGACAGGCGGGTCCGCCCGGCTTACGCTCGTATCGACGTGGAACAGAGGAATTCTTTGTCGGGTGGCCTCTGGCGCGGGGTGCACCAGTAGGTCAGGGAGCATGAAGGGAGAACGATTGCAGCCCGAGAAGGAAGTCGGCAGGCCCCAAGGCGGGAAGCGTTACGAACGGCCCCGCATTCTCTCCCGCGAGCCGCTGGAGGCCGTTGCGGCCGTCTGCGCCCCGAGCCCCGCGAAATCCAATCCCGGAATGTGCCCCGCAGGTCCGATCTCGTCGTAAATCAGGGCAGGATGGGCAGGAGCGGACGCTTCTTCTCGTCCGCCATGACCTCTTGCAAAACTTCCATCCGCTGCACGGCCGCAGGGTAGATCCGCAGCGGATCCCCCGCCTGGACGGCGGCCGAGCCCGGGCAGAAATTGAGGAGCGCGCCCCCGGCGCCCTGACCGTTCACCACCTGCTTGGCCTGAACGGTCGTCTCCCGCACCTCCGCGAGCCCTGAGGAGCCGCGCCAGATCTCGGCGATGCTCTGCCGATGGAGGCTCCCCACCGGCCGGCGCCACTGCACGCAGGGGTAGACGTTGCCGTAGGGGTCGATGGCGAGGCCGGAGGAGCCCGCGCCGCAGTGCTTGTGAGAGGGCGTCGGCAGGGTGCCGTCGTCCGCCCCCCGCGCCACCTCGACCGTGGCTTTCCCGGCAGCCGCCCTCCCCCGCTCGAACTGCAGCTCGAACAGGTGCTTCACCCCTTCGCGGGACGGAGCCACGAGGAGCGGCTCGCGGCTACCGTCGTCTCTGGGGGTCACGTCCGGGTCGATCTGGAGGGGGAGCCCCAGCGAGTCCGCGAGCGCGAACATCCCGGCGACCTCCCCCTGGTTCCAGGCGGTGAGCGTGCTGTTGATCTTGACCCGCATCCCCAGCCCCAGGACCTCCCGGAGGTTTTCGAGCAGGCGGTCGAAGCTGCCGGGCACGCGCGTCTGCCGGTCGTGGGTCGCAGCCGTGGACCCGTGGAGGCTCACCTCGACGAGAAAGGGATCGACCTCGGCGAGGATGCGCCGGGCCAGCTCTCCCCGGAGGGCGTGGCCGTTCGACTTGATGCGCACGACGAACCCCAACTCCCGGGCCCGGGCGCCCAGGAGGAGGAAGTCCGGGTGGGCGAGCGGCTCGCCGCCCGAGAAGGTGAGGTTCAGGACCTGCATCTCCGCCAGATCCTCCAGGAGCTTCAGGTGCTGCTCCCGGCGCAGGGGAAGAGCCTTCAAGGACAGGTCGTTGTAGCAGAAGAAGCAGTCGAGGTTGCAGCGGTAGGTCAGCTCCAGGAGGACCGCGAAGAGCAGATTCTCCCGCCAGGTGGCCCCGAGGATGCGGGCGAGGCTCATTTCACCCGCTCCAGGAGCCCCGCGTGCTCGAGCTCGGCCGCGAACTCCAGGAGGTCGCGGGTCAAGGTCTCCTTGTCCACGTCGTACTCGCCGTCCAGGGCCTCCACCCAGTCGGAGATCCGGTGATCGCCGTCGGCCAGGTCGAGGACGGCGGCGCCGATCTCGTTCAAGACCAGCACCTCGGCCGCGGACTGGCGCAGCACGACGGCCTCGCCTTCCACCCGGCGGTAGCGGACGTCGGCCCGCCGTTTCCAGACGCTCATCAGATCGGTGCTCATAGGCGGATGGACCGCAGTATATCCCAGAGCCCTCCCCCGAGCGAAAAAACGAGGGTATAGGCCGGCACGGAGCGCGCGAGGCGCTCCAGGGTGCCGAGGAGGGCCTCCTCCCTCCAGGGGTCGCGGTTCGCGAAGGGGGCCGCGGCCAGGAGATGGGCGAAGGCGCGGGCCGGCGACAGGGGGATGAGCCGCTCCTCGCTCCCCTGTTCGAGGCGCAGGATGGCGCGGAGCGGGACCCGCACCGGCCCGCCCGTCCGGTCCCCGAGGTCGCCGGTGAAGGGGAGCTTCTCGACCCAGGCCCCTGCGCTCCCGGGGACGACGGCGTTCAGGTCGTCCGAGAGGATGAGGCCGCCCCGCTCTTCACAGAGCCGCGAAGCGGTCGTCTTGCCCGCGCCCGAAGGGCCCAGGAGGAGGAAGGCGCCGTCGCCCTCCGCCACGGCGGCGCTGTGGAGGAGAGCTCCTCCGGTCTCGAGCAGCCGGTAGGCGGTCAGCACCCGGAAAAAGTTTTCGAGGACGGGCGCGAAGAGGTCGCCGTCGCCCTCGGGGCTCCAGAGCCCGCCTTGGAGCGACGGCGCCCAGTCCATCCGTCCCATGAGGCGGAGGCCGGCGAAACGGACGGAGCCCGGGGCGAAGTCCATGGAGAGGTTGTACTCCCACCCCCGGGTGTCCACCTCCCGGAAGTCGGAGGCCGGCACGGCGAACACCCGGGTCTCGATCCCCGCGCCCCCGGGCTCGCAGAGGCCCCCGAAGCGGCGCCGCAATCCCGCCTCCTGGTCCGCGGAGAGGCCGGAGAAGACATAGGGACCGCCGGGGATGCCGACCGCGATCCGGCGGTCGCCCCAGGACTCCCCGGAGCGGCGGCCCGGGAAGAGGTCGGGCGTGTGGAGGAACTCGGTGGCGAAGGTCATCGCGGGAGCCCGCGGACGAGGCGTGAGAGCGCGATCCCCAGAAAGGCGCGCACGGCCGCCCCCCGTGCGGAGAGAGACACGCCGGCACCGCTCACCCGGCCGAGGACGCGGGAGAGGGGGACCGGGGAGTCGTGGACGGCCGCGGAGTCGCCGCGGGTGACCAGGGCGAGGGAGCCCCGGTGGAGGCGGTAGCCCAGAAGGCGGTGGGCTACGAGACCGCCTTCCGGAGCGCTCCACACGACGACGTCCCCGGGCCAGTACAGCCGGGCCCCCGCCACCTCCACCTGGCTGCCGTCCGCGAGGAACGGCGCCATGCAATCGCCCCGGACCCGCACCGAGACCGTCCCCTCCCGGGCGAAGCCTCGCAAAGCGTCGAAGGAAGCGGAGGGTCTCATTGCGCTCCCTGCGGGACCTGGCTTTGGAGCCGGGGGTCGAGCCGGACCGCCGTGGCGAAGCTCAGGCGGGCCTCGTCCCTGCGGCCGGCGAACCACTGGGCCCGGCCGAGGTTCAGGTACCCCTCCGGCCGGGGCTCCAGCGCGACCGCCTCCTGGTACGAGTCGGCCGCCCGGTCGAACCGGGTGAGGAAGAGATACTGGGTGCCCCGGGCGATGGGGATGCCCACCTCCACCGGGTCCATCGGAGCGATCCGCCGCAGCACCTCGAGGTTCGTCGACATGAGCTGGGGCGGCGCCTCCCCGCGCACGGCGGCGGCCATGCTCACCAGCTCGACCTGCCGGAGCCCGCGGGAGGCCTCCATGCGGTGGCGCCAGCGCAGCGTCTGCCCCACGAGGGCCAGGGCGAGCACGGCGACGAGCGGGAGGGCGAGGATCCTCCCCTTCATTCCTCCACCTCCACAGGCTCCGCGCTCCGGCGCATCACCCAGCTCAGGAAGAGGAGGGCGGGGAACGCGACGAGCGCGATGCGGAAGGGAAAATGGGCGAGCGCGAGGACTCCCAACGCGGCCGTGCCCGCCCAGGCGAGCGCCCGGTCTCCCGGCGGCTCTGCCCCGCGGCGCAGGGCCTGAAGGAGCACCCCGAGGGCCCAGGCCAGGGCGAGGAGACCCGGGATCCCCCACTCCGCCCCCACCTCCAGGTATTCGTTGTGGGCGTTCGCGAAGACCACCTGCTGCCGGAGGTCGGTCGAGAACTCGGCCCCGCGGGAGAGGAGGGAGAGCTTGGCCGGCACGAACTCGGGCCGGTAGGCGCCGTGGCCCACGCCGGTCAGCGGATTCTTCTCAAGCATCCAGACGGCGGCGCGCCACCCGTCCAGCCGGTTGGTGAGCACGGTGTTCCAATCCCCCGCCATGGCCTGGCGGGTTTTCGCCACCACCCGCTCGCGCAGCGGCGCCACCGCGAGGACCAGGACCACGACCGCCGCGGCGAGAGCGGCCCCGGCGAGGAGGGCCCGCCGCCCGGGGAGCACCAGGGCCCAGAACAGCAGGGTGCCGGCGGCAAACGCCGCCAGGGCCGCGAGCGTCTGGGTAAGGACCAGGGCACCGACGCAGACCCCGAGCGCTCCGGCCGCTCCCCAGACCGCCGGCCCCGTCCGGTCCTCTTTCCGCAGCGCCCGCGCGAGGAGCCACTGGGCGAGGAGGGCGGGGAGCACGAGGAACGCCCCGAGATCCCCGGGGTTGCCGGCGGTGGACGTCATGGCGAGCCGCGCATCCGCTTCGATCCCGAAAATGGAGAGGGGCTGCCAGACGCCGGTGGACTGGAGGATGCCGATCGCCCCGAGAAGCGTCGCCGGGATGAGGAGCCCGGCGAGCAGGCGCTCCAGCCGGGGGGCGCCGAGTGCCAGGCTCCACCCCACGAGGCACGCCGCCCCGATCCACAGGTCGGTGAGCGCCTCGCGCACATGGAGGGGATGGCGCGTCACCGCGAGCCCGGCCGTGGCCACCACCAGGAGGGGAAGAACGGCGCGCACCGCCGGCGAGCGCCAGAGGTCCGCGAGCCGCACCGTCTCCACACGGGAGAGGCCCCAGGCGAGCGCGGCCAGCGAAGCGAGCGCGAACCACTCGCTCGCCAGCAGCTTGGGCTGGCGGAACGACTCCTTGGCGACCGGATAGAAGAGGAAGGGAGGGATGAGGAGCAGAAGCCAGAGCAGGAACATCCCCATCCGCACGTCGAGCGGCGCCCGGGCCGGAGCGGCGGCGGCCGGAGCCGCCTTGCGCGGCTTCGGAGCGGCCGGGGAGGGACGGCGGGGCCTGTTCTGCGACGGTTTCACCGGGCGGGAGTATAAAGGCAGTCCGGGAGATCCCTGTCACCGGGGGCCTACCCCCGCCGCAGACGGAGCGATCGCGCGCCGGACCTCCCCAGGCGGGCGAGGAGGTCGAAGGGGCGGGCGAGCTGGCGGCCGAGGTAGCCCAGAGGATGGCGGGGCGGGCCGTAGATGGCGTCGACCTGGGCACGGGTGAGGAAGAGGGTGCCGGCGATCGAGCGGGCGAGGCGCAGGAGGGGCGGCCGGTCGCTCGGCTGGGCGCGGAACAGGCCCAGGCGCAGCGCGCTCTCGTAGTCCGGGTCCAGCCGGCCGGCGAGGATGTGGCGCAGGAGGACGGCCTCGGGCTCGTCGTCTCGGGCGAACAGGTCCTCCCCCGCCGTCAACCTCTCACAGAGCCTCCCGACCGCCAGGGCTTCGGCCGCGGAGATGTCCGCTTCCACCCAGGAGAGGGCGCGCGGGGTGAGGGCTTCCCGGGAGAGGTCGATCAGGTCCGCCACCATCTTGAGCAGCGAGTAGGAGGCCGGCCACCAGCCGTGCTGGCCGAGCCCGTGGACCAGGATGTGGGCGGCCTGGGCCTCCGGCGTCGGGACGAAACACCGGCCCGGGAAGCTCTCGCAGGGGAGCAGGAGACCGCACCGCTCCAGGGTCTCGAAGGTGGCGGAGGCTCCCCCGTCCGGCCGCACGCCGGGAAGGAGACGGTGGATCTCCACCGCCCCGCCCACCGGGTGCTCCAGGGTGGAGAGCTGGTGCTCGGGCTCCGGGAGGCCCGAGGGGCGGAACCCGGCGGCGACGAGCGCGTCCTGGAGCTCGCGGGACCGCTCGGCCGGCGCCAGGATGTCGACGTCGCAAGCCGGACGGTGGACCGCGACCTCCAGGCCCGAGGCTTCCAGGGCCGCGAACTTCAAGAAAGCCAAGGGGATGCCGAGCCCGGCGGCGATCTCCGCAATCTCCCGGGTCAGCTCCACGAGACGAAGACCCGAGCCCGTGGTCCGCGCCCGATCCTCGGAGAAACCGGCGGCGGCCTCCTCCCCCAGCTCGGCCGCCAGACGCTTCCGCCCCTGCCGCGCGGCCACCCGGGCCGACACCTCGAAGCGGCGGGACAGGGCGAGCGCCCGCTCCGGGTCGACAGGCCCTGGGAACGAGGCGTCCACCGGTCCGAAGGCGCGCAGCAGCATCCAACGGACCTCGGGGGAAGCCGCGAAACGCGGCGGGCGGAAGCGGAGGGGGGCGGGCATTGCCGCAAGGATCACACGGACAGACACGGACGGACAAGGACTCCCGGAGCTCCGGTCCGTGTAGTCCGTGTTCGTCCGTGTTCGTCTGCGCTACCATTCCCCCGTGCCCTCCCCTGACCCGATGCTCCGCGCCGCCCTGGGCCTCCTGGCGCTCGCGCTCGCCGCAGCGTCTTTTCTTGAGCTCCGGAGCCTGCGGGCAACCCAGCGGGAGACCGCCCTCTGGCTTCACGGTCTCGGGGTCACCCGGGAGGTGGCCCTGGACCGCGAGCCGGACGTTGAGCGGGTGCGCCTTCGGGCCGTGCGCGCGGCGTTCGCGGCCGAGCTCGATCCCGCGCGGCGGGTGGGGCTCGATCCGGACACGGCGGCGCGGGAGAGCGCGGCCCGGCTCGCCGAGACGGCGCAGAGGGCGGGCGAGGTGCTGGCCGCGCGGCCGGCTTCCTGGGAGGCGGCCATGGTCCAGGGCGGGGCCACCTACCTCGGATGGTCGCAGGTGCGGGACCCGAGGCTGCTCCAGCAGTACCGGCGCTGGGAGGCTCCGCTCGAAGCGGCTCTTCGCCTCGCTCCGGGCAAGCGCGAGCCGGTCCGTTTCCTCGCCGCGGCCTATCTGGAGATCTGGCCGGCCCTCTCCCCGCGCAAGAAGGCCCTCGCGCAGGGGATGCTCGCCGAGGTGTTCCGCGATCCCAACGATCTGGGCCGCCTGATCGGCCCTTGGCTGGACGCCGCCGGCTCCCCCCGCGAGGCGTTCCAGGCCATTCCTCCCGAAGCCGTGGCCTGGGAGCGGGTGGAGCGGGCCCTGGCCGAGCGGGGGGACTGGCCGGGGTTCACGGCGGCGCGGGCGCGCCGGAACAGGGTGCAGCTCGCCGAGCTGCGCCGGGATCTGGCCGAGGCCGACCGCCTGCGCCGCGCGGGCAACCCGCTCCCGGCGCGCGCGCTCTACCTGTCGGTGGCCGAGCGGGCGCGGCCGGAGGCGCGGTCTCTCGAAGTGCTGGAGGCGGCCCTCACCCGCTGCCCGCCCGGCCCGGTGGACAAAGAGACCAGCGAGCGCCTGGCCCCCCACCTCGACCGCGCCCTCGACCGCTGCCTCCTCGCCGGCTGCGAGCTCGATCCCAAGGCCCTGAAGCGCCTCGCCCGCTTCGTGCGCGACGCGGCGCCCGAGCAGGAGGCTCTGGCTGCGCTGTTCGCGGGCGACCTGCCGACAGCCTCCGGGCTCGAACGGCGCTCCGGGGCGCTGTGGGACGAGGAGTGGGCCCCCTACCTGATCGCCAAGGCGCGGGTGCTCGCGTCCCGCGGCCGGACCCGGGAGGCGGAGGAGACCCTGTCTCTCGTCCACCGCTCCTGGCGAGACCGCCCGGTCTACTGGCAGGCGCGGCGCGAGCTCGCGCTGGCCTCGGGGGACGCCGGCAAGGCCAGCCAGGCCGGGGAGCGCCTCGCGGCCCTCGCCCGCACCACCTGGCCGGCCACGGCCTGGACGTGGCGCCGCGACCGTCCCCGCCTGGAAATGCTGGCCGGAGCCGACGCCCCCGGGCTCGCGCTGACGCTCGACGAGGTGCCCGCGACCGGGGCGGTCGTGGAGCTACGGCTCGACGGCGCGGTCCTGGGCGCCTTTCCGGTGCGGCCGGCCGCCGCCTCCGCGGCCGTGCCGCTTGCGCTTCCGGTGCCGGTCCGCCGCGGGCTCCACCTCCTCGAGATCGAGAGCCTGCACGGAGGCCGGGTCCTGCCCGGCGAGGTCCGGCTCCGCTAGCGCCTGCGCCTTGGCCGCGGAGGCGGCACCGAGGAGGACGGCGAGCGTCAGGGCGTTTCCCGGCATGGTGAGAGCAAAGTCCACACAGGCGTGGACCCCCGCCGCCGCGAGCACGCCCAGGGCCGCGAGGGCCGCGCCGCGATCTTCGGACCGGCCGCGGCCCCGGAGCACGACGAAAAGCCTCCGCACCACCGCCCAGAGCCCTACCGCCGCAAGCGCCACGGCGAGGACGCCCCCGGTCACCAGGATCTCCAGCAGATCGCTGTGAGGATGCCAGTAGGTGCCCGCGAGGTCCGCCGGCTGCACCAGGGGGAAGGCGTCGCGGAAGGTGCCGAGCCCGGTGCCGGCGAGCGGGAACCGCCGCCAGAGGGCCAGGACCGCCGCGTATTCGTCGAGCCGCGCGCCGACGCTCACGTCGCCCGCACGCGTGGCGATCAGCCGGCCCAGCCCT
>DATHUD010000255.1:0-4823 GCA_035462575.1 Thermoanaerobaculia bacterium | reverse complement strand
AGATCGGCCTTACCGTCCAGAGCCTCGACCACCGCTTTGGTGAAGACGCCGTTTTTCCAATCGGGAGATTCTACTGAGCGCTGCCGTCCCGTCGAGGCGGCGAAGACTACGATGCCATTGTCGGAGCTGGCCAGTTCATTGATGAGGCGGGTCAGGTCGTCAGAATCCCGTGTTTTCAGGCCGCCCATAAGATTTCCAGAGTAACAGGTGTCCAAGAAGACCAGCACTTTACCGGGGAGTCCGGCGAGGACGTTGATCACTTCGCGATCCGGCACAAGCGTCGTGCGCCGGGCGTTCAAGTCGGCTTCCCAAGGAAGGAACTGGTATGCACCCGAACGGGGATCGTTGGTGCCATGGCCGGCGAAGAAGAGCACCGCCACGTCCTTTTGGGTCACCTGGGTTTCCAGCCACTCCAAACCAGAGAGGATGGCGTCCTGGGTGGCTTCCTTGTCTGTCAGCAGCCGAGCCTTCACCTTCTCGTAGAGCCCTCCTTCCTGCCGCTTCCAGGCGGAGACAATGTCGCGCGCGTCTTTGGCAGGCAGGTCGAGCTTGAAGTCCGGATTTTTATACGTGCCGACCCCGACGGCGAGCAGATAGAGAACCGGCTTCTCGGGGACCGGTGGCGTCGCGGCCCACCGGACTTTCACTACGACGGGCTCGCTCGTGGCAAAGCGCGTTTCGGCGACGAGGGCCACGGTGCAATCCCGCGGCGGGAGGGGGACGGAGATTTCGTAGATGTCCCCGTTTTCGGGCTTTCCTTGAGGATTGCCGGGCTCGAACCTGAGGCCGCGGGAGGTGCCTACAGGTTGGCCGTCGACATAAGCGCGCACGGCGGTGACCGGCTCTCCCTTCGGCGTGCTGACGGCGACCCGAAAAGGAAAAACCTCTTCTCGGGCCTCTACTTCGCCAGCCGGAGTCAACAGGGTCACCACCGGGGGTTGGAGCTGGCTGAACGCCGTTGCCTGGAAGTCCTCTCGAGCTTGAGCTTCAGCATCCGCCTCTGCGAGCGCCTTGCCTTCGTCTCCAACTTTGAGAATACGAGCGATGACGGCCGGGCGATAGAAGCGGTTCCGAAACCGGGAGGCGGCAAACCAGCCGGCAGCGCTTTCCACGCTGCGGTTCACATGCCAGCCGATCAATTCTTCGCCACCGACGGAGGCGTCATAGTACCCGGTTGGCGTCCAGGCCACCCAGCGCTTGCGATCGGCGTGGGGAAAGAGAGCCAGGAGCTCCTGTCCGTCGGCGGTCCGGAACCAGCGAAGGGTCCCGTCCCCGAAGGCTGCGATGGCCACCCGCCCGTCCCCGGACAGATTGACGGCGTGGGTGAAAGCCGGAGGGCGGATCTTCCAGAGCTCTTTGCCGGTATGGTCGTAGTAACGAAGCGACGTTTCCGTAGAAACGAGAAGGAACCGGGCATCCGCAGCCACTGCTTGATGGACGACGGGCTCTTCCGGGGAGCTCATCGCGAGAGGTTTGCCATTCAAGGACAGCTTGCGCCCTGCAGAGCTCAATCCGGGCCACTCCAGGGCCGGAGGCTTGAGCCGCAGATCCTCTGCAGGAGTAGTGTCCAATTCACGGCTTTCAACGGAGAAGGTTACTGTCTCCAGACCACGCTCTGTATAACCAGGCAGGTAATCAAATTGGATCAGGGAGCCGGTCGCATCGGTCAGGAGACCGGCACGCAGATCTTCGAAATCGACGATGTCCGAGTCACGGTAAATCAACCGGAAGTTGTCGGGTGTCAAGACGCCCCAGGCGAGGTCCTTGCTGGTAACCGCCAATTGATTTCCGGGGAGAGGGATGAATCTGTCGATCGAAATTGTGGGATTGGCGCTGGCGGACACTGGCTTTCCTCGGCCTCTCTCGGGCCAGCGGAAAGGCGATACTCCGAATGCGCCCACGCTGTACAAGAGCTGCCCGTCCCTGGACCAGGCAACGGTTTGATACAGTGATTCTTCGTTGTTCAGAGTACCCCAGTCTCCGATGATGTCAGCCAAGGGTTTGGGAGCGGTGTCGATGGGGGCTGGCTTTGACAAGCTCCCTTCGGACCAGTGGAAAGGCAATGCTCCCATGCTAAGGATGGGTTGAATGGGGAATCGTTGCAGCTTGTAAATGAAGGTCAGGTCGGTGCCCGACAGAAGGATTGAGTCGCCATCTAGTTGCCTGACGGCGACCTCCTGTCCATCTGGAGAGAACGCGATGCTGAGCGGCCATCCGGTGCTCGTGAAGGCAAGGGGCTTGAGGTTTGCGTCATAGAGCCGTAGAAATCCGTCGGTGCAGCCCGTTACGACCCGGCCGGCGGAATCGAAGCTGATCAGACTGGCCTCTTTACAGAGCTCTTCGCGCCAGATCTCCTGCCCGTCGACGAGGCGGAAGATCCGGATTCCGTTTCCTCCTTCCAGAGTTGCGGCGAGAAGCCGGTTGTCGGGGCTGAAGGCCAGGCGCTGGACGGCCGAGGGGAGATCGGGGATCCGATGGATCACATTGCCGGTCGACCGCAGGAACAGATAGATGCTGTTGAAGGTCCGCCCTCCGGCGGCGACCGTCTCTCCGTCGGAGGAGATCGCGACATCGTAAATGATTCCTTCGGGACCCGGCCCGATGGGGGGACGGAGGGTGCGGAGCAGATCCCCCGAGGCGAGGTCCCAGACCCGAACCGTCTTGTCCTCCGAGCCGGTTACCACGAATCGGCCGGCGGCGTCAGCCGCCATTCCCCAGATCTTGCCCGTATGCATCCCGGTCTCCACCCGGAGAACGGGCTCGGTCGACAGATCCTCTCCCCGCAGCAACCCCGCTTCCAGAAAAGCAAGGGCCAAAAGAAAACCCAGTGCCCTCCTCACGGTGCTCCATCTTCAACCGGCACCGGCTCCATCGGACGCGTCCGGTATCCCACCACCACCGGCCCCGCCGCCCGGAGCACCGTCTTCTCGCTCGTCTCCAATTGCGTCGCAACCGATCCCCCGCGCGCCGGCAGGCCCTTCTTGGCGGTGCCGGTCAGGCGGACGCGGGCGTCGGCTTTCGTTTCCGTCTCCCACTCGATCGTGAGGTCCAGGGTGTCGGCCACCACGGCTTCAATCACGGTGGCATACCAGCCGGCCGGGTCGCCCGCGGCGAGGGTGCGATCGAACCAGGCGACGCAGGCGGGGGAGAAGCGCTCCGAGAGGTCGGTCTTGGCGAAGGTGGCGACGCGGGGGTTCTCGATGGCGAGGGAGTAGGACTTGGCCCCGCGCCCTTCGAGCGAGAGGGAGGGGAGGGCGCGCGCCAGGCGCTTGCCTTGAAGCGAGAACGAGCCCTCTCTCCGGCCCAGGCGGGCGGGGAGGGCGAACGGCTCCTCCTTGGGCGTGAGGCCGGGGAAGCACTCTTCGCGGCGCAGCACGAGGAGCGGCCGGTCGAGGACCCGCTCGCCGCCGCGGCCGTCGTCCTCCTGGATCTGGAGGACGTCCCCGGGGCGGAAGGTGGCGGCGAAGCCGGGGTTCAACGTGAAGCCCTGGCGCGTCAGGGCGTCTTCCAGGTCGTCCCCGGGGGACGGGAGGAAGACGATCAGCGTCAGGATCAGGATGACGAGGAGGATCGCGGCAGGGACGAGCCGGCGCGGGGTAAGAAGGGCGGCCCAGCGCTTCCGCCGCCCGGTGGTCCTGCGCCGCTTCGTCCCCGGCCCGCTCATCGGTGCCGCAGGGGGATCTCCAGGACGGCGACGCCCTTGTCGTCCAGGTCGGCGGAGAAGGAGGACGGCGGGGTTTCCGCTCCGTCGGCGTGGTCCACGACGATCGCCCGCAGCCGGATTTGCCGGATCTTCCGCGGCTTCGGCTTCAGGGCGGCCAAGGGCTCCGCGAGCGGGGCGCGGGCGAAGAGGAGCTGGATCGTCTCGTCGCGCGAGCCCTCGGTCACCCGCAGGTTGCCGTCGGACGGCACGGTGATCTCCTGCCGGGCCTCGATCTTGTGGGCTCCGGCGCCCTGGGGCCACAATCGCACGCTCGGCTCCTTGCCGCTCCGATAGAAGAGGTAGAGATAGCCGGGCTGGCTCGTCCGCACGGTGATCCGGATGGCATCGCCCGTGCGAAGCTCATGATCCAGGGGGACCGCCATCGGGCCCGCGGCGGTCACCTTCCGGAGCCCCACCTCCAGTACGAGTGGGTCCGCGCTCGCCGGTAGGACCAGGGAGAGGAGCAGCGCGAAGAAGGCCAGGAAGGCACGCGCCGGACGGCTCGGGAGAGGCGGTCTCATGTTGTGCTTTCGCTGCTTTCATTGTAGCAGCGACCGGCGCGGGGCGGGGACCCCCGACAGGGAGAGAGGGGAGTCCTGAACGGAGGGGGCGCTGCCCCGAGCGCCCGGCACTGGAGCCGGGGGGCAGGCGGGCAAACGGGTCCGATCCCTCTAGCCTTCCCCTTCCCCCTTCTTCAACTCGCGGCGAGCCGCTGCTACCAGGGTCTCCCGGACCCAGCTCGACACGTCACCCGTTCCCTTCCGGCGAGCTGCGCTCTGGGCCGCCTCCCGAATCAGGGCGGCGTGCTCGGGAGTAAAGCGAAATCGGAGCATGTCGGAGTAGGTCCTATCGGGCGTGGGTTGTCTTTTTTCTGCCATGCCGAAGACTGTAGCGCCTGTGGTGCCACAAGTCAAGGAGAGCAACTAGTTGGTTTCGGCGCTGCACGGGGGGAACGCTTCCGGGAGCGGGGGGAATATCCCCCCGAACGGGGGAGACGCCGCCCCCAACGGGTACGGCCCTCCCCCCAACGGGTACGGGGCTCCCCCCAACGGGTACGGCCCTCCTGTCAGCGCGCCGCCTAAATTCCCCCCTTGTTGGACGTTAAAAATCCCCCCGTCCC
>DATHUD010000254.1:0-7332 GCA_035462575.1 Thermoanaerobaculia bacterium | reverse complement strand
AGCCTGCCCAGGGTAGAGACGCCCCGTGGGGCGTCTCCGGATCGGGGAGGACGGTCCGGACAGGCACAACACCCCGCGGCACGTTTCCGCTTTCGGGAGGACATCGCCGCATCGGAGACGCCCCACGGGGCGTCTCTACATTGGGGTGCGCTCCGAGCGGTGATATTCTCGCCCCGAGCTTTCCGGACGATGACCACCGAGCCCCTCTCAGAGCGCCGCGGCGCGGTTCAAGGCACCGGCTGTCTGGTGCTTTTCGGCCTCGTGTTCGCCCTGATCGGCGGCGTGGCCCTCTGGTTCATGTTCGTGCGGCCGATGTACCGGTTCGTGGCGGCCCGGTCGTGGCAGGAGACGCCGTGCGTCATCGCGGAGAGCCAGGTCCTCGAAAGCTCCGACTCGGACGGCGGCAGCACCTACAAGGCGGACGTCCACTTCACCTACACCTTCGAGGGCGGGGAGTACCGGTCGAACCGGTACAACTTCCTCGACGCCTATTCGAGCGGCCGGGGGGGCAAGGAGGAGATCGTCGCCTACTACTCGCCGGGCCTCCACACCGTCTGCTGGGTGAACCCGGAGAATCCGTCCGAGGCGGTCCTCAGGAAGGATTTTTCGGCGTCCTACCTGATCGGTCTCATCCCCCTCGTCTTCCTCCTCGCCGGAGTCGGAATCATGACGATGGGAGTGAGGGAAGGGAGACAGAAAAAGGTTTCGATGGCGAGCGCGGCTGCGGGCGCGGCCGGAGCGGCCGGCTCCCCGGGGCCGGTCGAGCTCGCGCCCACGGCCACGCCGATGGGCAAATTCCTCGGGCTCACCTTGGTCGCCCTGTTCTGGAACGGGATCGTCTCGGTTTTCGTCTGGCAGGCCATCGAGGGTTGGCGGACGGGGAGTCCGGACGGATGCCTCACCGTCTTCATCTCGGTCTTCGTGGTGATCGGGCTCCTGATCCTCTTCGGCGCGATCCGGCAGTTCCTCGTCCTGTTCAATCCCCGCGTGCGGGTCACGCTGAGCAGCGGCTCCTTGAGGATCGGAGAGCCGGCGTACCTCCAGTGGAACATTGCGGGGAGGGCCTCCCGCGTGAGCCGGCTCGCCATGGTGCTCGAAGGGCGGGAGGAGGCGCGCTACCGCCGGGGGACCGACACCTACACCGACCGCTCGGTGTTTGCCACGGTGCCGATTGTGGACACCTCGCAGGCGTTCGAAATCCCCGCCGGCTCGGCCTCGTTCTCCGTGCCCGCGGGGACGCTGCCGTCGTTTTCCGCGACCAACAACAAGATCATCTGGCAGCTCAAGGTGACGTGCGACCTCCCCGGCTGGCCGGACTCGGAGGACGACTACGAGCTCGCCGTGCTGCCGGGGAGCGGCTTCGGAGGGGTTTCATGGACCGGATCGAGGTGAGCACCCGCGACGGCCGGCTCTCCTTCCGGCCGGGGGAGGCGATCGAGGGGACGGTCTCCTGGCGGCTCGACGAGGCGCCCCGGAGCGTCGAGCTGCGCCTCTTCTGGTACACCGAGGGGAAGGGGGACCGGGACCTGGAGATCGTGACGACCGTCTCCTTCGAAGCGCCGGGGGCGGAGGACCGCCGCGCCTTCCGGCTGGAAGCGCCCGCGGAGCCCTGGAGCTTCTCGGGCAAGCTGATCTCGCTGACCTGGGCTCTGGAGGCCGTGGCCGAGCCCGGCGCGAAGGCGGGGCGGACCGAGATCGTCCTCTCCCCGTCCGAGTCGGAGATCCTGCTCCATCCCGCGGTCCCCGGGACCTGAGATGCGGGCGCGGGACAACCCCTTCGCCGTCCAGCGGGTCCTCGCGGTCCGCTCCCGCCTCGCCAGGGTCACGTGGGAAGAGCTTCTGGACCGTCTGGCCGCTTTCGGCTTCCGCGCCGCCCTCGTGGGGCCGCACGGCCACGGCAAGACGACTCTTCTGGAGGATCTGGCGCCGCGCCTCGAAGACCGCGGATTCCGGCTCCGGTCCGCCACCCTGCGCACCGGGGACCGGCGGCTCACGGCGGCGCAGGAGGAGACGCTCTTCGCGGAGCTCGCGGGCCGCGACCTCCTCCTCGTGGACGGCGCCGAGCAGCTCGGGCGCCTCTCCTGGCTCGCCCTCCGCCGGAAGAGCCGCGCCGCGGGCGGGCTCGTGATCACCTCGCACCGCGCCGGGCTCCTGCCGACCTTCCACGAGTGCCGCACCACGCCGGAGCTGCTGGCCGGCATCGTGCGCGATCTTCTGGGTTCCGAGGCGGAGGGGATGAGCCCTGAGCCGGAGGAGCTCTGGCTCCGCCACCGGGGAAACGTGCGCGACGCGCTGCGGGAGCTCTACGACGTCTGGGCCGCCCGGCCCATCACCGCGCCTGTTGCCAGAACAGGATCGCCGTGACGAGGAGGCCGATCCCGATCACGGCGGCGCGGGCCTTCTCGCGGCCGATCCGTTTCGAGAAGCGCGCCCCCGCGTAGCCGCCGATCGTGGCCCCGACGACGATCACCAGGGCGGCCGGCCAGACGACCGCGCCCCGGTAGATGAAGTACACCGCCGCCACGCAGTTGATGCACAGGTTGAAGAAGTTCTTGAGGCCGTTCATCCCATGGATGTCGGTCAACCCCAGGAACCCCAGGAGGGCGAGCATCAGGATGCCGATCCCGGCGCCGAAGTAGCCGCCGTAGAGCGCCACGGCGAACTGGAGGAGGGATGCGACCGCCCAGCGCTTCGGCGACAGGTGGCCGGGGTCCGCGCCTCCGCCGCCGGCCGTCGCGGAGAGCCTGCGGGAGACGGCCCCCTGGATCATGAAGAGGACCGTGGCAAAAAGGAGGAGGACGGGAGCGAGGCTCGCGAAGATTTTTTCGGGAGTGGACAGCAGAAGGACCGAGCCGACCGCTCCGCCCAGGAGGCTCGGCAGGAAGAGGGTCTTGAGCCACGCCCGGTGCTCGGCGACCTCGCGGCGGAACCCGAACAGGCTGGCCGCGGCCCCGGGGAGGAGGGCGACCGCCGAGGTCGCGTTGGCCGTGACCGCGGGAAGGCCCAGGAAGACCAGGGTGGGGAAGGTGAGGATCGTGCCGCCCCCGGCCAGGGCATTCATCACGCCGGCCCCGAACGAGGCGGCCACGAGCGCGGCGATCCCTCCTGGAGTCATCACGGCTCAGCCGCCGGAAGCCCGCCCGAGCATGGCGGTCACCTGTGCGAACCCCGCGCGCCAGTCGCAGAGCGGCTGGACGTCCCAGGTGTAGAGAGGGAAGGCGGGGTAGCCCAGGAGCATCTCCATCAGATGCTCGTGCGAGCCGGCCTCCATGATGGCGATCCCTCCGCGGTTCGGAAAGAGGTACGTGGTCTCCATCGAGCCGTCGGCCAGCCGGTCCTCGATCCACCGGACAGCGGCCTGGATCATTCCCGCGGCGCGGGCGGGCTCCATCGGGTGTTGGGTGGGGTGGCAGGTCACGAGGTATTTCAAGGGATCGCTCCTTGTCGGTCGGCCCGTCGGGGGGAGAGGATACCCCGGATCTCCTCCGGGCCGGGAGCGTCAGGGGTCCATGAAGCTGCGGTGGAAAAGCTCCAGCTCGACGATCGCGCAGAGGAGGTTCGTGCGGCAGCGCCGGCCCGTCATGTGGTCGTCGAACACCTTCCGGAGCCCCTCGGGCCGGTAGAGGCCGCGGGAAAGCGTTCGCTCGTCGAAGAGAACCCGTTCGAGGGGGGCCCGCAGCGGGCCGCGGTGCCAGCGCTCGAGCTCGACGTAGTGCCGGTGGCCGGGGAGCCGCAGCCGTCGGCGGGCCGCGTCGAGGCCGCTCGCGAGGAACCGGCCGAGCCGGCCGGCGTTCAAGGAGGCGCCGGTGTTGGAATTGGAGATCGTGAGGAGTGCGGGCATGAAGCGCCGGACGAGCAGGGTCTGGATCTCTCCCCGCGAGCGCTTCTCCAGGGGGAGCTTGAGGACAAGGTCGAGGAAGTCCTCGTCCAGAAAGGGCATCCGGACCTCGACGTAGGGGCGGAACAGTGCGAGAGAGGCCACGACCCGGCGCCGGACCCACTCCCGGAGGTAGAAGCAGAGCGCGAGGTCTTCGGGCGTAAGATCCGCATCGACCGCTTCCAGGGCTTCACGGACCGAAGTCAGCGGTCCCTCCCGGATGGCGGCGAGCCGGGAGGGGGCGAAGAGCTCTTCCGGGGGAAGGTCGCCCCGTACTACGTTGCCCTGGCGATAAATGGAGCGGGCGATCGCTTCGGGAGAGGACAGGCACCGCATCCGGGCGTCGATTTTCAGCGGGTAGGCAAGCTCGGCTTTGACCGCCTCCCCTCCATGGCCGCGGAGCACGGCCCGGAACGGGTTCGTGGCGAAGTAGTCCACCACCCGCGCCGCGGTGCCCTGGAGGCCCGAGTAGAGCCCTTCCGTCATCCAGACGAGTCTCCCCAAGACCGCCTCGAAGCTCTCCGGGCACGGCTCGGCGAGCGTGAGGAACGTGTGCCGCGTACCGGCCACACGGGCGATACCCTCGGCGACGCTCCGGTCGCGGCACTCGGGAAGGCCCACGGTGTGGGAGGCGACGCCCCGGGCCGCCTCTCCCAAGGCCGCGACCACGGATCGGGAATCGAGCCCTCCGGAGAGCGAGATCCCGAGGCTCTCCCGCGGCGCCAGGCGGCGGGTCACCGCGCGGGCAAAAAGTCCGGCCACCTCCTCGTCTTCGATGTCGGTCCTCCATGCGCCCCGGGGCGCAAAGAGGCTCGCTGCACGCCAGTAGGGCTCCACCTGAAGAGAGCCGTTCCGGAGGTTGAAGGTGAGGACCGAGCCGGGCGGCAGGAGCTCGATCCCCGCAGAGAGCGTCCGGCATCCCAGGAGAGCTCCGAAATGGAAGAGATCGGCGAGCGCCCGCTCGTCCGTCCGGCTCGCGACGCCGGGGGCCGCGAGGACGGCCTTGACCTCCGAGGCGAAGGCGAGACCTCCGGGGATCTTCGCGTAGTAGAGGGGCTTGAGGCCGAGCCTGTCCGAGACCAGGCGTAGGGTGCCGCAGGCGCGGTCGAGGCAGGCCCCCGCAAAGGTGCCGCGCACCGAGGAGAGGTTCGAGGAGAGCCAGGCCCCGGGTCCGCCAGCCCCGTCCGAGTCGTAGATCTCGCCGTCCAGAACCGCACAGGTTTCCGGAGCCGCGCCTCCCAGGCCCCCGATCGCCGCGCCGAGCTTCCCGTCCCGATACTCGGAGAGAACGTCGCCCCTCCGGTGGGAAAGCGCGCCGAGCATCGCCGCGAGGGCCCCGGATGGCTCCGGTCCCTTCGGGCTCCAGGTCATGCCAGCGATGCCGGGCAAGACACTCTCCTCCTATGGCGCTCTGCGCATGCTCTCTCGAATTTTAGCAGATCCATTTTCATCCGTGGGCGGAAGGCTGCCTCGGATAAGATCCATACCCGATCATGCGACACGCAATCCTCCTCTCCCTGCTCCTCCTGACCTCCGCGCCTCTCAACGCCGCTCCGTTCCAGGACGAATACCTGGACCGCTTCTTCGGCATGTACCCGTCCCGCGCCACGGCTTCGGGGCGGCACGACTTCGACGACCGCCTGGAGGACCTCTCCCCGGCCCGGCGCAAGGAGTGGACGGCCTACAACCGGGGGATGGTGGAGAGGCTGCGGAAGCTCCTCGCCGCTCCGGACACCCCGTTCGAGGACCGGCTGGACGCCGAGCTCGTCCTGCGGCAGGCGGAGATCGAGATCCACGAGGAGGAGACGCTCAAGCGTGCGGGGACGGACCCGCTCTTCTGGACGGGCCTCCTGGGCGAAGCGACCGTCTACCTCCTGGTGCGCGACGACATTCCGAAGCCGCGGCGGCTCGAGGCGGCCACGGCCCGGGCGCGGCTTCTCCCGCGGCTCGCGGCCCAGGCGCGGGAGGCGTTGGCCGCGGGCGATCCGGCGAAGATCTCCCCGGAGCTCTGCGCTCTGGCCGCGGGCCAGGTCCGGGCCTCGGCGCAGTTCTACGCGGACGGGTTCCCGAAGGCGGGGGTGGGGGAGCCCGAGGCGGTCCGGCGGGAGATGGAAAAGGCCGGCGCCGCCGCTTCCGCCGCCTTGGGCGAGCTGGCCGCTTTCCTCGACGGGCTCGGAAAGAAGGCCGGCGGCTCCCCCCGCCTGGGGGCGGATTACGCGGCCCGCTTCCGCCTCGTCACCGGGATCGAAGAGCCGGTGGACCAGGTTCTCGCCCAGGCGGAGGCGGACCTCGCGGCCAAGCGGGCCGAGGCCGCGGCCTACGGCCGGAGCGTTTGGAAGGAGCTGATGCCCGGCGAGGAGCCCCCCGCGGACGATCCCGCGGGCAACAAGGAGCTGCTCCGCAGGCTCTTCGCCCGCGTCTCCGCCGACCGGGCGAAGACGACCGAGGAGTTCGTGGCCGACTACCGGGACCTGACGGAGAAAGCGGTGGTCTACGTCCGCCAACGCGGGCTGATGACCCTTCCCGAGCCGCTCACCCTCCACATCGACCGGTCGCCGTCCTTCTTCATCGGCCAGAGCGTGGGAGGCGTCTATCCGGCGGGGCCGTATGCGCCCGAGGCGAAGACCCTCTACTTCCTGCCGACGCCGCCGGACGCCGCCACCCCGGCCCAGCGCGAGGCGTTCTTCCGCGACTTCAACCACCATTTCAACGTGATGATCACCCCGCACGAGATCGTGCCGGGCCACTACGTCCAGTTGAAGCTCGCCGCCCGCCACCCCCGGAAGGTCCGGGCGATCTTCTTCGACGGCGTGTACGTGGAAGGGTGGGGGACCTTCTGCGAGCGCCTGCTGCTCGACCTCGGCTGGGGCGGACCGCTCGACCGGCTGGCCCATTTGAAAAAGCAGCTCGAAAACATCTCCCGCACGGTGGTAGACATCCGCGTCCACACCCGGAACATGGAAAAGGACGAGGTCCTCCGCTACGTGCGGGACGAGGCCCTCCAGGACGAGCAGTTCGCGGGCAACATGTGGGTCCGCGCCATCACCAGCTCGCCGCAGCTCACCTTCTACCACCTGGGATACCGCCAAGTGCGGGGGCTCTACGATGACGTGCGGGCCGCAGAGGGGGAGTCCTTCGACCTCCGCTCGTTCATGGACGGCATGATGACCCTGGGCCCGGTTCCGGTGCGTCACTACCGGGAGGCTCGCTTTTCCCGGCTTCCCGCACCTGGAAAGTAGAAGCACTCATCTCCTCTCCCCGGGGAGCAGGGTCGAAGTGTGACCCTTTGGATCAAAAAGAGACCCGGGTTTCCGGGTCTTCTGGGTCAATTTCTGTCCAGTTATTGCCTTCCATCTAATCCTTCTAGTCCTTCAAAGCATACGGGGTATGAGATTTAGGGATTTTCTCCTGGAGTGGTCCGGCTCTTGCCTTGCAATCCCTCCCCTCACCGCGGG
>DATHUD010000253.1:0-20833 GCA_035462575.1 Thermoanaerobaculia bacterium | reverse complement strand
GTTCCTCAGCCGGTCCGACTCCTTGAAGTCGCGGCGCTGGCGCGCCTCTTCGCGCTCGCGGACGAGGCGGTCGATCTCGTCCGTGTCGGCGTCCCCGGCGTCGCCGGCCGGCCAGGCGGTGGGGTCGAGGACGCCGAGCACCCGGTCGAAGTCGGCCAGGGTGTCGAGCACGCGCTGCTTGTCTCCCTCGCCGATCCTCCCCTCTTCGATGGCCACGTTCACCTCTTTGACGAAGGTGAAGAGGGCGGCGAGCGCGGCGGCGATGTTCAGGTCGTCCGCGAGGCCCGCGGCGAAGTCCCGGCAGGCGCGCTCGATGGATTCGGCGAGACGGGCGTCCGGCTCGCCCTTTTCGGCGGCGTGGCCGAGGCGGAAGCGCATCTCGTCCACACGGCGGAGCGCCCCGGCAGCGCCGTCCAGCGACTCGAAGGTGAAGTTGAGCTTCTGCCGGTAGTGGACGGAGAGGATGAGGTAGCGGATGGCCCGGGGCGTGTACCCGCGCGCGAGGAGGTCCTGGAGCGTGTACTGGTTGCCCAGGGACTTCGACATCTTCTGGTTGTCCACGATCAGGTGCTCGGAGTGGAGCCAGGTGCGGACGAAGGGCTTGCCGGTGGCCGACTCGCTCTGGGCGATCTCGTTTTCGTGGTGCGGGAAGATCAGGTCGACGCCGCCGCAGTGGATGTCGAAGGTCTCGCCCAGGATCTTCATGGCCATGGCGGAGCACTCGACATGCCAGCCGGGCCGGCCGGGGCCCCAGGGGGAGTCCCAGGAGGGCTCGCCGGGCTTGGCGGCCTTCCAGAGGACGAAGTCGCGCACGTCCTCCTTGCCGTACTCGTCGTTGGCGACCCGCTCGCCCTGGCGCGCCTGGTCGAGGTGGAAGCCGGAGAGGCGGCCGTAGTCGGGGTCTTTGGCGATGCTGAAGAAGACCGATCCTTCGCTCTCGTAGGCGTAGCCCTTGTCGACGAGGGTCCGGATCAGCTCGACCATCTCCGGGATGTGGTTGGTCGCCCGCGGGAACTCTTCCACCCGCTCCAGGTGGAGCGTGTCCAGGTCGCGCAGGAAGGCGGTGATGAAGGGCTCGGTGTACTCGGCGAGCGGGACGCCGGCCTTATGAGCGCCCTGGATCGTCTTGTCGTCCACGTCGGTCAGGTTCATCACGTGGTGGACGTCGTAGCCGAGGTAGCGGAGGCTCCGCCGCAGCAGATCCTGGAAGAGGAAGGTGCGGAGGTTGCCGATGTGCACCTCGTTGTAGACCGTCGGCCCGCAGGCGTAGATCCGCACCTTTCCCGGGGTGAGCGGCTGGAACGGCTCGAGCTGGCGCCCGAGGGTGTTGAAGAGGACGATCTCGGTTGGCATCAGGGCTCGGTGGGCTCGGTCGGGAGAGGTTAGCGGATGATCCGGACGGAGCCGGCGGCCCAGTTGACGCCTGGGAGGGGCCGGGCGTCGGGGTCCAAGGCCGAGTTGCGGGCGAAGGAGAAGGTTCCATCCCCGGCGGTCAACGCGGTGAATTCGAGGGTGAGGAGGGTTCCCGAGCCGGTGACGCCGGGGACCTCTCCGAGGCGCGTGGCCCCCACGACGAGGTTCCCCTCGCCCGCGGCCGCGGCCTGGACGGAGCCCGCTTCCAGCAGGCCCCCGGGTGTCGCCCGGACGAACTGCAGGAGGTTGCTCGGGTAGCGCAGGTCGAACGCGACGCCGTAGACGTCGGCGACGGAGATCGCCCGCACCTCCAGGATCAGGGTGGTGGCGTTGCTGCCGGTGCCGCTCGCGAGCACGACGCTGTTCGCGCTGGACGTGCCCGTGGACGTGAACACGATCGCCGGCTGAGGCGGCGGAGGCGGAGCGGTGGGGCCGCCGCCCCCTCCTCCTCCCCCGCCGCCGCAGGCCGCGAGGGTCGAGAAGAGGAGGACGGCCGCGAGCCGCGAGCCGGGGAGGCGGCCGCTCAAGCGAGCACCCCGTCCCGGTCCGCGGCCAGGCGCTTCAACTGGCGCCGGGACCGCTCGCGGCGCAGGCCCCGCAGATGGTCGGTGAAGAGAACTCCGTCCAGGTGGTCGATCTCATGGCAGAAGACGCGGGCGAGCCATCCCTCGGCGTCGATCTTCAAAGGCTTACCCTCCAGGTCCACGGCTTCGATGGTGACCGCGGTAGGGCGGTCGACCTTGTCGGTGATCCCCGGGAGCGACAGGCACCCCTCGGTGTCGGAATCCTGCCCCTCGCGCCGCGTGATCCTCGGGTTGACGATCACGTGGACGTTCAAGGGGTCCTCCCCCACCGAGGTGTCGATCACGGCGAGGCGTTTCTCGACGCCGACCTGCGGGGCGGCCAGGCCCACGCCGGGAGCGGCGTGCATGGTTTCCACCATGTCGGCGGCGAGCTTCTTCAGGCGCTGGTCGAACTCGGTGACGTCGGCGCACTTTGCGCGCAGAACCGGATCGGGGTAGATGCGGATCGGGAGGATCGCCATCAGGCAACCCCCCGGAGCCGGCGGACAGTGGTGAGGACGTCCCGGTCGGTGTGCTGCAGGCGCAGAGCGTAGAGGAATCCCCGCGGGTCCGGGTTGCCGAGGAGCGTCTTCTCGAGCCCTTCGCGGTTCAAGGTGAGCGCGGTGACCGCCTCGGTCGCGCGGTAGGTGGCGGGCCACGGCGTGCGTTCGAGGAGCGTGCTCTCGCCCAGGACGTCGCCCGAGGAGAAGGTGCGCACGGAAACCGGCCGGCTGCCCGGGTCCGCGATCGAGCAGTCGATCACCCCTTCGACCACGAGGACGAGGAAGGCTTCCGGGCTCCCTTCCGAGGCCAGGGCGGCTCCCTCGGGGTAGCGCACGAGCTTCATGGCCGCGAACAGACGCTTCAACTGCTCGCCAGGGAGGGCCTGGACGGCGCTCGAGCGGACGAGTTTGTGCCAGACGCGCTGGAGCTCCAGGGCCGTGGTGCCTCCGGTCTGGCCGCCGGCCTGGCGCAGCCCTTCGAGCGCCATGCCGCGCACGTGCTCCATGCTCTTGTCGTTCTGGAACCGCTCGATCTTGTGGCGCAGCGACACGTCCATGGGCGCGAGCTTCACGGCCCGCGAGAGCACCGCGATCCCCTTGTCGAAGAAACCGTCCCGGGCGTACTCGTCGGCCACGAAGCCGTATTCGATCACGGCCTTGTCGAACCGCTGGAGCTGGGTGTAGACCTCGGCGAGCTTCAGGTGGGAGTGGAGGTCGTTGGGGCTCGTCTTGAGCTTCGCCTGCAGGCGGTCGGCCGCCTCGTCGTACCTCTCGAGCACGATCAGGTCGTCGATTGTGTATTCCTGCGGGCCGTCTTTCCTGGACCCGCCGCGAAACCAGTCCTTGAGCGCCAAAGGGACCTCGCCTCCCGAAATGTGAGTTGCCGCCGTCATCTTATAGACCCGGGGAACCGTTCGAGCGCGCCGGGAGATACCCCTGCCGGGGACGCCCTTGACGCCTGGGGTGGACACCGCCGCCGCCGAGTCCCGCACATTATATCCAGCCGCGCCCTCGGGGCGAGGGGCGGAGGGCGTATCTGGAGCGGAATAATCCCCCTGGTCCGAAAGTTGCTCCCTGCAAGGGTGTAGGCGTATCGTCACACTCATGGAGACGACGGACATGACGACTTACAAAAGAGCGTCCGGATCTTTGTTTGCGCTCGGCCTGGGCCTCCTGGTCCTGGCGGCCCCGGCGGCAGCGGCCAGCGATGGCAGCTACGGCTACGTGCGGGCGATCGAGGGCTCGGCCACGCTGATTCCTACCGGCTCGAACGACCGCGACGGCGCGGAGCTCAATCAGCCGGTGCTCGCCGGCGACCGGTTGATCGTACCGGCCCGCTCGCGCATGGAGCTCGTGCTGGCCGACCGCAACATCGTGCGGATCGACGGCGGAAGCGAGCTCCTCCTGGAGAGGCTCGCGGCCTCGCCCGACGCCAACGACCGGGCCACGGTGCTGCGCCTGCTCGAGGGCAATCTGCAACTGGTGGTGCTCGAGGACTCGCTCGGCGACGAGCTGCCGCGCGTCGAGACCCCGAACGCCACGGTCTATACCCAGCACTACGGTGTCTACCGCGTGACCGCCCACCCCGACGGATGGAGCGAGGTGGTGGTCCGCAAGGGCAAGGCCGAGGTGGTCACCGAGCGCGGCGCGACCCAGGTGCGGGCCGACGAGATGGCCTACATCGAGGGCGAGCGTTACGCCGACATCGACGTGCGCTCCGCCGACTCGTACGACAGCCTGGAGCGCTGGGGCCGCCGGATGGACGAGGACTACCGGGCGGCCGACCTCGACTACGTGGACGAGGGCCTGCGCTACTCCGCGGCCCCCCTCGCGCGCCACGGCTCGTGGATCCGCGTGGACAACCGCAACTACTGGCGCCCGCGGGTGGACAGCTCCTGGCGCCCGTACTGGCACGGCCGCTGGGCGTACACGCCGAGCGGCTACACCTGGATCTCGTCGGAGCCCTGGGGCTGGGTGCCCTATCACTACGGAAGCTGGGACTACCTCCCCGCCTACGGCTGGGTCTGGGAGCCGGGCTACGTGTACGCCCCGGCGTGGGTCTACTGGTACTGGGGCCCGTCGCACGTGGGCTGGTGCCCGACCGGGTACTACACCCGCTACTACGGACCGCGCTACGGCGGCGGCTTCGGCTTCCGCTTCGGCGTCTACGGCTGGGCCGGCGGCGACTGGGGCTACTTCGACCGCTGGACCTTCGTGGGCACGGACTACTTCGGCCGCGGCTACCGCCGTGGTTATCGCGACGGCTACCGGGACGGCCGGAACGACGGCAACTGGGACGTGCGGCGCCACGCGGTGCCCATCGACCAACTCCGCCGGGTGGCGCACGAGATGCCGCGCGGCATCGTGACGACCGACACCCGGTCGATCACGCCCGACCGCCTGAGGAACCCACAGGACGTGCTGCGGACGCTGCGCGAGCAGCGCACCGGCCGGGGCGGGGCCGCAGATCTGCCGGACGTGACCTCGTTCGTGGCCCGGAGGCCTCAGCTCGAGGACGCCGTGCGCCGCAACGTGGTGGCCGACGCCAACGACAACCGGCTCGACGGCTCGCCGCTCAAGCCGGGCACGCTCGGCTCCAGAAACGGACGCCCGAGCCGGGACACCGTGGGCGGCGTGCTCTCCGGCCGCGACGGGGACAACCGGATTCCGGACCCCGGCAAGCCGCGGGTGGTGTTCGGCGACGACGGCCGGAGGCCCGACGTGCGCAGCAGCCGGCCGGACGCCGGGGACGCCTCGGTGAACGCCAAGCCGTACAACAAGCCCGAGGTGGGGGACTCCGTCCGCGGGAGCGTGCCGCGGGCCGGACGGCCGTCGGCCGGGACCGACGGCGGCGCGCCGCGGCCCGAGTTGCGGGACCGCATCCGCCGGGAGACCGGAGAAGGCGACTCCCGGGGAGGGGCCGAGCGCGGGACGGTTCGCGGGACGGACCGGCCGGCCGTGCGGGAGATCCCGCGGGCCGTGCGGCCGGACCCGTCGGACGACGGCGGTGCGCCGCGGCCCGGCCGGACCGACCGGCCCACGCTCGAAGTTCGGCCGCGCCCGCGTTCGGGTTCGGACGACGACGCCGACCGGGCTCCGAGCGCCCGGCCGAACGTTCGCGAGCTTCCGACGGTGAGGGACCGGGAGCGCGGGGACGACGGAGACAACGACTCCCGCCCGCGCAGCATCGATCCGCCCAATGTGGATCGGCCCACGGTGGACCGGCGCACGATCGACCGCTACGAGCGGCCGGCGGAGCGGGAGCGGCCCCGGCCGGAGCCCCGGTCCGTGCGGCCGGATCCCGAGACCTACCGGCGGCCCGAGACGCGCTCGGTCCCCGACCGGCCTACGGTCCGGGAGCGGGACGTGGAGCGGGCGAGGCCCTCGTCTCCGCCTGAGCGGGAGCGTTCGCAGCCTTCGGCGCGCTCGTCCGAGCCGCGCTCTCGCTCGAACGACAATGTCCGGGAGCGCGTTCGGGAATCCCGCCCGCCGCGTAGCCGCGGGAACGGACGGAACCAGTAGAGCGGGGGGCCGCGGCCCCCTGGGAGCGACTTCGAACGGCCGGCGGCGACGCCGGCCGTTGTCTTTTCGCCTAGAATGCACCGGCCCATGCGCCTGTTCTCCCTGCTCCGCGTCTCGTTCATCCTCTACTGCATCGAGGCGGGGATCTTCCTGCTCTTTGCGCCCTGGAGCCCGGTGTGGGACCAGACCATGGTCCGGATCCCCCTCGAAGGGCTGCGGACGCTCGCGTTGAACCCCCTGTTCCGCGGTGCCGTGAGCGGCTTCGGCCTCGTCCACCTCGTGTGGGGCGCCCACGACCTGGACGCCCTTCTCTCCCGCCGCAGGCTGCGGGCCCGGACCGATGCCGCCGATGCCGCCGAGATTGAAAGCCGCCGGGCTGCTGGCGATCAGTGACCGGGCCACCCTGCCCGGCGATCTCCCCTCCTGGATCCGGGAGCTCGCCGCCGCGGGCGTCGACGCTCTCCAGATCCGCGAGAAGGATCTGGACGACCGCGCGCTCTACGACCTCGCCCGTCTCGCCCGCTCGCTCCTCCCGCCCGGGACCCTCCTCCTCGTGAACGGCCGGGTGGACGTGGCCGTCGCGGCCGGGGCGGACGGCGCCCACCTGCCGGCGGACGGCGTCCCGCTCGCTGCGCTGCGCCGCCGCTTCGGAACGGGCGTGGTCCTGGGGCGCTCGACGCACAGCGTTTTGGAGGTCGAGCAGGCCCTGCGGGACGGGGCGGACCACGTGACCTTCGGGCCGGTCTACCCGACTCCGGGCAAGGAGCGCTTCGGCCCTCCCGTGGGGCTCGACGCCCTGGCCCGGGCAACGGCCGTGGGGATTCCCGTCTACGCTCTGGGAGGGGTTACACTAGAGCGGTTCGAGGAAGTGGCCTCGGCGGGGGCTGCGGGAGTGTCGGGCATCCGGCTGTTCCAGAACCCCCAGACCCTTCCCGAAGTCGTCCGCGCCGCGCGGGAGCTCTTCCCGCGCGAGCCTTGAGAGGAGAAGCACCCCCCGTGGAACTCGGCAAGCTCCGCTACCTGCTCATCTCTTTCGGGGTGATGGCCCTGGACCAGTGGACCAAGTGGCTGGTCGAGCTCCACCTCCCCCACCACGCGGCAGAGACGGTCATCCCCGGCTTTCTGAACCTGACCCACGTGCGCAATACCGGCGTGGCCTTCGGCCTCTTCGCGTCGGACGGCAACGGCACCAACTGGACGCTGACGATCCTGGGCCTCGTGGCCCTGACGGCCGTGGGGGTCTACTTCTGGCTCGCCCCGTCCAAGGACCGCTGGCTGCTCGCGGCGCTCGCTCTCGTCGTGGGCGGCGCGGTGGGCAACCTGATCGACCGCATCGCGAGCGGCGCCGTGACGGACTTCATCGACGTCTACGTGGGCGGCCACCACTGGCCGTCGTTCAACGTCGCCGACAGCGCCATCTCGATGGGCATCGTGCTCATGGCGATCGACAGCTTCCGTACGCACCGCCATCCCGACGAGCCTCACCCGGACGAAGAGAAGCCCGCCGAGGCGTGAGCCCGCGTTCCCCTCACCCCCCGGCCCCCTCTCCCATCGCCCCCCCATCCTCCGGGAGAGGGGGAGATCTTCGGTGGACGGTCGAGCCCGGCGCCGCCGGCGATCGGCTCGACCGCGCCGTGGCCGCCCGGCTGGAAGTCCCCAGGAATCAGGTCCAGGGCTGGATCGAAGACGGCCTCGTGCGCGTCAACGGGCGCGAGGCCGTGAAGCCCTCGGCCGCGCTCGCCGCGGGCGACGTGGTCGAGTGCCATCCCCCCGAGCCGAAAGAGGAGCGGGTGCTCCCCGAGCGCGGGGATCTCCAAGTGCTCTACGAGGACGGCGAGGTGGTGGTGCTCGACAAGCCGGCGGGGCTGACCGTCCACCCCGGGGCGGGCCGTTCGAGCGGGACGCTCGCCCACCATCTCCTCGACCGCTACCCCGAGATGGCCGGCGTGGGCGGCCCGGGCCGGCCCGGCATCGTCCACCGGCTGGACCAGGGGACGAGCGGCGTGATCGTGGTGGCGCGCACGGCCGGGGCCTACGCCCGGCTCTCCAGGGCCTTTGCCGCGCGGGAGGTCGAGAAGCGCTATCTCGCGATCGTCTACGGCGAGCCCCGGCCCCCCCAGGGGATCATCGAGGCGCCCATCGACCGGCACCGGGAGAGGCGCAAGGAGATGGCGGTCGTGCCCGGAGGGAGGCCGGCAAGGACCGGTTACCGCACGCTCGCATCCAAAGCCGGCATCGCCCTCGTAGAGCTCGACCTCGCGACCGGCCGCACGCACCAGATCCGCGTCCACATGAAGCACGCCGGGCATCCGCTGGTGGGCGATCCGGTCTACGGCGAGGCCCGCTGGAAAGGCCTCCCCCGCCCCGTCCAGGCTCCCCTGCGCGACTTCCCCCGCCCGGCGCTTCACGCGTGGCGGCTGCGGTTTTCTCACCCCGCGACGGGTGAGTCTTTGGCCTTTGAGGCGCCGGTGCCAGAGGATTTGCGGGGGTTGTGGGGAAAGGTGACCGGGGAGGAACTGCCGGTGTAGTGGCTTCAAGGACTGGCAAGGACACCAAGGACCGACACGGACGAACACCGATGTCCTTGCAGTCCCTGCAGTCCTCGCAGTCCTTTGTCCTTAGACCAGCTCGGTGAACGCCTTGTACGGCCGCCCCTGCGAATCCGCCACGGCCTGATAGGTGATGTGGCCGCGGTAGGTGTTCACCCCGAGGAGCAGGCCGGGGTCTCCCTGCACGGCCTTGTGGACGCCCTTGTTGGCGAGGGCGAGGGCATAGGGCAGGGTCGCGTTGTTGAGCGCGAAGGTCGAGGTGCGGGGGACCGCTCCGGGCATGTTGGCCACGCAGTAGTGGACGATGCCGTCGACCGTGTAGACCGGGTCCGAGTGGGTCGTGGGATGGGTCGTCTCCAGGCAGCCGCCCTGGTCCACGGCCACGTCCACCACGACCGCGCCCTCCTTCATGAGGCCGAGCATCTCGCGGGTGACGAGCTTCGGGGCCGAGCGCCCGGGGATGAGCACGGCGCCGATGAAGAGGTCCGCGCGGCGCAGCGAGGCGCGCAGGTTGTACTGGTTGCTCGCGAGCGTCGTCACCGCGCCGTGGAAGAGGTCGTCGATCTCCCGCAGGCGGTCGAGGTTGGTGTCGAGCACGGTCACGAAGGCGCCCAGGCCGTGGGCCATCTTGATCGAGTTCAGGCCCACGATGCCGCCGCCCAGGACGACGACGTCGCCGGCCGGCACGCCGGGCACGCCGGCGATGAGCGTCCCCCGGCCGCCGTGGGCCTTCTGGAGGAAGCTCGCGCCGACCACGACCGCCATCCGCCCGGCCACCTCCGACATGGGGGTGAGGAGCGGCAGGCGCCCCTGGCGGTCCTCGATCGTCTCGTAGGCGATGCCGGTGATCTCGCGCTCGAGGAGCACGTCCGTGAGCTCCGGGAGCGGTGCCAGGTGCAGATAGGTGAAGAGCGTCTGGCCGCGTTTCAGGAGCGGGTACTCCGAAGCGACCGGCTCCTTGACCTTCACCACCATCTCGGCGCGGCCGTAGACCGTGGCGGCGTCCGGTACCAGCTCGGCGCCGGCCTCGTTGTACTCCTCGTTGGGGATGCCGCTGCCCAGGCCCGCCCCTTCCTGCACGATCACCTGGTGCCCCGCCGCGACGAGCGCGTGGACGGAGGCCGGGGTCATCCCGACCCGATACTCGTTGTTCTTGACCTCTGTGGGTATCCCGATCAGCACGTTACGATTTCCCCGTTTCGGATTGAGCTTTCTGGTTTCCCTCTCCCGGCCCCTTCGAGCGCCGCGTCTCGCGGCTCTTCTCCCCCGTCATCTCGACCCGCCCCTTGAAGAACGCCCCCTCGGCGATCACCACGCGCGGCGCGGAGATGTCCCCTTCGAGGCTCCCCGAGGCCGCGACCTCCACCCGGTCGGACGCCCGGACGTCCCCCACCACCCGGCCGCCCACGCGCACGACCGGCGCGGAAATCGGCCCCTCGACCGCGCCGTCGCCCCCGATCATCACGAGGGAGTCGACGCGGATCTCGCCCTGGACCTCCCCCTCGATCAGCAGCTCGGTGGGGCCGGAGATCGTCCCCTGCACCAGGGTGCCGGGAGCGATGTGGGTGAGGCGGCGCTTCTGGGAGGAGTTGGCGGGAGACTCGGAAGAGCCGCCGGAGGAGGCGGGGGACGCAGGTCCATTCTCGCGGCGAAAGATCGACATAATCCCCTCTTCCGCCAGACCCAGGGAGGGCGCGCGGATTTCGAATACCGCCAGACATTGACAAGGGCGGCCGGCGCGATGCGCCGCCGCCCGGATGGGAGAACGAATTGGAGCGGGCAACGGGACTCGAACCCGCGACATCAAGCTTGGGAAGCTTGCACTCTACCAACTGAGTTATGCCCGCTCGTTGTGTTCGAGCGAAGGCAAATCTAGCGGACCGCCGGACCGCGGTCAAGGGGGACCGCTTTTCCGTTTGCGAAACCCCCCGGGACCGTTATACTCAGGACATGCAAGGCCCGGGTCGAAGCCGAGATTCCATCGAGCGCACGGACTCCCTCTATTTCTTCCCCGATCAGAAGGTGACCGCCGACGAGGCGCGTCAGCTCCTACGCCAGGGAACCCCCGAGCAGCGCGCCTGGGTCATCTCCCATCTGCTCCGCTACGCCCAATGGGACGACATCTGGGCCTTCGTGAGCCGCGAGGACGTCAAGGAGATCTTCCCCACCCTCGATCTCCCCGAAAACCTCCGCAGCGCCTGGGGCCGGATGCTGAAGATCGAAGCCCCCGTCGGGTAGGGCCCGCCCGGGGGCGCTTCCTAGTCGTCTCCGCCCATCAGGATCGAGCCGATCCCTCCCAGGGCCGAGCCTTCGCCCTTGTTGCGCGGGATGGCGGAGAGCACCTGCATGGCGAGGCGCTTGAAGGGGAGCGATTGGAGCCAGATCCTTCCGGGGCCGGTCAGCACGGCGTAGAACAGGCCCTCGCCGCCGAAGAAGGCGGTCTTGATCCCCGAAACCATCTGGATGTCGTAGTTCACCGTGCTCTCGAAGGCCACGATGCAGCCGGTGTCCACGCGGAGCGTTTCGCCGGGGTTCAACTGCCGGGAGAGGATGGTGCCGCCCGAGTGGAGGAAGGCGAGGCCGTCCCCCTCGAGCTTCTGGAGGATGAACCCCTCGCCACCGAAGAGGCCCGCCCCCAGCTTGCGGTTGAGCGCGATCCCCACCGAGATCCCCTTGGCCGCGCAGAGGAAGGCGTCTTTCTCGCAGAGGAGCCGCCCGCCGTGCTGCTTGAGATCCACCGGGATGATCTTGCCCGGGTAGGGCGCCGCGAAGGCGACCTTCTGCCGGCCGGGGCCGCTGTTGCCGAACATCGTCATGAACAGCGACTCGCCGGTGACGATCCGCTTGCCGGCGGACAGGAGCTTGCCCATGAAGCCGCTGCCCTGGTCCTGCCCCGAGCCGTCGCCGAAGATGGTCTGCATCTGGATGCCCGGGTCCATGTACATGAAGGCGCCCGCCTCGGCGACGCAGGCCTCCCCGGGATCGAGCGTGACCTCCAGATACTGCATGTCCTCGCCGAACAGCTCGTAGTCGATCTCGTGCGCCCGTGCGGGAGCGGGCCCGGCCACACCCGGCGGGGGCGGCGGCGGCGCTCCCGCGGCCGGGCCGCCGAACGCCTCCGCGAACTCCTGCTGGCTGGTGATGGGGACCCAGTTGGCCATCCCCTGGCTGAACACGTGGGCGTCGCGCCCGAAGCGCCCGCTGCGGATGCCGGCCACGACCTCGTCCCGGCTGACCGGCCCCTGCTGCTGCCCGCCGACCGCGATGTACCAGAATTTGTCGCTCATGACGTCTCTCCCCTGAAGAGCAGTTCCCGTTCCTGCGGCGGCTATTCTATGCTCCCGCTGCCCGACGGAGGAGACCATGCTCAGGAAGACCGCGCGCCTCCTGGCGCTTTCGCTCGTCCTCGCCTTTGCTCCGGGAGCGGCCCAGAAGGCCCCGCCCGATCCCGCGGCCTGGCTGCGCTCCGGCCCCATGCTCGGCCCCGCCGAACCGACCGAGGCCACGATCTGGCTCCAGACGACCCGCCCGTGCCGGGTCCAGGTCCGCTTCTGGGAGCAGGGCCGGCCCGAGACGGCGCGCCTCTCTCCGGAGACCGCCACCGCCGAAGCCGGGGACCTGATCGCGAAGCTCCGCCTTCCCGGGCTGCGCTTCGGCACCCGCTACGAGTACGAGGTCTATCTGGACGGCCTGCGAGTCGCGCGGTCCTATCCCCTCACCTTCCAGACCCAGGCCATGTGGCGCTGGCGGACCGACCCGCCGGACTTCCGGATGGCGATCGGCTCCTGCGCCTACGTCAACGAGCCGCCCTACGACCGCCCGGGAGACCCGTATGGCGGCGGCTACGAGATCTTCGGCGCCATCGCCGCGGCCAGGCCCGACCTCATGCTCTGGCTGGGGGACAACGTCTACTACCGCGAGGGGGACTGGACGACCGAGGCGGGGATGCGCCACCGCTATGCCCACGACAGGAGCCTCCCCGAGATGCAGCCGCTCCTCGCCGCCGCCCACCAGTACGCGATCTGGGACGACCACGACTACGGCTCGAACGACGCGGACCGCACCTTCCGCGGCAAGGAGGCGAGCCTCCGCGTCTTTTCGGACTACTGGATGAACCCCACCTACGGCCTCGCGGAGACCCCCGGCGTCTTCACGAGCTTTTCGTGGTCGGACGTCGACTTCTTCCTCCTGGACGACCGCTACCACCGCTCCCCCAACGACCTGCCCGAGGGGCCGGACAAGAGGATGTACGGCCGCGCCCAGCTCGACTGGTTGAAGGAGTCGCTCGTCTCGAGCCGGGCCACCTTCAAGATCGTGGCCGGCGGCAGCCAGTTCTGGAACCCCCTGGTCTTCTACGAGGCCTTCGGGAAGTTCCCCGCCGAGCAGCGGGAGCTTCTGGACTTCCTCCGCGACGCGAAGATCGAGGGCGTCGTCTTCCTCTCGGGCGACCGGCACCACACCGAGCTCCTGAAGCGCGTGGAGCCCGGCCTCTACCCCCTCTATGAATTCACCTCGAGCCCGCTCACCTCGGGGACCCACACCGGCGACCAGGAGAAGGACAACCCCGCCCGCGTCCCCGGCACCTGGGTGACGGAGGTCCGCAACTTCGGCCTGATCGAGGTGACGGGCAAGCCCGAGGAGAGGGTGCTCCGGCTGCGGACGCTGGACCCGCAGGGGAAGGAGCTGTGGAAGTACGAGGTTCGGGAGGGGGAGCTCAGGTTTCCGGAGTAGAAGCCTTACGGCTTCACAATCTCCACCTCGAACATCTTCGGCCACAGCTTCCCGGTGATCAGGAACGTCTTCTTCGCCGGGTCCCAGGCGATGCCGTTCAGCACCTCGGCCGCCTCTCTCTCCTGGGCAGTCAGGAGGCCCGAGGCGTCGATGACGGCGGTGACGCGGCCGGTCGCGGGATCGATCCTCAGAATGTCGTCCGCCTGCCAGACGTTCGCGTAGACGGCGCCGTTCACACATTCGAGCTCGTTCAACTGGTAGACCGGCTCGCCGGCCAAGGTGACGTTCACCTGACCCCGGGGCGCGAATGTCTTCGGATCGCGGAACAGGAGGAGGTCCGAGCCGTCGCTCATCACCAGGCGCTTGCCGTCGGAGCAGAGCCCCCAGCCTTCCCCGTTGTAGCGGAGCTCGCCCACCTTCTGGAAGGTGGCGGGGTTGTAGACGAAGGCGACTCCATCTTGCCAGGTGAGCTGGATCAGGCGGTCCGGCCCCGCGAGCGCGAGCCCCTCGGCGAAGTACTGCTGCGGCACCTCGATCCGGCGCCGCACCTTCCCGGTCTTCGGGTCCACCTCGCGGAGGCTCGACTGGCCGTTCAGGCCCGTGCTCTCGAAGAGCGAGCCGCCGGAAAAGACGAGCCCCTGGGTGTAGGCCTTGGGGTCGTGCGGACGGGTCGAGAGAACCTTGACCTTCAAGCGCTCCGGCATGTTCGGCGCTCCCGCGGCCTTCGCCTGCATCTCGGACGGAGAGAGACGACGGTTCGGCGCCGGCCCCGGGCTTCCTTTGAGCAAGGCGAACGCCAGGACGGCGGCGATGAGGGCCAGGACGCCCCCGGCGAGGAGCAATCCCGTTCGGGAGATCGGAGGGGCCGCGGCGTCTTCGGTCGATTCAATCCTTTCGCTCATCCAGCAGATCCTTTCCGGTCGGACATCCGGAAGGGCTATTCTGCCAGAAACATTGAAAACGAGCGATAAAGCTCTTACTCCTCCCACGAGCACCCGGAGAGCATCTCCGGCTCCGTCGTCCCGATGGGTTGGCCCGGCGGGGGCGCGGGGGGCTCGGGGCGCTTGGCGGTCTCCTGCTGCTCCGCGCGGTCGAGATAGCGCCCGATCTCGCGGGCCAGGAAGGCGCGGTGGGCGGCGTCCTCGCCGTCCCCCTGGGCGCCGCGGTCCAGGGTCCGCTTTAGCGCGGCCAGGCGGGCGTCCACCCGCGAGCGCACGCCGGGAGCGGCCTGGGGATGGCTCGACAGGCCGATCAGGCGGCGGGCCACGACCCACTGGACGGTGCGCTGGATCTCGGCCTGGCGCGCGCCTTTCGGCGCCGCCTCGAAGGCCGACTTCGTCAAGCCGTCCAGCACGTCTTCGAGCCCGGGGAGCTGGGGATCGCGGCGGTGGAAGTCCACGAGGCGCGCGGCCCGCTCCGGCTGCAGGAGGAGCCGCACCGCCATGTCCGCCCCGGTCGCCGCGGCGGCGAGCGGGTCGAAGGTGGGATCGGTCAGCCCCTTGAACATCTCCGGGTTCGCGTTGTACCCCGCCGGCCGGGGGAGCAGCAGGACGAGGACGTTGTCCGGCAGGTCCAGGGTCTCCGGAGAGAGGACCTCGAGGACCGCCGCGAGCGCCTTCCTCTGGCTCGCCGCCGGGACCGGCCGGGCGGCGGGCTGGCCGTCGCCGCGGACGGCGTAGGTGTACAGGAGCCCGCCCACCGCCTTGCTCGCCGCTTCGAGCTGGTAGCGGTGGTGGAAGTAGAGGGGGACGAGCACCTCCTGGAGGAGGGAGAGCGGCTGCCCCGGGGCGATGTTCCTCTCCCCGAAGCCGGCGAGGCCGATCTGCCGCACCCGCAGGGCGTGGAGCAGGCTCTCGGTCGCGTCCTCCCCGTTGTCCCAGAGGTGGGCGAGCGGCGAGGCCGAGCCCTCGGGCCGGGCGTCCTCGTCGGTCAGGAAGACGAGGCCGCGGGAGATCCCCTCCTGGAGGATGCCTTCGAGCGCCGCCTTCTCGTCCGTGCCCGGCGGGAGCTGGGCATAGGCGTAGCGGATCGCCTGGACATCCCACTCCCCCACTCCCACGCCGTAGGCCTTGGAGAAGTCGAGCTTGCCGTCCGCCGTCACCCCGACGAGCGGCGCCGGGTAGTCCATCACCGAGGCGCGGCCGTAGGTCGAGGCCGCGAAGTTGTGGGAGAGGCCGAGGCTGTGCCCCACCTCGTGCGCCGCGAGCTGGCGGATGCGGGCGAGCGAGAGCTCGACCGGGTCGTCGGCCGCGCCGCTGCCCGTCTTCTCCGTGCCGGCCAGGCCCTCGAAGATCAGGCGGTCCTGCCGCACGCGGAGAGACCCGAGCGAAACGTGCCCCTTGATCATCTCGCCCGTCCGCGGATCGATCACCCCGCCGCCGTAGGACCATCCCCGCGTCGAGCGGTGGACCCACTGGACCACGTTGTAGCGGGCGTCCAGCGGATGGGCCCCCTCGGGGAGCAGCTCCACCCGGTAGCCGTCGATGAACCCGGCCTTCTCGAACGCGTCCTTCCACCAGGACGCCCCCTCGATCAAGGCGCTCCGCACCGGCTCGGGAGCTCCGCGGTCCACGTAGAAGACGATCGGCTCCTTGACCCGCGAGCGCGCCGCCGACGGGTCCACCTTCTCCAGGCGGTGGCGCACCAGCCACTTGACCTCGACCGGCGCGTCGAGCGGCGCCGCGTAGTCCGCGAAGTCGACCGAGAACGAGCCCGAGCGCGGGTCGAACCGCCGCGGCGGGTAGCCCGGGGGCGGGAGCTTCAGGAACGAGTGGTGCTGGATGAGCGTGACCGACCCGGCCGTGGGGACCGTCTCGCGCACCAGCGCTCCCGGGTCGTCCGACTGGTAGGTCAGGATCGCTTCGAGCTCCAGGTTCTCGGGGAAGACGAAAGAGTTTTCGAAGTCGACCGCGCTGCGGTCCGCGTCGAGCTTCCAGTTGCCCTGGCCCGTCCTCTTCATCCGGGCGGCCACGTCGTGGGCGTCCCGCACGAGGAAGGAGGTGAAGTCGACCAGGGCCCGTCCGTTCGGATCGATCGCCGCGATGGGCGCCGCCCAGAGCACGGAGGTGGCGAAGGACTCCCGCACGGCCCGGAGCTCGTCCGGGTTCTCCGAAAGGGCGCGGTACTTCAGGTTCGGCTGCTCCACGAGCACCCGGCCGCCCACGCGCCGGAAGACGGCGATGCGCGTGTCGCCGAGCTGGCCGCGGTCGAGCCCCACGGGGTTCGAGCCGAGGCCCGAGAGGAGCCCTTCCACGTAGAGGTAGCTCCCCACCTCGCCGCCCGGGCCCTCGGCCGGCGGCACGGCGAGCCAGACCTTGCCCTTCGAGCGGTCGAGCCAGAGCTCCAGAAGGCCGGGCTTCCTTTCGAGGCCCTCGGTGACCTTGGCGATCGTGGGGAGGGGGCCGGCGTTGTCGGCCTTGGCGCCGCCGGGAGGCTGCGGAGCGGCGGGGGCCGGGGCGGCCCCCAGAGCGGAGAGGACGAGGAACGAGGCGGCAAGCCTCAGAAAAGCTGCTTTCATGGGGTCGGATTCCGGTCGAGTCGAACGGTGGTCAGGTCCCCCGCCGCTCCTGCTCCACCCCGGCCTCCGCCGTACCCGCGGCCCCCGCCGCCGCTTCCGGCCGGCTGCCGGGCTTCTCCGGTGGGGTGGCGCCGGACGCGCAGGTCGGGCACTCGTTGGGCAGGTAGGACGGCAGGTCGAGCTGCAGGAGAGAACGGAAAGGCACGTCGAACGGATCGCGGCCGGCGGTGCGGTCGATGATCGCGCCGATGGCGACCACGCGGGCGCCACGGGTCGTGGCGAGAGCCGCGGTTTCCAAAGTCGAGCGGCCGGTCGTGACCACGTCCTCCACGATCACCACCCGCTCGCCCTGGCGCAGGTTGAAGCCACGGCGCAGGCCCATGTCGTCACCCTTCCTCTCGCTGAAGCGGAAGGGGACGCCCAGGGCCGCCGCCACCTCGTGGCCGATGATCACGCCGCCCAGGGCGGGGGCGAGCACCGAGTCGGGATGGAACGAGCGAAGCTTCTCCGCCAGGTCCGCCCCCACCTTGCGGGACCGTACCGGGTCTTCCAGAAGAAGGGCGCACTGCACGTAGGCCGTGGAATGGAGACCCGAGGACAGCAGGAAATGACCGCGGCGCAGGGCGCCGCTCTCCTCGAGCATCTGCATCAGGATTCGTCGAGCATTTTCAGGGCTCACGGGGAGGCTCCTCTCGATGGATGGCGTACTGGTCGAGCTTTTTGTAGAGATTGCTGCGAGGAGTGTCGATCGCCTGGGCCGTCTGGGTGACGTTCCAGTTGTTCTCCTCCAGCTTGTGCAGGATGAACATTCTCTCCGAAAGATCGCGGAACTCGCGCAGCGTCTGGACCGCCATCAGGGCGCCGGACAGCTCCGGCCGGGAGCCGCCGGTCGCACCGAGGACGTCCTCCCGGGTGACCTTGTCGCCGGGGGAGAGGATGAGCAGGCGTTCGACCAGGTTCTTGAGCTCGCGGATGTTCCCCTTCCACGGCAGCGCCTTCAAGTGCGCCATCGCGTCGGGCGTGAACTCCTTGAGCCGGTAGTTGCTCTGCTCGGCGAAACGGCGCGAGAAGTATTCGACGAGCGGCGGGACGTCTTCCAGGCGCTCGCGCAGGGCGGGCGTCCTTATGGGGATCACGTTCAGGCGGTAGAAGAGGTCCTCGCGGAACCGGCCGGCCTTGATCTCCTCTTCGAGATCGCGGTTCGTGGCTGCCACCACTCTCACGTCCACCGTCACGGTCCGCTCGGCTCCCACGGGCTCCACCTCCCCGTTCTGGAGCACACGCAAAACCTTTGCCTGCGTGCGGGCCGACATGTCGCCGATCTCGTCCAGGAAGATGGTGCCGCCGTCCGCGGTGACGAACTTGCCCGTCTGCCGCCTTACCGCGCCGGTGAAGCTCCCCTTCTCGTGGCCGAAGAGCTCCGACTCGATCAGCTCCTCCGGGATCGCCGCGCAGTTGACCTGCACGAGCGTCCGGTCGCGCCGGGGGGACCCCCGGTGGATGGCCCGGGCCACCAGCTCCTTGCCCGTGCCGCTCTCGCCGGTGATCAGCACGGTCGCCGGGGTCGGCGCCGCCTTCTCGATCATCTCCCGCAGGCGGCGCATGGCGGGCGCCGCGCCGATGAGCTGCTCCGGGTCCGGCTTGAGCGTGCGGTTCTCCGAATGGAGACGGTAGCTCTCGACGGCGTTGCGCAGCGCCAGGAGCACCCGCTCGCGCTGGAGGGGCTTCTCGAAGAAATCGTAGGCCCCGCGCCGGGTGGCCTCGACCGCCGTCTGCACGTCCGCGTGGCCGCTGATCATGAGGATGGGCATGTCGTAGCCCCGCTCGCGCAGGGCCTTCAGGAGCTCGAGGCCGTCCATCTCCGGCATCTTGATGTCCAGGAGCACCGCATCCGGAGCGCGCTCGGCCACCTTGGTCAGGGCCTGCGAGCCGTTCGCCGCCTCGTCCACCCGGTAACCTTCGTACTCCAGGATCATGTGCAGGCTGTCCCGGATTGCGGCCTCGTCGTCCACCACCAGCACGGAGGCGCGGAAGCTGTCACCTGTCCTTGCCATCATTCACCACAGTTTAACAAGAAAGGGGCCGGCCCTCGCGGGCCGGCCCTGCAACCACCTTCAGGAACGCTTCGTTCGTTGTCCGGAAGCGGCCCACGGGACCGCCTCCGGTACTCTCTTACGGCGCCTGGACCACGGCGAAGAACCTCTGGGCCGGGGCCCCGCGTCCGGCGAACTGGTTGACGTAGAGGCGCAGATAGGAGCCCGGCTTGGCCCCCTTGACGATCTTCTCGAAGTCCGCAACGCCAGAGACCTTCTGGCCGTTGACCTCGGTGATGATCTGGCCGGGACGGACGAGCTGCTCGTAGAGCGGGCTCGTGGGCGCCACGCTGGTCACCACGACGCCTTGCACGCTGCTCGGGATGCCGTGCCCCGACCGGAGGTCGGAGGTCAGATCCTGGTACTGGATGCCCAGCCAGTCGATCCCGCCCTCCTCGTTCGGCTCCGAAGCCTCGGCCTGCAGCGCCGCACCCGGCCGCTCGCCCAGGCGGACGTCGCGGGAGACCCGCTTGCCGTCGCGCCAGACCTCGAGCTTCACCGTGGTGTCCGGACCCTTGCTCGACACGTAGTCGATCAGGTCCCGGGTCGTCACCACGTTGCGGCCGTCGACCGTCAGGATCACGTCGCCGTGCTGCACGCCGGCCTTGCCCGCCGGGGTGTCCTCGTCGACCGACACCACGAGAGCGCCGCTGGTCGACTCGAGGCCCCAGGCCTGAGCCTGCGGATAGTCGAGGTTGCGGACCTGGATGCCGAGATAACCGCGGCTGACCTTGCCCTTGTCGCGGAGCTGGGGCAGGATCTCCTTCAACGTGCTCACCGGCACCGCGAAGCCGATGTTCTCGGCTCCCCAGTTGATGGCCGTGGCAATGCCCACCACCTCGCCGCGCATGTTGACCAGCGGGCCGCCGGAGTTGCCGAAGTTGATGGCCGCGTCGGTCTGGATGAAGTTCTCGAACGAGCTGTCGCCGCTGATGCCGATCGAACGGCCCTTGGCGCTCACGACGCCCGTGGTCACCGTCTTGTCGAGGTTCAGCGGGTTGCCGATCACCATCACCCAGTCGCCCACGCGCAGCTTGTCGCTGTCGCCGAGATCGAGGTAACGGAGGTCGCGCCCGGCGTCGATCTTCAAGAGTGCAAGGTCGGTCGCCTGGTCGGTCCCCTTGACCTCCGCGGTGTAGTCGCGGTCGCCCAGGTGGACCTTGACCGAGGTGGCGCCCTCGATCACGTGGTAGTTGGTGACGACGAGGCCGTCGCGGCTGATCACGAAGCCGCTGCCGCCCGCGTCGGAGCGGAACTCCTCGCCGCCTTCCTCATCTCCCTGGCCGGGCCGCCGGGGCTGCTGCTGGCGGTCGCGCGGGCCGAAGAAGAACTCGAAGGGATCCTGCCCGCCGCGTCCGCCGCGGCCCTGGGCGCCCTTCTCGATGGTGGATGCCTGGATGGAGACAATCGCGGGATCGACCGCTTCGGCAAGATCCGCAAAGCTCGGCAGGTTGCTGATCTCGGCATGGTTCGCCGCGATCTGGGTCGCGGACAGATTGTTCTCGGGTGCGGCGAGACTCGGCACGGTCAGCTCGAGACCCCCCGCGAGGATCATTCCGAAAACGACCGCCCCCACTACCAGCAGAAGTGTTGTGATCTGCCGTCGTTTCTGGGTTGTGCTCATGGACGCTGCAATCTCCTTTCTCTCCTCTTGCTGTCGAATGAGAAGCAAGCCCCCTGCCAAACAAATTCCAGAGGGAGGGCCCCCGGATCTCCGCTTCTCTTCGTGCCAATTTGGCGCGATGCCGCCAAGGGAGAAGACAAGGACTAGCACGGACCGCCACGGACGAACACGGACCTCTTTAAGGACGCACAGCTCCGTCCGTGTTTGTCCGTGTTCGTCCGTGGCGGTCCGTGCAGCCCCCCCACTTGACTTGCGCCCGTCTCGACAAAGCAGGCGGAGGGGGGTACGGAACGTTCCGGGAGCGTCGCGGAACGTTCC
>DATHUD010000252.1:0-5490 GCA_035462575.1 Thermoanaerobaculia bacterium | reverse complement strand
CGGTGGGTGCTGGACGGCGTGCCCCGGCTGCGGGAGCGCCCGGTGGGGCCGCTGGTCGACGCGCTTTCCGGGCTCGGCGCGCGGATCGAGTACCTGGGCGCGGAAGGATTCATCCCTCTGCGCATCGAGGGGGGGACGCTCCAGGGCGGCACGACCTCGCTCCAGGCGGGGGAGTCGAGCCAGTATCTCTCGGCGCTCCTGATGGCGGGCCTCCGGGCCCCGGGCGAGGTGACGGTCGAGGTGGCGTCTCTCACCTCGCGGCCCTACGTGGACGTGACCCTTCAGGCGGCGGTCGCCTTCGACGGCCACATCGAGCGGGTGGGGCCGCGGGTCTACCGGGTGCGGCCGTCGCCGATCCGCGCCGGCCGGATTAGGGTGGAGGGGGACTTCTCGGCAGCTTGCTATCCGGCGGCGGCGGCGGCGCTCACCGGCGGCCACGTGGTGCTCGAAGGGCTCTCCCGCGAATCGAAGCAGGGGGACCGCGGCTTCATGGACCTCCTGGCGGAGATGGGCGCCGAGGTCTCCTGGAAGAAAGACGACCTCGTCGTGCGCGGGCAGGATCTGAAGGCCGTGCGGGCCGACCTCTCGGGCATGCCCGACCAGGTGCCGACGCTCGCGGCCCTCGCCCCCTTTGCCGCGGGCGAGACCCTGATCTACAACGTCGGCCATCTGAGGATCAAGGAGAGCGACCGCCTGGAGGCCATGGCGACCGAGCTCGGCAAGATCGGCGCCCTGGTCCACGAGGGGCGGGACAGCCTCCGCATCCCGGGGATCTGGAGCGGCGAGGCCGAGATCCCTCGAGATCCGGTCGAGATCGACCCGCGGGGCGACCACCGGATCGCCATGAGCCTGGCGCTCGCGGGCTTGAGGCGCCCCGGCGTGGTCGTGACCTCTCCCGGGGTGGTGTCCAAGTCGTACCCCGAGTTCTGGCGAGACCTGGAAGTCCTGCTCTCCGCGTAAAGTTCCTTCCGTCCGTGCCGCGTTTGCGGTATGCTCCGCGCGCGGTTCCTTTTCCACGAGACGAATAATGGTCCCGGACCTTCCCCGGAGGAGCGTCGTGTGCGTCGTCCATCCCTGCCTGGGGTCTCCCCGCGGGGCGGTGGACCTCCGCGAGGCGCGGCTCACGGACCGCCGGCGGCTCGGGGTGCTGCTCCAGGCGGCCGGCCTCCTCTCGCTCGTGGAGGTGGCAGGGTGGCATCTCCCGGCGGAATGGCTCCCGGCGCGGGTCACCCCGGAGGGTCTCCTCGCCGTGGAGGGAGGCGCGGCCCCGGGGGCCTCCTCCCGGGCGGCCCAGGAGCTGCTGCGGGATCTGGCCGCGCTCCTCTTCGGGACGGACGGCGCGGTAGTGGCCGGCCGGGGAGAGGGGCGGCGGGCGGCCCGGGCGGTGCTTAATGGCTGGCGGCAGTCGCTCGTGCCGGTGCCGCCGGACGCGGCGGTCGCCCGGATCCTGGAGGCGGCTCCGTTCCTCTGGGAGCCCGCCTTCGCCGGCGCGCGGGAGGCGCTGGTGGGGGAGGTCCATCGGGACGACGGCGTCCGCCTGTGGGTGGCCGGGCCCCGGCCCCTCCGCCTCCGGCTTCTCGCTCAGGCCCGGAGCGCCGGGGAGCTCCGCTCCCGGCTCACGGGGCCGGAGGGACGGGCCCTCTGGAACCGGGAGGAGGAGGGGAGCCCCGGGGAGCTCGCCTCGCGGGGCCGGTTCCGGGCCGCGGCCGCGGCCTGGGAGCGCCGGCCGCCCACCCGGGAAGGGGAGCGGGTGGAGCAGGCCCGCGCCCTCTTCGCCCTCGGCCGTTTCGAGGCCGCCCGGGAGACGCTGGCCGGCCTCGGCTCCGTTCCGGCACGGGCGCTCGCTCTGCGCTGCCATCTCCTGCTGGGCCAGCTCGGCGCCGCCCGGGTGGCTCTCCTGAAGCTGGAGCGGGAGGCGCTGGCGCCGGACGTCCTGGCCGACCTCGCCGAGATCGCGGCGCGGGTGTTCGCCAACGGCAACGAGCCGGAGCGGGCCGGCCGCTGGGTGCGCCGCGCCCTTCGCGAGACCTCCGGGGGCCGCGCCGCCCTCCGCGCCTGGCTGGTGGCCGCGGACGCGGCCTGGGACCGGGGGGACGCCGCCGCCATGGACCTCTGGCTGGAGAAAGCCCGCGGCGCGCTTTCAGACCCGGATCTCGCCTGGCGCTGGCACCACGCCCGGAGCCTGCGGGCGGGGATGGACCCGGAAGGCGGGGCCGAGGCGGTCGCCTCGGTGGCCCGGGCGCTCTACGCCGGGCGCCGCCTTCTGCCGCGCCACCAGGCCGCGGGGCTGTGGAACGACCTCGGGCTCGGGCGGGCCCAGGCCGGCGACCTGCCGGGCGCCGAGCGCGCCTTCCTCCACGCCTTGCGCCTCTATTCGGGCTGCGACGGTCCCCGCGCCACCACGCTCGCCCTGTCGAACCTGGCCGAGATCCGGCTCCGGCGCGGCCGGCTCGCCGGGGTGGCCGACATCCTGGAGCGGTCCGCGGCGGAGAACCGGCTGGCCGGAAACCTCCGGGGCCTCGCGCAGGATCTGGAGCTCGCCGCCCGCCACGAGCTGGTGCTCGGCCGCCCCGCCGCCGCCCTGGCCCTCTGCCGCGACACCCTGGCCGACCTCGACCGGCGCGGCCGGGACTGGCGCCGGGCCGAGCTGCACCTCCTCGCGGCCCGGGCCCTGGGTTGGCTGGGCCGGCCGGAGGAGGCCGCCGCCGAGCTGGCCCATGTGACGCCCGGCGCGTGGAGCGAGCTGGAGCCCGAGGAGAGGCCCGCCCTCCGCGCCCAGGCGGGGGACCGCGAGGGCGCTCTCTCCGAGGCAGCGGGAACCCCGTTCGCTTCTCTCTGGGCCCGTGAGCCGGCGCCCTCGCCAGCCTGGGAGGCCCTGGGCGCGCTCGAGCCCTACCGCGCGGCGCGGCTGGTCTTCGACCTGGAGGTGGCCGCGCCCGGCACGGTCCCTCCGCGCTGGCTGCGCAAGGCGATCGCCACGTTCCGGCGGATGGGAGCGGTCTTCCCCGCCGAACGGCTGGAGGCCCGCGACCAGGGACCCTGGCAGGCCCTCTCCGCCTATCTCGGCCGGGACCCCGGAGACCCCGAGGCGGTGGCTGCCCTGCTCGCGGATGCCGGGTATCCCGAGGCCGAGCTGGTCCTCTCGGAAGGCTCGATCGCATTGCAGGCGCCGCGGACCGACGCGACTCTCCACGCGCTTTTCGCTCTGATCGCCCGGGACCTCGCGGGAGGATCCCACGCGCCGTTCCCCGGCGAGGAGCCTCTTCCCCGAACCGGGCGCGAGGCCGGCGGGATGGTGGGAGAGAGCGCGGAGCTCCGCGCCGCTCTCGCGCGGATCGCCCGTCTCGCTCCGGGCGATCTCCCCGTGCTCGTCCTGGGCGAGAGCGGCACGGGCAAGGAGCTCGCGGCCCGTCAGATCCACCGGGCGAGCGCGCGGGCCGCGGCCCCGTTCGTCGCGATCAACTGCGCCGCCCTCTCTGAAACCCTTTTGATGTCGGATCTCTTCGGACACGTCCGCGGCGCGTTCACGGGAGCCGACCGGGAACATCGCGGAGTTTTTGAAACTGCCCACGGAGGCACGGTGTTCCTGGACGAGATCGGCGACCTTCCGCTCGCGGCGCAAGGGTTGTTGCTTCGCGTGCTGCAGGAAGGTGAGGTGAGAAGGCTCGGCGAGAGCGTGGCGCGAAGAGTCAATGTCCGCGTGCTCGCGGCCACACATCGCGATCTCGCGGCCGGGGTGCGGGAGGGCCGCTTTCGTCAGGACCTTTATTACCGGCTCAAGGTGGGGAGCGTGACGCTGCCGCCGCTGCGCGATCGTGGAGAGGACGTGCTGCTTCTCGCCGATCGGTTCCTCGCTCGTGCCGCGGACGAAAAAATCGTGAGGTTGTCCCCCGAGGCGCGGGCGCGGCTCCTCTCCTACCCGTGGCCGGGCAACGTGCGGGAGCTAGAGAACGTTCTTTCCGTCGCCTCCGTGCTCGCTGAAAAGGGGGTGATCGAACCGGAGCACCTGGAAATCCAGGAGGCTTCAAGGCTCTCCGAGTCTTTGTATCACCAGCAGGTGGACTCGTTCCGGCGTGGGTTGATCGAGCGGGCGCTCGCCGCCTGCGGCGGGCACCTGGCCGAGGCCGCGCGCTCGCTGGGGATCTCGCGGCAGGCCCTCTCGTATCTGCTACGGCAATTGAAGATCGATCGTCAGGCTTCGACACCCGGGAACGCTCGCGTGCTCTCGCGAAGGTAGGGGCGCAGAAGGTCCGCGACCTTTTCCAGGCCCTCGCGATCGATCTCGTCGAAGGCCGCGGGCTGGTGCGAATCGACGTCGAGCACGGCGACGAGCTGTCCGCCGGGATTGTAGAGAGGGATGACGATCTCCGAGCGCGCGGCGGAATCGCAGGCGATATGGCCGGGGAATTGATCGACGTCCGGCACGAGCTGTGTGGCGCGTTCCCGGGCGGCCGCGCCGCAGACGCCGCGCTCGAAGGGAATTTCGAGGCAGCCGAGAGGTCCCTGATAGGGACCGACGCGCAGGAGCCGGGGGGCGACCACGCGATAAAAGCCGGTCCAGCTGGCGTAAGGGAGCTTCTGATGAAGAACACAAGCGGAGGTCGACATGGCGGTGATCGCGTCTCCGGTGCCTTCGAGAACGGAATCGAGCTCGCGGAGCATTTCGCGGTATAGCTCTCTCTTCGTATCCTGGTTCATGGCGGCGGCATTGTATGCCAGGAGAGCCAAAAGCAGATCTTCCAGGCCGTGGAAAAGTCTCTCCGGTGGGCCTTTCCGGATTTTTCCCCTGATTTCCTCTGTTTTATTCGTTTGGCTTGTCCCCTTGAGGGCGCCGAGGCTCACCTTGACAGTAGGGAATCCTGAAACCGCTCTGGGGCGGATCGGCGGAGCGCACTCCTGGAGGCGTGCCGGAAGGTGGCTCTCTCCATGCTCCGGGTTTGCGGCTCCAGATTTTTTCGCGGAACTATTGACTTATGCGGCCTTGTTTTTGATAATGTCCGTGCTGTTTAAACGCGACGTTAAATATACTCCCCTTTTAATTCAAAGCGACGAGGAGGCAAAAGGCACCATGGCAGACACCGAATCAAGCGGATCCGAAGGCAGGCTCTACACCCTTTCCGAGATTTCTCAGCGCACCGGCATTTCAATGCCGACTCTCCAGCGCTACAAGAAGCTTTACCAGGATCGTCTCCCCTCTGTGGGGGCGGGCCGCAAGCAGCGTTACCCCGAGAGCGCTCTGCCGGTCTTCGACGAGATCAAGAATGAAAATGCCGGCAAGCGCGGACGTCCGCGCAAGGACGGCTCCGCTCCGCGTCCGTCGGCCGCCGCCGCGGCGACGGGGTCGAAGCGGCGTGGCCGCAAGCCCGCCGCCGCAGCGGCAAAGCCCGCGGGCAAGCGCGCCGCTTCCGGAAGGAAGACCGCTTCGCGCCGCGGCGCCGCCGCCGCGGCTCCGGCTCCTGCGCCGGCCCGGCGTGGCCGCAAGCCGGCCGC
>DATHUD010000251.1:0-5412 GCA_035462575.1 Thermoanaerobaculia bacterium | reverse complement strand
TGAAACAGCTCTTGCTTTTCTCCCCTCTCTCCCAGGGAGGGGGAATGGGGTGGTGGGAGAGAGGGGCTGGGGGAGTGAGGGCCGGGCGGGGGCGCGCCTCTACCTCCCCGCCTTCGTAAACCCCGCCAGATCGATCCCCCGGTTCTCCGGCCTCTTCGCCTCCACCTTCGAAAGCGCCGCACGCACCGCCTCCCGCTCCTCACCGTCGAGCCGGCCGCGGGTCACCAGGACCCGGCGGGGGGCCAGGGTGTCGACCGTCCAGTCTCCGGCGAGTCTCTTCATCGCGGCCTTGAGCTCGCGGGCGTCGGCCTCGCTGTCCCACTCCGTGAGCCAGAGGAGGACCCTCCGGCCCTCCTTCTCGTAGACGGCGAAGCGGTCTCCCCCCCAGCCCGCCGCGGCGGCCGTGGCCTTGGCGTCGTCCGCCATCCCCTCCCGGAGCAGGATCCCGACGCTCGCCTCCCCCAGCTCGCCCTCGGCGGACTTGCCGTAGCCGGCGAGGGCCTGGGAGAGGTCGGGCCAGACGAGGACGACCGGGTCGTCCCGCCGGCCGTGCCACTTCTCGGGGTGGAGGATCTGCTCGGAGGAGCGCGGCGGATCGGTCGAGAAGGCGTAGTCGAGGAGCTTCTGCCCTCCCCGCTTCTTGACGGAGAGAGAGAAGGTGAACCCCCGGAGGTAGCCGAACAGCAGGCCCTCGCGGAGGAAGGCGGGAGCCCGCGCGAGCTCTTCGCCTCCGGGCATATCCGGCATCGAAGCGGCCATCCGGCCGGAATCGCTCATCCACCGCTCCATGGCCTCGGCCACCCCGGGCAGCTCCTCGACCTTGCCTCCGCTCGCGTAGCTCGTCATGGCGAGGGTCGCATCCCCCTCGACCAGCGCCGCGCGCGCCGTGGCGCCGTCGGACATCGGGTCGGCCGACGCGAATTTCTGGAGATCGAAGTGTTGATCCTGGAGCGCGTGGACCAGCTCGTGGACGAGCACCATGTCCTCGGCGTCTCGCTGCTCTTCCGCGCCCGCCCCCTTGCCCAGGAGCCCGCCCTCGCGCTCTACGATCGCGAGGTACCGCCGCACGGGGTCGTAGTAGCCCGCCACCTGGCTCGTGAGCAGCTTCGGATAGTAGGAGGCCAGCTCCATCGTCTCCGGAATGAGGCCGAAGGCCTTCAAGCTCACCTCCAGCGCCTTCATCTCCTCGACCGGCAGATCCTCCCGGAGCGCCTCGGCCATCTTCCCCTGGAGCGCCTGCTCCCCGATGACGCCCGAGGGCACCGGCTGCCGGGCCGCGAGGCCGCGGTACTTCTCCGCCTGCCCGAGCAGCTCCTTGAGCCGCCCTTCGATCTCGGCGGGCGGCGGAGTGACACCTTCAGGCAGGGAGAGCGCGGTCTCCGCGGCGGCGGGTCCGCAGGAGAGGAGGAGGCAGACGAGGAGCACGGGCCGGATGAATCTCATCCGGCCATTATAGAGGCGCCGGAATGGCGGTCTTGCCCTGCGACCTCACCCTCCGGCTCCCTCTCCTAAAGGAGAGGGAGAGAAAAGCAACCAGGCAACCTGAGCCCCTCTCCTTTAGGAGAGGGGTTGGGGTGAGGTCGCAGGCCGAAGCCGCTCAGAGTTTCACCTCGGGCCCCGCCCTACCGGACCGCCTTCAACGCCTCGATCCGGGTGGACGACTCGAGCACGGCCTGTGGGGACCGGGCCGTCCTGGGCCGCAGGATGAGGTAGCTCGCCGGCACCTGGATCTCCTGGCCGTCCGCCAGGAGGACCGTGTTGATGGCCACCTCGTGCCCCTCGCCCAGGATGCGCCAGCGGCTCTCCGGGTAATAGACCTCCCGGTCCTTCGGGTTGAAGCCGATCGGCCGGATGCCGTGCTTCACCACGTTGTGCACCAGTTTCGGGAGGCCCGAGGAGGTATTGCCCGGCACCTTGCGGAGGACCGAAAGGGCGCCGTGCTGGAGCTCGATGAGGTAGAGCCCCCCCCTCTCGCCCAGGAGGATCTCCAGGCTGCGGACGAAGGCGGGGCGGTCCTTCTGCTGGACGCAGTGGAACACTCCGCGCATGTAGATGTTGCAGTCGCCGAGCTCCTCGTGGAGCTCCAGAGCCTGGCGCGGGTTCGTCCCGTCGAGGAGCCGGTACTCGACGTTGGTCTCCCGGGCCGTCTCCCGGCGCGCCAGCTCCACCGCCGCCGCGGAGATGTCCACGCCGACGACTTTCTGGAAGTGCCGGGCGAGGAACCGGGTCTGCCGGCCGTTGCCGCACCCGATGTCCAGGAGGGGGAGGCTGCTGTCGTCCACGTGCCGCTTGAAGCGGATCAGATCCTCGGCCGCGGCCCGCTCCGGGACGTTGTCCCAGAGCACCTGCCCGCCCTGGCCGGTCGAGTCGACCGTACGCCAGTAGCTGTCCCACTGCTTCTCGTAGTTGCGCGGGCTCCCACCCTTCAGACGAAAGCGCAGGAGATGGGCGAAAAGACGCAGCGATCCCAAGAGCTCCATGGGCGACCTCCAATTGTGGACCTGCGACTGCTACAACGGTTCTTCTGACAATGATAGTACGGGAGCCAGGGGAAAGGGGACATCAGATTGCGTTGGGGGCCGCTTTTTTTGAGGTTTTGGGGCAGAATCCGGGTTCATGACCCGAAACTGGCACCCGATCCTCGAAGGCCCCGCCGCCCTACCCGTCTCCGAAGCCGTCCACGAGATCGCCGCCGCTCTCCCCGTGGCTCCCTTCGCCGACGACGGCCGGGGCGCCTCGCTCGCGGCCGGCCAGGCCGGCCAGGCCGTCTTCCACGCCTATCTCGCCCTCGCGGAGAACGACGAGGCCCAGGCCGACCGGGCCGTGGCCCTCCTGGACGGCGCGGTCGAGACCCTGGCCACGACGCCGCTCCCCCCCACGCTCTACACCGGCTTCCCCGGCGTGGCCTGGGTGGCCGAGCACCTCCAGGGGCGCCTCTTCGAGCCCGGGGAGGACGACCCGAACCTCGACGTGGACGAGGCCCTGCTCGGAGCGTTGGAGCGGTCCCCCTGGCCGGGCGACTACGACCTGATCACCGGGCTCGCCGGGCTCGGGGTCTACGCCCTGGAGAGGCTCCCCCGGCCGACCGCCACGGCCTGCCTCGAGCGGATCGTCGAGCGGCTGGCCGAGCGCTCCGAGCGGATGCCGGAGGGCGTCACCTGGTTCACCCCGCCCGAGCGGCTCCCCGAGTGGCAGCGCGAGATCCACCCCAACGGCTACTACAACCTGGGCGTGGCCCACGGCGTCCCGGCCGTCGTCGCCCTCCTGGCCGGGGCCGCGGCCGCGGGCGTGGCCCCGGCCCGGCCGCTCCTCGACGACACCGTGCGCTGGCTGCTCGCGCACCGGCTGGAGCCGGGGGCCGGCTCGTGCTTCGGCACCTCGTTCTATCCCGGGGAGGACCCGGGCCTCTCCCGTCTCGCCTGGTGCTATGGAGACGCCGGGATCGCGGCGTCCCTCCTCGCCGCCGCCCGGGCCGTGGGCGAGCCCGCCTGGGAAAAAGAGGCGCTCGGCATCGCCCTTTCAGCCGCCGAACGCCCCGCCGAAAAAGCGATGGTGCGGGACGCCGGCCTCTGCCATGGCGCCGCGGGGCTCGGCCACCTGTTCAACCGGATGTACCAGTCGACCGGCGAGGAGCGCCTGGCGGAGGCGGCCCGGTTCTGGATCGGCCACGCTCTGGAGATCCGCCAGCCCGGCGAAGGGATCGCCGGCTTCCGAGTCTGGACGGCGGAGATGGACGGCGACCCGCCCTGGCGGACCGAGCCCGGATTCCTCGAAGGCGCCGCCGGCATCGGCCTCGCCCTCCTGGCCGCCGTCTCCGCCGTAGAGCCCGCGTGGGACCGGGTGCTGCTGGTGTCGCTGCCTTAAGGGGCGAAACCCACGAGCTCCGCCTCGTCGACCGCGTCCGTCGACTGGTAGACGGTCTCGAAGCCGCGGATGACGATCGTCCTCGGGCTCCCGGCCGCCTCCCGCATGGCCTGGGAGGCCTGGAAGGTGTTGCGGAAGCAGAACCAGGGGATCCGCTCGTCCGCCGGAAAGCGCGGCAGGGCCCGCGCCGACGCCGCGTCCACCGTGAAGCAGGGCACCTGGGGCCCCTCCTCGGGATGCGGGCGAAAGGTGCCGGAGACCGTGATCTCCCCCCGGAACAGCACCCGGCCGACCGAGACGGGGCGGTCGGCCGCCTGCGACACCTCCTCCTGCACCACCACGAGCCCCAGGAACTCCTGACCGGGCTCGATCGCCTTGGGGTCGAAGACGTTCGGGCCCGCTCCCGGAACCGACGGCGTCTGCGTGGGCCCGCCGCAGGCGATGGAAAGCAGGAGCAGGGGGAGGAGGATCGCGGTTCTCATGGGATCATGGCGGAGCCTATCACCCGCGCCGGCCCCGCCGGTCCGGACGAGGGAGGGGAGACGTGGACGTCGAGCTGAAACCGCGCCACCGCACCATCGACACCAACGGCCTGCGCCTGCACGCCGTCGAGGCCGGGCCGGAGAGCGGCCCCCTCCTCCTCCTGCTCCACGGCTTCCCCGAATTCTGGTACGGCTGGCGTCACCAGATCGAGTCCCTCGCCGCCGCGGGCTACCGGGTGCTGGCGCCCGACCAGCGCGGCTACAACCTGAGCGACAAGCCGCGGGGGGTCTCCTCCTACTCCTTGGACCTCCTCGCGCGGGACATCGTCGGTTTGATCGACGACGCCGGTTATGAAAAGGCCTACGTGGCCGGCCACGACTGGGGCGGCGCCGTGGGCTGGTGGCTGGGCGTCCACCACCCGGAGCGCATCGAAAAGCTCGCCCTTCTGAACATCCCCCACCCCTACGTCATGCTCCGCACGGTGAAGAAAAACCCCGTGCAGCGGAAGAAGAGCTCCTACATCGCCTTCTTTCAGCTCCCGTGGCTTCCCGAGCGCGTGCTGCGGGCCAGGAACTGGGCCGCCACGGTGAAGACCCTACGGAAGACCAGCCGGCCGGGAACCTTTCCGGACGCCGACCTCGTCCTCTACCGGGAAGCCTGGTCCCAGCCGGGCGCCATCACCGCCATGCTCAATTGGTACCGCGCCGCCCTGCGCAAGGGCGTCCCCCGCCTCACCCGGAGCTCGCGCGTGACCGTTCCCACTCTCCTCCTCTGGGGAGCTCAGGACAGCGCCCTCCTGCGCGACATGGCCCAGCCCAGCATCGACCTCTGCGACGACGGCCGCCTGGTCTTCCTCGAAGAGGCCACCCACTGGGTGCAGCACGAGGAGCCCGACGCGGTGAACGCGATACTGGCGGATTTCTTTTCCTAGGAAGAACACGGACCCACACGGACCAACACGGACCAACACGGACCAACACTGACTGAAACAATCGTCCAGGTTCTCGGCCTCCGTGCTCGTCCGTGTCCGTCCGTGTCCGTCCGTGTTCGTCCATAGTTCCGCCT
>DATHUD010000250.1:0-3630 GCA_035462575.1 Thermoanaerobaculia bacterium | reverse complement strand
CGAGGCCACCGTGCTCGTGGACGCGGACGCCGGCCGGGCCAAGGCGCTCGCGGCCCGCTTCGGTGTGGCGGAGACCGCGACCGACTACCGCGCGATCGTGGGCCGGGTGGACGGCGCTGTGATCGCCCTCCCCAACAGCCTGCACGCGCCCGTGGCCGTGGACCTTCTCCGGCAGGGTGTCCCGGTGCTCGTCGAAAAGCCCATGGCCGTCAACGGCCGCGAGGCGGACGAGATGATCGCCGCCTCCGAAGCTTCGGGCGCCGTTCTGGCCGTGGGGCTCGACTTCCGGTTCTTCGACGCGTCGATCTTCGTGCGCGACCTGCTGCGGGACGGCCTCATCGGGCCGGTGCGCCGCTTCGATCTTCGCCAGGGGGTGATCACCCGCTGGCCCTTCGCCTCCAGCTTCATCCTCAAGAAGGAGACCGCCGGGGGCGGCGTGCTCGCCGATTTCGGCGTCCACGTGCTCGACCTGCTCCTCTGGTGGCTGGGGGACTGGAGCGAGGTCGAATACTGGGACGACGCCCAGGGCGGCCTCGAGTCGGACTGCGACATGCGCCTCACGATGCGCACGGGCGCGATGGGCACCGTCGAGATCAGCCGCACGAGAAACCTCCGCAATTCCTGCGTGCTCGAGGGAGAGCGGGCCACGCTCGAAGCGGGTGTGTGGGACTCGGACCCCCTGATCCGCCTCTCGATCGCCGGCAGCGAGATCTCCCTCGCGGGCCACGCCCGGAAGCCCGGCGGCTCAGGGCTCGAATTCCGCGAAGCCTTCATCCGCCAGATCGACGACTTCGCCGCCGCGATCCGCGAGGGGCGCGAGCCGTTCATCCCCGGCCGCGAGGGGCGGCGGTCGCTCGATCTGATCGACGCGTGCTATGCGAAGCGCCGGTTCCTGGAGCTTCCGTGGTCCGTGCTGCCGGCCGCGCGGGAGAAGGTGTCTTGAGCCTCGCCTCGATCCAAGGGGCGCTCGCCGGAAAACGGGTGCTCATCACCGGCGCCACCGGCTTCATCGGCGGCCGGCTCGCCGAGCGGCTGGTCCTGGAGCACGGCGCCGAGGTGCGCGCCCTGGTGCGCAACCTGGCCGCCGCGGCGCGCCTCGCCCGCTTCCCGGTGACCGTCCTCCACGGCGACGTGACGAACGTGCCGGACCTGGCCACCGCCATCCAGGGGTGCGACGCCGTCTTCCACTGCGCCTACGGCACCAAGGGGAGCCAGAAGCTGCGCGCCTGGGTAAACCGGGAGGGGACCCGCCGCGTGATCGAGGCCTCGCGGGCGGCGCGGGTCCGCCGCGTCGTCCACCTGAGCACGCTCATGGTCTACGGCCAGACGGCCGACGGCGACCTCGACGAGACCGCCCCCCGCCGCCGCTTCGGAAACGCCTATTCGGACAGCAAGCTCGACGCGGAGAAGATCGTGCTCTCCTCCGGCGTGCCCGCCGCCGTGCTCCAGCCCACCGCCGTCTACGGCCCCTACGGCGGAGTTTGGACCGAAACCGTGCTCGCGTCCCTCAAAAAGGGCCGGCAGATCCTCGTCAACGGCGGCGACGGCCTCGGCAACGCCGTGTACGTGGACGACCTCGTGAGCGCCATGATCCTCGCGGCGGTCAAGGACGAAGCGGTGGGGGAGGCGTTCCTCGTCTCCGGAGAAGAGCCGGTCACTTGGCGGGAGCTCTACGGCCGCTTCGCCCGTATGCTGGGCGACACCCCCCGCACCGTGGACATGACCGAGGACGAGGCCCTGGCCTACTGGCGGAGCTGGAAGCGCGAGCAGCCCCGGACGGCGGGCGAGGCCCTGCGGATCTTGAAGCAGGACCAGAAGATCCGCGACCGCATCCTGGCCGCCCGCGAGATGCTCTGGCTGCGCGATTTCGCGAGCGCGGTCCTCCCCGAAAGCGTGCAGAAGCGGATCAAGGAGAGGATGTCGGGCGGGGGAGGGCGGCCCGTGCCGCCGGCCTCGCGAGAGCTGCCCATCCTGCCGCTCGACCCCCAGATGATCGGTTTCTTCCGCGCCAAGACCCGCGTCAAGATCGACAAGGCGAAGCGCCTCCTCGGCTACCGCCCGGCCTTCGACTTCGAGACGGGCATGGACCTGACCGAACGCTGGGCGGGCTGGGCGAACCTGCTGTGAGCGCTCTGATCTTTCGCCATCGGGCGGTGTTGCCACCCCGCGAGCCCTCACCTCCCCAGCCCTCCTCTCCCAGCCTCCCGTCCTTCCCCCGGGAGAGGAGGGAGCTTCTTGCTTTCTTCCATAAGGGCTCCCTCTCCCGGCGGCAGGGCGGGAGGCTGGGAGAGGGTTGGGGTGAGGGCCCGGGGCGGGGGCTGGCGGCATGACGAGCTCTCCCGCCCCCCCCGCCGCCCACACCACCGAGCAGCGCCTCCTGCGGTCGACCTACGCGGCCTATGCCATCCAGTTCGCGCGCCTGGCCGTCGGCTTCGGCGCCAAGATCATCCTCGCCCGCCTGATCATCCCCGAGGGCCACGGCCTCTACGAGCTTGCGCTGCGCATCGTGACGGTCGCCTCGGCCGTGCGCGACCTCGGGCTTCCGTACCACCTGGTGCGCGACAACCGCCGCCCCTACGGCACCGTCCTCGCCTCCACGACCTTCCTGGGCGTCGTCATCACCCTGGTGCTGATCGCGGCGGCGCCCGTCTTCGGCGGCCTGAACCCCGACCTCCCGCTCGTGCTCCGGGTCTTTGCCGCGTGGGTCATCCTGGACGGCCTCTCGGTCGTTCCGAAAGCCTTCTTCGAGCGGGAGCTGACCATCGGCCGGCTCGTGGGGCCCGAGATCGCCCGCGGCTTCGTGATCGCCGCCGTCTCCGTGCTGCTCGCCTGGCTCGGCTGGGGCGTGTGGAGCTTCGTAGCGGCGGACCTCGCCGCGGCTCTCCTCTACGGCGTCTGGTCCTGGGCCCGGGCGTGGGGGAAGGTGCCGCTCCACGTGGACCTCTCTCTCGTGCCGGATCTGATCCGCAGGAGCTCCTACCTCTTCTGGATCTGGATCGTCATTCAGCTCGTCACCTACATCGACGTTTTCATCATTCAGATTTTCGAGGACACGAAGACCGTGGGCCTCTACGCCCGCAGCTACATGCTCGCCTTCATCGTGCCCACGATCGTCTATCCGCGCGCCCTGTTTCCCTCCCTCGTCGAGTATCTGGACGATCGGCCGCGCTTCCTCGAAGTCTTCCGGCTGAGCGCGATCCAGCTTCTGGGCTGCCAGGTGATCGCGAGCTATTTCCTGTTCCTGAACGCCCACCACGTGCTTCTGATTCTGGGGGAAGAGTGGCTGCCGGCCGTGCCCATCCTCCAGGCGCTCGCCTTCATCCCCTTTTTCGATCAGTTTTCCATGATGGGAGGAGAGCTCCTCAAAGCGCGCCACGAAGACCGGGCCTGGCTGATCATCATGGTCGTCAACCTGATCTCTCTCGTGGGCTTCGGGATCTATCTGACCGGCCGCTTCGGAGCCCCGGGCATGGCGGCGGCGAACTATCTGCTGGTGGGAAACCTTCTGATGGCGTGGCGGGTGAAGGACGTGTTTGGCTCGCGTTTCTGGGCACTGATGGGGGACTTCGCCGTGCTCTATCTGATCCCCCTGCCCTTCTTCGCCCTTGCGGCTTGGCTCTTCCCGCCGGA
>DATHUD010000249.1:0-2315 GCA_035462575.1 Thermoanaerobaculia bacterium | reverse complement strand
GCCCACCACCCCGAAAACCTCACCCCGACCCGCTCCCATCGCCCCCCCTTCCCCCGGGAGAGGGCGCCCCCTCCCAACACGAGACCCCAGTTTTCTTTCTCCCTCCTCTCCCGGGGGCTGGGGGGGCGCTGGGAGAGGAGGGCCGGGGAGGTGAGGGGCCTCTACGACCCCTCCCCCTCCAGCGCCGGGCTCGCGAGCCCCTTGCCGCCGCCGCCCTGGCGGACCAGGTACTCCTCGACGAAGAGGAGGCGGTCCGGGCCGGCGCGGCGGATGACGGAGAGGAGGTCGTTCATGGTGGTCACCTCTTCGAGCTGCTCTTCGACGAACCAGTCGAGGAAGCGGACCGCCACGTAGCTCCGGTCCTCCTTGGCGACCTCGACCAGGTCGTAGATCTGGCGGGTGACCTCCTCCTCCCAGGCGAGGGCTTTGGAGACGGCCTCCTCGGCGGTGGTGAAGTCGTGAGTCGGTGCGGGGAGCGTCGGGATCACCACCCGGCCGCCCACGTCGTTGATGAACTTCACGAAGCGCATGGCGTGCGTGCGCTCCTCTTCGGACTGGCGGTAGAAGAACTGGGCGAGCTGCGGCAGGGTCTCGTGGTCGAAGTAGCTGGCGATCGCGATGTACTGCATCGAGGCCCCCATCTCGTTGCCGATCTGCTCGTTGAACGCTTGGATCAGTCTCTCGCTGGCAAGCATGCGAATCTCCCTCGAAAAGTGACGTTATCGGATCCGGGGAGCCATCCCCCGCGGCCTTTCTAGCACTCGATCACGTTGATCGCGAGCCCGCCGCGGGAGGTCTCCTTGTATTTGGTCTTCATGTCGGCGCCGGTGTCCCGCATGGTCTTGATCACGCGGTCGAGCGACACCTTGTGCGAGCCGTCGCCCCTGAGAGCGATCCGGGCCGCGTTGATGGCCTTGACCGAGCCCATGGCGTTCCTCTCGATGCAGGGGATCTGGACGAGCCCCCCCACCGGGTCGCAGGTCAGCCCCAGGTTGTGCTCCATGCCGATCTCGGCCGCGTTCTCCACCTGGGCGTCGGTGCCTCCCAGAGCGGCCACGAGACCGCCGGCCGCCATGGAGCAGGCGACCCCCACCTCTCCCTGGCAGCCGACCTCGGCGCCGGAGATGGAGGCGTTCTCTTTATACAGGATGCCGATCGCCCCGGCGGTCAGGAGGAAGCGGATCACCCCCTCTTCGCTCGCTCCGGGCGTGAACTTCCGGTAGTAGTGGAGCACGGCGGGCACGATCCCGGCCGCGCCGTTGGTGGGGGCGGTGACCACCCGGCCCCCCGCCGCGTTCTCCTCGTTGACCGCCAGGGCGTAGAGGTTCACCCAGTCGAGCACGGTCAACGGGTCCTTCATCGCCTCTTCGGGCTTGGACGTGAGCTCCGCAAAGAGGCTGGGGGCCCGGCGCGGCACCTTCAAGCCGCCGGGGAGCACGCCGGTCTGCCGGCAGCCGCGCTCGACGCAGCGCTGCATGGCGTTCCAGATCGCGAGGAGCCCCGCCCGGATCTCCTCCTCGCTCCGCCAGGACTTCTCGTTTTCGAGCATCAGCTCCCAGATCGCGAGGCCGTGCCCGCCGCCGGCGGCGAGGAGCTCCGCCCCGCTCCTGAAGGGGAAGGGCACCGCCGTCGTGTCCTCGACCAGGCGGTCCTCGCTCGAGGCTCCCTCGTTGATCACGAAGCCGCCGCCCACGGAGTAGTAGATCCGCTCGGTCAGGACTCCGCCCTCCGGGTCCCTGGCGGTGAAGCGCATGCCGTTCGAGTGGAGGGGGAGGAGGTCCTTGCGGTTCCAGAGGAGATCCGCCTTCTCGTCGAACGCGACGCGGTGGCGGCCGAGGAGAGAGATGGATTTCTCCGTCCGCGCGGCATGGACCCGGGGCAGGACGGAGTCCGGATCGATCCCCTCCGGCGTCTCGCCTTCGAGCCCCATGAGCACGGCCCGGTCGGTCCCGTGCCCTTTGCCGGTGTGGGCGAGGGAGCCGAAGAGCTCGGCCTTCACCCCGGCGGTGCGGTCGAGGAGCCCGTCGTGCTCCAGCCGCTCGGCAAAGCGCCGCGCCGCCCGCATCGGCCCCACGGTGTGCGAGCTCGAAGGGCCGATGCCGATGGTGAAGAGGTCGAAGGTACTGATCGCCATAAGAAGTTTGCTTCCGGCGGGATTCTACACGCGCAGAGAGGGGGGAAGCCGCCACAGGCCGGCCAACGACACCGGTCTCGACTGCTATGAAATGGGGCCGCCGTGGCCTGCGACCTCACCCTCCGGCTCCCTCTCCTAGAGGAGAGGGAGAGAAAAGCAAACCCAACAAACCAGAGCCCCT